>NZ_FOER01000005.1:0-189381 GCF_900110805.1 Butyrivibrio sp. TB | reverse complement strand
ACATTTGACAACACAGTAGAAGGAACAGTAGAAAGCGGAGAGATCGAAGCAGACGGAAGTCTTGTACTAAAACTGTACTATACAAGAAATACAGATACAGAATACAAGGTAGAGCACTATCTGCAGGATCTGGATCTCAACGGATATACACTTAAGGATACAGAAGAACTTACAGGAACAACCGGAGCAACTGTAACAGCAACAGCAAAGACATACGAAGGATTCACATTTGACAACACAGTAGAAGGAACAGTAGAAAGCGGAGAGATTAAAGGAGACGGAAGTCTTGTACTTAAGCTGTATTACACAAGAAATACAGATACAGGATACAAGGTAGAACACTATCTCCAGAATCTTGAAGACGAGGACTTCACTCTCAAAGAGACAGAAGAACTTACAGGAACAACCGGAGCAACTGTAACAGCAACACCAAGGACATACACTGGATTCACATTTGATTCAACAGTAGAAGGAACCAAAGAATCTGGCGAGATAGAAGGAGACGGAAGCCTAGTACTTAAACTATACTACGTAAAAGCTAATAACCTTAAGTACACAGTTCACTATTATCTGGAAAATACAACAGTATCTCTTGAAAAAGATAAAGTATTTGACAAAGCTGTATTTGGTAAGACATATGAAGAAGAAGCAGCAGATATTTCTGGATATGAACTAATAGGTGATGAAACTCAGACAGTATCCTTTGAACAGACGACAGAAGATCAGGAGATTACTTTCTACTACAGATTGATTCCAGTAACATTAGTAGTAGATCTTACAGCTGATGATAAGAGCGATACAGTAATGTATGATGCAACAGAGCATACAATTATTGATACTTTCACTCTTACAGCTGATGATCCGGCTAACACAGTAACAGCATCTGGTGAAGATTTCATAATCACTGTTAATGAAAGAGATTATAAATTAACAGGCCTGAAACTTTCAGGTGGAACCGGAACAGATGTTGATACTTACCCAGTAGCTATTGATGGACAGTATCAGGTAGTAACAACTATTGATGATCAGGAAGTTGACATGACAAGCAGCTTCACAGTAGTTCTTCCTGAAGATGCAGCTCTTACAATTACACCTGCATATGTAACATTAACTTCGGGTACATCTTCAAAGACTTATGATGGTACAGCATTAACTAATCCAGAGGTTACGCAGGAAGGTACTTATTATGAGAGAGATGGAGAACTTACCTGGAACGTAACAGGAACACAGACAGCAGTTGGATCATCACCTAACTACTTTACAATTCTTATAAATGGTGATGCAGTTCCGCTTACTCCTACTCCAGCTCAAGAAGACATAACTCCAGTTGAGGAAGAGGAACAAGAACCGATACAGCCAATACAGGAAGCAAGGAATGAAGTGGTTACACATCATGGAAGACAGTATGGCGATTTCGATGAGATTATTGAGACACATAACTACATTATCCGTTTGGTATACGGTACGCTTACTGTAACAGATCCCGGAACACCTACACCTCCTCCAACACCACCTACACCGCCTACACCACCTACACCTCCGACATTCACCATCGATCCTACACCTGCACCTGCGGCAGCAGCTCCTGTAGCAACACCTGCAGTACTTGGTGCAACAAGAGACGAAGAGATAATCGCTCCTGAAGAACCCGCAGTTCTTGGTGAAAGCAGAACAAGACAGACCGGTGATGAAAGTCAGATACCTGCAAGAATCCTTCTTATGATGATCTGCGCAGGCGCAATAGTAACAATAATGATGATTGGCAGAAAGAAGGAAGAAGAGCAGTAATAAGTAACTAAAGTTAAGAATTATAGTTAAGTAATTCTCTCACACAAGAAGCCGGCGGTGCGAATACGCATCGCCGGCTTCTATTTACGATTACTCTTTCTATATCACTTTTACATAGGTATAATATGACGTAAGGGCCAACATTTTTTGTTAGGACTATCTTTTGACAAAATGTGAGTTATTGCCCTGCAGAGTGCGAATTAAGAAGCGCATGATGTTTTTTTCGGATGCACACAGTATTATAACTAAAGAGAGGATTATTCATATGACAACAAATGAAATGATAGACAAGTACAAGGAATGGGTCTTCAAATGTTCAGCATACAACATGGCCTTAGCGTTAATAGGCTTTGACAAGCAGACAATAGCTCCATCTGCGGGCGAGGAGTACAGGGATGAAAGGACAGCCTTTTTAAGCGGCGAGCTCTTTTCCATAGAGACAGATCCCGAGATGATGGAGATCATGAAGACTTTGAAGGATGATGATTCCATAGATCCTGATATCAAGAAGGCTGCGCAGCTTTACTATGACAATATGTTAAAAACAGTCTGCATCCCCAAAGATGAGTTTGTAAGCTGGCAGAAGCTCACCAATGAGTCCTTCAACAACTGGCGTAGAGCCAAGGACGCCGATGACTACTCTATCTTCGAACCTTATCTTAAGAAAGTCATAGAGGGAAGCAAGAAGCTCTACGAGTACCGTGGCAAGGATATGCCTATATATGATCAGATGCTGGATGACTTTGAACCCGGCATGAACAGGGACAAGTATGACGCCTTTTTTGATGCACTCAAGGAGCGCCTTGTACCGCTTATCAAGAAGGTAGCAGATAAGGGCGGCATAGACGACTCTTTCCTTTATAAAAAATGCGATATAGATGCCCAGAAGAAGTTCATGGAACACCTTCTTGACTACCTTGCCTATGACAAGAGCTGGGGTTATCAGAACGAGACTGAGCACCCCTTCACAGACTGGGTATGTGAGAATGACTGCCGTACTACCACCAAGTATCTTGAGGACAATATGGTATCAGCCATATTCTCAACGATCCACGAATGCGGTCATGCATGGTATGAGCACAATATTGATCCGAAGTATGACGGAATGATCCTGTCCAACGGCGTATCAAGCGGTATGCATGAGTCTCAGTCAAGACTTTGTGAGAACTATCTGGGAAGGTCCAAGGCTTTCTGGGAGGCCAATTATGATAAGCTTACCGAGTGCTTCCCCGATCTTCTTGGAGACGTGAGCCTTGATGACTTCATAAAAGCAGTCAATGTCAGCACACCTTCACTTGTTCGTACAGAAGCAGATGAGCTTACATATCCTATGCATATCCTGATAAGGTATGAGATAGAAAAAGGACTTTTTGATGGCACTATTTCAACAGAAGGCCTTGATAAGACCTGGGCTGACAAGTATGAAGAGTACCTTGGCATAAGACCTGAGCATGCAAGAGACGGTATCCTGCAGGATGTACATTGGTCTGACGCTTCCTTTGGATATTTCCCGACATATGCTCTTGGTTCAGCCTTTGCAGCCCAGTTCATGGATTCTATGCGAAAAGACATAGATGTAGATTCATACCTAAGAGAGGGCAGATATGCTGAGATTGAAGGATGGCTTCGTGAGCACATCCACAGATACGGCTGCAGATATAATGCAGATGAGATCATGTTAAAGGCTACAGGCAAGCCCTTTGATGTAAACTACTACCTTGACTATCTTGAGGATAAATATACAAAGCTCTATAACTTATAAAGAAATATATCAAACAAAGGAAAAATATCATGAAAAGTATACTTGATTACGAAACAGTCGCTCTTGCAGATGAGCGTGATGCCATCGTTATTATAGACCAGACCCTCCTTCCGGGGCAGACCAAACTTATAGACTTAAAGACTGGAGAAGAGATCTGGAACGCCATATACCTTCTTCAGGTAAGAGGAGCTCCTGCTATTGGCGTATGCGCAGGTTTTGGCATTTATATTCTTATGAAGCATTCCAAGGCTTCTGGTGAAGAAGAGTTCCTTTCAGAACTTAAGAAGAACAAGGACTATCTTAATAGCTCCCGCCCGACAGCTGTTAACCTTTCCTGGGCGCTTGAACGCATGGAGCATAAAGTTATTTCTTTTATCGAAGAAGAGAAAAGAGCCGGAAGATCTTTTGACAAAGAATCTGTTATAAAAGTCATGCATGACGAATCCGAAGCTATCAAGGCAGAGGATATAGATGTGTGCAGAAGGATTGGAGAAAATGGCCTTACACTCCTAAAAAAAGGTGATGGTATCCTTACACACTGCAATGCAGGCCAGCTTGCAACCTGTAAGTACGGAACAGCAACAGCTCCTATATACCTCGGACATGAAAGAGGATATGATTTTCATGTATACTGCGATGAGACAAGACCCCTTTTGCAGGGAGCACGTCTTACAGCCTATGAGCTACATTCGGCAGGGATAGATACAACACTTATCTGCGACAATATGTCAGCTTCTATTATGAAGGCAGGTAAGATTCAGGCTATATTCGTAGGATGTGACAGAGTAGCTGCTAATGGAGATGCGGCCAACAAGATAGGTACAAGCGTTGTTGCAACTGTTGCAAAGCACTACGGCATACCTTTCTATGTATGCGCTCCTACATCGACTATAGACATGAACACTTTTACAGGTGATGACATTGTCATTGAGCAAAGAAAACCTGAAGAAGTGACGGATATGTGGTACAAAGAGCGCATGGCTCCTGAAGGTGTCAAGGTATACAATCCTGCTTTTGATGTAACAGACAACTCACTCATAAGTGGAATCGTAACAGAATATGGCGTCCTTAGAGCTCCGTATGATAAGGCCATTAAAGAAATGTTCGAACAAAATAAATAATAGACTTAAACTTCCTGCTTGGCTGGTGCCATGACCGAGAAAAACTTGTTAAGAGAGAAGTTTGAGCAATAGATAAGGATCCCCGCACCAGGCAACTTATGAAGCCTGATGCGGGGATTTTGTATCAGTTAATAAAACTTAATTAAAATCCGATATAAGGATATAGCAAGGATTATGTTTAGATAATTGTATATTTACCGGAAACAGGTTGTAGAAGTTATCACCATTCGAGGATGAGCCCGTAATGGATAAAGAGAGATTGCCTAGAGATCTTACAACTGAAGAGTTTTATAAAAATTATTTAGGTGCCGCAGGTCAAGAAGGAGATGATGATCCAAATCCTGCGGATTCTGTAGATGCGCCGCAAGATAGCGAGGAAGACGAGCAGATCAAGACGCAGAAAGCCTTGGAAGAGGTTCAGGCTATCGAGTATGAAAAGGAGCTTTCGTTATGCGAAAAGCTAGGCGGTGACCTTGACAATATAAGAAGCAAGAAGCTTGACTATAACCAGCTGGTAGAAGTTCGCAAAGGCCTTGAATCAGGGGTCGATGTTTCCAGATATATGAATTCGTCCATGCCTTGGATGCTCATGGAAGAACTGCGCCTTGAGATGGAGCAGAATATTGATATGACCAAATTCAGGAAAGATGGTTATGACTTATCTCAGATCTATGAGATCCGGCAGGGACTATACAATGGCATCAATGCAGCTGAGTATATAAAAAAAGACTACCTGGGCCCACAGATGAGGCAGATAAGACTTGGACTTGAAGCAGGTCTTCCCATAGTCTTTTACAAAGATCCTTTATATGATGCTGAGCAGATGCAGGAGATAAGATTAGGGCTCGTTGATAATATTGATATATCATCATATGCCAAATTTACTATCCCGGCGATGAAGATGCGGGAAGCAAGAGAATGCATGAAATCCGGCCTTAATCTTACAACAGAAGAGATAAAGAACAACTCTGCAGGCGTCCTTCGTGCCATGAAGCATGCCCATACCAGCCAGATAGACATTTCAGAATATGTCAGGCAAGGCTATGATGAAGACCAGCTTGAGCAGATTATAGCAGCCAGAGAAGAGCATCTTGATGATTTTGACAAATATCTCAATGTCGAGATAAGAGGCGAGAATCTTCGTGAGATCAGAATAGGTCTCAAGGAAGGTCTGGACGTATCCTTATATGCAGATCATGAATTCAACTGGCACCAGATGAGAGAGATAAGAAAAGGGCTTGAAAACCGCATTGATGTAAGCGTATATGCTAAGCCCTTGTATCAGCCAAGGCAGATGCACGAGATCAGGAAGGGACTTGAAGCTGGTATAGATGTATCCAAATATTCCAGCATGATCAATTCTGCAATGGATATGAAGACTATAAGACTTCGCCTTCAAAAGGGTGAGGACGCCGGTGTTGCTAACTCCATAAGCCTTCGCCTTGAAGATGATATAGAACGAAGAGACGGACATATAGCCGAAGAGACTTCCCCATCCTCCAGCAAATATAAAGCATTTGATGGAACCGAAAAAGAAAAGAGGCATTTCCTCCAGATGACACCTGACGGTCTGAAGGCGTATCTGACCCTGCCAAGACTTAAGAGCGGGCGTTTGTATACTTTGGATTTTGTCTTAGAGCTTCTTGCCAAAGCGAATATTACATTTGGTATCAAAAAAGATGTTATCAAAGACATGATAACCAATGAGAAGTATGAAGAGAAGAAACTTATAGCAGAAGGTTATGGCCCTACTTTTGGTAAAGACGGCTACTACGAATTCTTTTTCGATAGAAAAATTCCTACAGATATCGAGTATACTCAGGACGGATCAGCCAATTTTGATAATGTCAGGTACTTCGCAACTGTTAATGTCGGAGATAAGCTTGCAGTATACCATCCGGCAATTCATGGATCTGACGGCAAGACTATCAAGAATATCACACTCCCCGGCAAGAATGGCCGAGACCTTCCCATTATCAAAGGGCGAGGTTTTATGATCATGCCCGACCATAAGACTTTCTGTGCGACTGTATCAGGCGCTGTAAGATTTACTGACGGAGAGATGATCATAAGCCCTCTAAAAGTCGTAGAAAGTACCAGAAAGCCACTGAACGTTGATTTTGTAGGTACAGTATGGGTTAAGGGAGAAGTCCCTTCCAGGTCTGTTATAAGGGCCAAAGGCGACGTTATCATAGATGGATATGCAGAAGGTACGACTATCGAAGCAGACGGAGATATAGTCTTTAGAAGCGGCTGTAATGGTCTTGAAGATATGGCCAAAATCTCTGCAGGCGGCAATATATATGCAAGATACCTTCAGAATCTTAATATCACGACCCATAAATCGATCTTTTGTAACGGCATCGTCAATTGCAAGGCGGATGTCAGAGGAAGTGTCATGGTCTTTGGCGAAGAGGGATCCATAATAGGCGGAGATGTAGCAACTCAGATGGGTGTAAGTGCTGCAAGGATAGGAAGCGAAAGCGATATCAGGACTATCGTAAGAGTAGGAGTTACGTCCGAGCTTTTATACAATTTTAATGAGGACAAAAAAGCTATAGACAGAACCAAAGCAGAACTTGAAACTCTGTACAAAGAGCAAAAACGCATAGTAACCGCCAATGTAAACTCCAGAGAGCAGCTCCAGTGGAAGATCAAGATTAACATGGCCGTTAGCACTAAGGAAAAAGAGCTTATGAGCTATGAGGAAAAAATGACAATGATGACCGAGCAGATGAATAAAGTAAGAGGAGCCAGCATCACCGCAAGAAGCATAATCTATGCCGGAGTCCTTCTTATAATCGATGGCAAACAGCTTGAAATCAATACTACCAGAGAAGAAAAGGGCGGAATTATATACAAGAAGTAGAGAGCATTTAGAATAAAAGTATCGTTGGATTACAAGAAGAATAATACAGGTGATGATATGGCTGAAGAGAGAACCGAGAGTAAAACTACAATTCTCATAGTTGATGACTCCGAGATCAATCGCGATGTCCTTAAAGAGATATTCAAGGACGATTATACGATCCTGGAAGCTGATAATGGCAAGGCAGCGATAGATATGGTAGTCAAAAGCAGGGCATTCCTTGCAGCTATCCTTCTGGACATAAATATGCCCGAGATGGATGGCTTTGCTGTGCTTACAGAGATAGGTAAAGTCAAGCTTTTGGACAAGATTCCTGTTATCATGATAACCAGCGACACCTCTGCAGAGACAGAGAGAAGATGTTATGAACAAGGTGTCGCTGATGTTATATGTAAGCCTTTTGAACCACTTATAGTTAAACAGAAGGTCAGTAGATCCATAGAACTTGTCCTTTCAAAAAGACATCTCGAAGAACAGATAACTTCACAGACCAAGCTCCTTCGCGCCCAGTACCAGCAGCTTCAAAAGCAGCAGGAGATACTTAAGAAAAATAATGCGCTGATCGTTGAAAAGATCTGCACTATAGTTGAGTTCCGTAACCTTGAGTCAGGATATCATCTAAGGCGTATCCATGACTTTGTATCTATACTTGGTAGATACATCATGAATATGTATCCTGAGTACAGCCTTACACAGTATCAGGTTGATGTAATGGCAGATGCTTCTGCAATGCATGATATAGGCAAGATAACAATCCCTGATACTATACTTCTAAAACCCGGACGACTTACAAGAGATGAATTTGAAGTTATGAAATCACATACTACAAGAGGATGTGATATTATCAGAATGCTTTCGGATATTCAGGACAAGGATTACTATGAATACAGCTATGATATATGCAGACACCATCATGAGAAGTATGATGGCAACGGATATCCTGACGGACTAAAAGGAGAAGACATCTCCATAGCAGCCCAGCTTACAGGCCTTGCGGATGTATACGATGCTCTTATCAGCGAAAGAGTCTATAAGGCAGCGTATTCTATGGACAAAGCATTTGGAATGATCGTTAACGGTGAATGCGGCGTGTTCAACCCCAAACTTATAAACTGCTTCAGGCAGGCCAAACTGGAGATGAACAATGCCTTCTTGAAGACCAAGATGAAAGAAAAAGAAGAGATGAAGGCACTCCACGGAGAAGATGATGATTATGACGATGATTAAGCGTAAGTTGTAGACGTTTATAATAAACAAGGCAACGATCTCTGACTACGTGATAAATTTGAAAGATCTGACTGAGTAAAGGTAATCTACGTCAAAAGATCTGATAGGGAAAAGTGATCTACGTCAAAAGATCTGATAGGGAAAAGTGATCTACTGATAAATAAGGTGTCCATATCTGGCTGTGCGATAGGTTTGAAGATGCTTGTGTTTCAGGAGATATACTGATAACTATGGACATAATAGAGATAACAAAAATGCAATAAAACGATTTTTGAAAAAAATCGGAAAAATAGTTGACAAAACTATTAGGGTGTTATATTATTATATCCGTTGCTGATGCAAACACAGCGACGAACTAAATAAATATGTGAGTGTAGCTCAGCTGGATAGAGCGTCTGGCTACGGACCAGAAGGTCGCGAGTTCGAATCTTGTCACTCACATCCTAAAGCAGATTTCTTTGGAAATCTGCTTTTATTTTGCATATTTTTAAAATACTTTAGAGAAACCGAAAACGTTTACGCATGTTTTTCGGTTACAAATGCGATCTTTTCGAACGCTAAGAACAGTGATTATGCGGCGTTTACGCATAATTAACGAAAAAGCGTTCCTGGAAACTCTTCATTATAATCCCGATAGTTAGTTTACGAAAAAAAGAACATATAGCATATGGCACAAAAAACAGAGGTATTTTTCGGTAAAAATCAAGTAAATTGCCTATTAAGTGTAAAAAATGTATTGCATTTTTAGGTAAAGTGATGTATATTGAAATTACGAAAACGATTAAGTAAAAATCAAAGCAAAGGTTTTCGAAAAGTCTATACCTAAATCTACAGGTTTTAATTTAAAAGAGGGGGATTATGAAATGAGTTCTAAACCTAAAACCACCGAACTAAGTGGAAAAAACGATGGATTCTGGCATAACGTCTTCAAACATCATGCCTATCTTGTCCTCGCGCTTCCGGCAGTACTTATATTATTCTTCTTTAATTATGTTCCTATGGCAGGTCTTGTTCTTGCCTTCAAGTCTTACGATTATACAAAGGGTATCTGGCTCAGCCCCTGGAACGGAATCGATAATTTCAAATTCCTTCTCCAGTCCAAAAATGATTTCATAAGAATTACAAGAAATACACTTTTATATTATGTAGTATTTACAGCACTTGGACAGTTCCTCAATGTTGTTCTTGCTATTGCAATCGATCAGTTCGCATTCAAGAGACTTGGTAAGACAATGCAGACTGTTATGATCATCCCGGTATTCGTATCATATGCAGCTGTACAGTTCATAGTTATGGCTTACCTCAGCTCAGGAACAGGTATCATCAATAACCTTCTTGGAGGTTCGATCCCATTCTACAGAAGCCCTAAGTACTGGCCATACATCCTTACAATAGTTAAGATGTGGAACGGCGTAGGTTATGGATCGGTTCTTTATATGTCAGTACTTGCAGGTATCGACACTTCACTTTATGAAGCAGCTTCAATTGATGGTGCAAGTAAGTGGCAGCAGATCAGGCACGTAACACTACCTTCACTTGTACCTATGATCACAGTAATGCTCCTTCTGTCAGTCGGCGGAATCATGCATTCAGATACAGGTCTTTTCTATCAGGTAACCAGAAATACAGGTATTCTTTATGAGACCACACAGGTTATTGACTCTTACGTACTTAATGCGATCATGAAGAATTCTAACTTCGGATTTACGGCTGCAACTACATTCTTCCAGTCTATAGTAGGACTTTTACTCATGCTACTGGCTAACGGAATAGTTAAAAAGATTGCACCTGAGGATTCATTGTTCTAATTAGAAGGGGAGGATAGAAATGGCTAAAACTAAAACATTAAAAAGTGCAAGAAAGCCCGGAATCGGGCAGTACATACTGTGTCTGTTCCTACTTTTGTACACGGTATTTTGTGCACTTCCAATCTTACTTGTAATTATTTCAGCATTCACTTCAGAAAAAGAAATCGGTGAGACAGGATTTACATATCTTCCTAAACAGTGGTCCTTCTCAGGTATGAATGCAGTTTTAAGATATGGTGAGCAGCTTCGTACATCATACGGAATCACAATCTTCATCACACTTGTAGGAACACTTGGCGGACTTCTTGTAATGAGTATGTTTGCATATTCACTTTCAAGACCTGACTTTAGACTTAGAAAGTTCTTCTCCGTATATCTTCTTATACCGATGCTCTTTAACGGCGGACAGCTTTCTAACTACATCATCTTTACATCACAGTATCACCTCAAGGACAGTCTTCTTCTTCTGATCCTGCCACTGTGTGTGACAACTATGAACGTAATCATCTTAAGAACATACATCCAGAACAGTATTCCTGAAGAGCTTATGGATGCTGCAAGAATTGATGGAGCAGGAGAGTATAGAACGTTCTTCCAGATTACTCTTCCTCTTATGAAACCTTCACTTGCAGCAGTTGGTTTCATGATGGCTACCGCATACTGGAATGACTGGCAGAACGCATATCTGTATATTGAAACCAATGCTAAGAAACCACTTCAGCTTCTTCTTATCAACATTCAGAAGTCGATTGAGACAATGCTCAATAACAAGAACATCCCATCAGCAGTTCTACAGGCTATGGGCGGTTCAATACCGAAGTATTCAGCAACAATGGCAACAGTTATCGTAGTTATAGGACCTGTTATCATCGCATATCCTTTCTTCCAGAAATACTTTGTAAAGGGTCTTACAGTAGGTTCGGTAAAGGGCTGATAAATAGGTTGATAAATAGGTTGTTTAGGGATGCAGTATTCCCTGAATATAAATAGTAATCAAATAAAATTTATTTAAAGAGGGAGGTTTTTATGAGAAGAAATGAATTAACAAAAAGAGCGCTTGCATGTGCATTCTCTGCCACAATGGCAACAATGATGCTCGCAGGTTGCTCAAACGCAGGCACAGGTACAGATGGTGATGCTACAGACACAGGCGCTGATCAGACTACTTCAACAGGATCAGAAACAGGTACTGATACAGGTTCAAGCGAAACTGCTAGTACTGGCGATGGCACTGTCATCAGACTCTACAGATGTACATACAATACAGGATCTGTAGACGAAAATGAAGTTCAGGCAGTAGAAGATGCTATCAATGCTCGCCTTGGTGAACTTGGTGCTACATACACAATCGATATTCATGACATCATGAACGGTGAGTATGGCGATAAGGCTAACATGGCACTTGCAGGCGGAGAGGTTGATCTTCTCTGGACAGCTAACTGGTGGTCAACAATCGGTACTAACGACCTTTACAACTCAAATGCTGCATATGATCTTACAGATCTTCTTCCAGGTACAACACTTTGGAACTCAATGCCTGAGTGGTTCTGGGAGTCAGCTCGTTACGATGGCAAGGATATGTTCGTTCCTATATACAAGGAAGGTGCTGAAGGCTACATGATCAAGATGCTTGATTCTAATGTAGAAGCTATCGGCGAAGATCCTGAAGAAATTGTTAAGGCTATTGAAGGTGAGAAGGATACATATTCTCGTCTTAAAGCTCTTGAGCCATACATGGATGAAGCTCTTGATGCAGGCATCACATATCCATTCATCTTTGCTAACACACCTATGTTCTACAGATTCTACCTTGATAAGTTTGATTTCGTAGACAACTCTCTTATGTCACAGATCGGCGTTGATCAGGAGACAAATGAACTCGTTGATACAATCCTTACAGATGAGTACCTTGAGTACTGCACACTTATCGCTGAGTGGGGTGAGAAGGGTTATATCAATGTTGATGATGAACTTGGTGGAGTAGTTACAACTCAGACAGCTCAGACACAGGATTGGCTGTTCAACTGGTGGACAGCAGTTCCTAACAACGAAGAGTCTGAAGGTCGTGATGGTAACCAGGCTGAGCACTTCGCACAGGTTACACAGAACTGGGGCCGTTCAACAACAACTCTTGGATCTTGCTTCGCAGTATCAGCTCAGGCTTCACCTGAAGTTGCAGCAGCTTGCGTAGATTTCCTTGGATATCTCTACACAGATAACACAATAGCTAACCTTTATACATACGGTATCGAAGGTACAGATTATGTTCTTACAGATGGTCTTGTAGACAGAACATCCGGAACAGCTACATACAACCACAGCCCTTGGGAGTCAACATCTGTTAAGGCTGTAACACTTGAAGTTGGTGAGCCTTCTGATAAGGTAGATCTTTATGACACATTCAACAACAGCGCATCAGGAACAGTTGCTAACGGATTCCGTTTCGATCACAGCTCAGTAGATGCTCAGTATTCAGCTTGTGTAAACCTCTTCTCAGAGATGGGTCAGTCTCTTGAGATGGGCGCTTACGGTTCAGATCAGGTAGCAGACAAGATCGCTGAGTACCAGCAGAAACTTGACGATGCTGGATATCAGGACGTACTTGCAGAAGCTCAGAAGCAGTATGAAGCTTGGAAGGCTGCAAACTAATAAGTCCTCTTAGACTATAGTCTATAAAATACCTAAAACCAAAGAGAAAGGCTGTCGCATCCCTGCGGCAGCCTTTCTTACAATTGTGATTAGTCCGTCCAGATTTGCTGGTACATTGAATCTCAAGGGACAGTGCAGGCGAGGATAGTTTATAAAGAATTCTCGCATGTTGAGCGTGTTATAATTCATGGCATGATATCTGATAATTTATATTCCAGGGTCCGAAACTCGCTTCGCTCAGACATGCGGACCCTAAGAGGAATATAAATTCTCATCTATCAAGCTCATGAATTTAATAACACGTTCAAAAAGCGATAATTCTTTATAAACTATCCTCACCTGCAATGCCCCTTGAGATTCAATGTACCAGCAAATCTGTACTACGTTATAGCAAATTATAAGTTTTGAACTCTGTTGTTACAAAAATATCGCGAAAAACTTCATTTGGACTATTTACTTAAAATATTCTACATTAGTTGCAGTAATGCAAAAAATATACTTGTGAATTTCTATTTTTCAGCTCTCAAAACTTGCTTTGCGCATCGAGTACATACAGAGAGTATGCTAAATATGCTTCGCTTTCATCTGGAAAAAATGTGTAGGCACAGCAGTATCATCAAAGGATTTGCAGGGAGACATTGGCAATAGGTGGACGGATTTGTTGGCAGTGGCAGGGGATAAGCCTTTTAGGAATCTTTGAGAGTTTTATAAAATTCAAGAGCTTGATAGATGGAGATTTATATTCCGCATAGGGTCCGCATGTCTGAGCGAAGCGAGTTTCGGACCCTGGAATATAAATTTCCAGATATCATGCCTTGAATTATAAAACTCGAGAGATTCCTAAAAGACTTATCCCCTGCCACTGCCAACAAATCCGTCCAACTATTGCCAATGTCAACCCTGCAAAGCCTTTGATGATACTGCGTTATCCCCTGCCAACGAAGAAGCCCCCGGACTCTATGCATGAGTCCGGGGGCTTAAAATAGGAGGGTAAAATGAAAGTTTACTTGCAGCTTAACCCATTACTACGTTTACGGTTACATCTTTGGCAGATGCATCGAATGGAATTACGTTGCCTTCTACGTCTTTGCCATCTACAGTCATCTTGGACACACCCTTTTGAACATTGGATGGATTACTTACGTGGATGTGATAGTTAACACCTCTGTATGTTCTGTCCAGATCGAAATCACCAAAACCATCAGGAACACAAGGATTGATCTGAAGACCATTAAGAGTAGGATATACGCCCAGTATGTACTGGCTGATATCTGTAAATGTCCATGCAGCAGTTCCTGTAAGCCAAGAGTTCTTGCCTTGACCGAAGAACTTAGCGTCCTTACCTGCTACCATCTGTGAGTATACATAAGGCTCTGTGCAGTGGATCTCGCTTATATCCTCGATGTATGCAGGACATGTCTTTTTGTAGATTTCAAACGCTCTGTCGCCATCACCAAGAACAGTCTCAGCGATAGATACCCAAGGATTGTTGTGACAGAAGATACCTGCATTTTCTTTGTATCCCGGTGGATATGAGCTTACTTCACCAAGCTCTAAGTGGTACTTGGTATATGCCGGCTGGAGAATCATGATACCATACTTGGTATCGAGTTTTTCTTTGACAGAGTCCATAGCCTTCTTGGCAAGGCCTTCCTTGACACCGATACCAGCAAGTACGCAAAAACCCTGAGGCTCGATGAAGATCTGACCTTCTTCGCATTCTTTGGATCCAACCTTGTGAGAATATGCATCATATGCTCTAATGAACCATTCGCCGTCCCATCCGTCTTTAAGAACAGCATCATACATCTTCTGAACTTCACATCTTGCATACTCTGCCTCAGCTTTATCGCCCTTAAGCTCGCACAGCTGAGCGTACTCTTCACCGTATTTTACAAACATACCTGCGATGAATACTGACTCTGCAACAGGTCCTTCAGAAGGTCCAAAGGTCTGGAAGGATTCGCCTGGATGTGCTGAGAAACAGTTAAGGTTCAGACAGTCGTTCCAGTCGGCACGGCCGATAAGAGGAAGATTGTGAGGGCCCTTGTGGTTTACGATATAATCAAAGGATCTCTTAAGGTGATTCATAAGAGGAGTAGCTACGCTTTCGTCATTATCGAAAGGAACCATCTCATCAAGAATAGAATCATCACCTGTCTCGCGGATATATGCGCTGGTACCTGCGATCAGCCAGAGCGGATCATCGTTAAAGCCGGATCCTATATCTGCATTACCCTTCTTGGTAAGAGGCTGATACTGGTGATATGCGCTGCCATCCTGGAACTGTGTAGAAGCGATATCGATGATACGTGCTCTTGCTCTGTCAGGTATAAGATGTACAAATCCCAGCAGATCCTGACAAGAATCTCTAAAGCCCATTCCGCGGCCGATACCGGATTCGTAGTAGGAAGCAGAACGTGACATATTGAAGGTAACCATGCACTGGTACTGATTCCAGATGTTAACCATACGGTCAACCTTGTCATTGGAACTCTTAACATGGTATTTGGACAGAAGACTCTTCCAGTAATCTACAAGGATATCGAAGGCCTTATCAACCTGCTCATCTGTCTTGTAACGATCCAGCATCTCCCATGCGAGATCTTTTTTGATAACTCCGGGAGATTCCCACTTATCGTTCTCGTCATTTTCAATATAACCAAGTACGAATACGAAGCTCTTCTCTTCGCCGGGCGTTAAAGTTACATTGATCTGATGTACAGCAACAGGAGACCATCCGCTTGCTATAGAGTTTGTGCAGGCGCCATTTGTTAAAACATCCGGTGTATCATTGCCGTTGTAAGGTCCAAGGAAACTCTCTCTGGATGTATCAAATCCGTCAACTTTAGTATTTACAGAATATACAGCAAAGTGATTACGTCTTTCTCTGTATTCAGTTTTGTGGAAGATCGCAGAATCTATAACTTCAACTTCACCTGTAGAGAGGTTTCTCTGGAAATTTCTCTCATCATCGTCCGCATTCCACAGACACCATTCAACATATGAAAAAAGTTTAAGTTCTTTTGCTGTAGATGTGGTATTCTTAATCCTGATACGAGATATCTCGCATCTGTCATTCATAGGAACGAATGTAAGAACATTGGCTTCAACACCGTTCTTTACGCCCTTGAATTTGGAATAACCAAGACCATGACGGCATTCATACTCATCAAGAGTGGTCTTAGTTGGCTGCCAGCCCGGATTCCAGATGGTATCACCATCTTTGATGTAGAAGTATTTGCCGTTATTATCATATGGAATGTTGTTATAACGGTAACGTGTTATACGCAGGAGTTTTGCATCCTTGCAGAAGGAATATCCACCGCAAGTATTTGATATCAGAGAAAAGAACTCCTGGTTTCCTAAATAATTGATCCACGGAAGTGGAGTTTTAGGAGTGGTGATGACATATTCTCTTGCGTCATCGTCAAAATGCCCGTATTTCATAGGACCCCCTCTTTTAATGTGCGTAATGTAACGAAAAAACAATACATTCGCGAAAATTTCGTTTCGAAATCGTTTAAGATACATTTTCATTATAATTTAGGATGAAATGGAATTCAAGGATGGCAGACAGAAATATTAAACATAAAAATACAAAGTTTTTAGCAATTTTACCGAAAAAACAGTTAAAAGAAAAAATAAATTGAAAATATTGCCAACTCTTATTATAATAAAAGTACGAAAACGATTAAGTAGTGGGCTTATCTTATTTTGAGGTGGGTATGAATCAAAAGATTTCGATGAAGGATATTTCAGATGCTTGCGGAGTTTCTATTGCTACCGTGTCCAAGGCATTAAATGATAGGGGAGACATTAGCGAAGAGACCAAACAGAAGATAAGATCGATCGCTTCTGATATGGGATATTTCCCTAATGCAGCAGCCAAAGCACTTAAGACCAGCAGATCCTATAATCTGGGAGTTTTGTTTGTAGATGATGCGATGTCTGGTCTTACACATGACTATTTTGCTCATGTGCTTGATTCTTTCAAAAGGACAGCAGAGGCATCCGGATATGACATTACGTTCATCAATAGTCAGGGTGAAGGTCAGCAGCCAAGAAGTTATCTTGAACATGCCAGATACAGGGGCTTTGATGGAGTGGTCATAGCTTGTGTCAACTTCTATGATCCCAAGGTAGAAGAGCTCATAAGAGGTAATATTCCTGTTGTTACCATAGACCATGTATTTGATAACCGTATAGCCATTATGTCCAATAACATAAAAGGCATGAAGGATCTTGTGACATACTGCTATTCTCAGGGACATAGGAAGATCGCCTATGTACACGGTGCATACTCATCTGTTACCCAGAGCCGTCTTTCAAGTTTTTACAAGACATGCGAGAGTTTTGGAATAGATGTTCCTGAAGAATATGTTCTCGAAGGTGATTATCGTAATACTGCCAAGGCATTTGCATGTACAGAGCAGCTTTTAAAGCTCAAGGATCCGCCAACTTGTATCTTGTATCCGGATGATTTTGCAGCGATAGGAGGAATCGGTGCGATTCATATGATGGGACTGTCTCCGGGAGTAGATGTATCAGTAGCAGGATTCGATGGAATCCCGATCGCTATGCGTATGCATCCTCCTCTTACAACGCTTCATCAGGATACGGAATCACTGGGACGTCTTGCTGCCCAGCGCCTTATATCACTTATTGATTCTCCGCGTACTACAGTCATAGAGCAGGTTACGGTGGACGGACAGATATTCCCGGGTGGAACTGTAGGCAAGATAGGTTAGATCGTATGAGGGTTTAAACATATATAGGGCTTTGGATACTCTATTCTTGGGTGTCCAAAGCCCGTTTTAGTTGTTTTTGTAACTGGGCTTTGTTATGTAAAGATATGCAGCTTGGTCTGCGCATGTGCTTACAAAAATGTCCCCAGTGGTACATCACATATGATAGAATGTTAATCATAGCAGGTATTTATATGCCAAAATGCCGTAAATAATAGTTATAAAGGTAAAAGGTTTATAAAAATGAAATATTATGAACTAATAGCGCCCTGTCATATGGGACTTGAAGCAGTACTTAAAAGAGAGATAATAGACCTTGGCTATGATATTACAGAGGTTGCAGATGGAAGAGTATCTTTTCAGGGAGATGCAGACGCTGTATGCAGAGCCAATATATGCCTTAGAACCGCAGAGAGAATCCTTATCAAGATAGGATCATTTACTGCAACTACCTACGAAGAACTTTTTCAGGGAACCAAGGCACTTCCTCTTGATGAATTCATTCCAAAGGATGGAAAGTTCTGGGTTACCAAGGCTTCTACCGTTAAGAGTGCTCTCTTTTCACCAAGTGATATTCAAAGGGTTATGAAAAAAGCCATGGTAGAGGGCATGAAGGAAGCTTATAACACTTCCATATTCCCTGAAGATGGCGAAGAATTCCCTATAAGAGTATTCCTTTATAAGGATGAAGTAACAGTAGCTCTTGATTCAACCGGTGTATCTCTTCATAAAAGAGGCTACAGAAGGCTTGAATCTCAGGCTCCTATTGCGGAGAACCTTGCAGCAGCACTTATAATGCTGACTCCCTGGCATGCAGACAGGATACTTATTGATCCCTTCTGCGGATCAGGTACTATTCCGATAGAAGCAGCAATGATAGCAGCTAATATCGCCCCTGGCGTTCACAGATCTTTTAATGCAGAGAAGTGGACTCACCTTATAACTCCTAGAAACTGGGCAGATGTAAGACAGGAATGCGAAGAAGAAGTTAATCTTGATGTAGTAACTGATATTCAGGGATACGATATCGATCCTGATGTCATTGAGATAGCAAGGATCAACGCAGATAAGGCAGGCGTTGGCGACCTTATCCACTTCCAGACAAGAGACGTGGCACAGCTTTCTCATAGAAAGAAATACGGATTTATCATCACAAACCCTCCATATGGTGAAAGAATTGGCGATAAATCAAATCTTTACAGCCTCTATCGCACCCTCGGACAGCGTTATAAAGCTCTTGATGACTGGTCCATGTACATGATCACTTCCTTCGAGGAAGCACAGGATGCTATAGGCAAAAAGGCAGACAAGAACCGCAAGATCTACAATGGAATGCTTAAGACTTATTTCTACCAGTACATGGGGGCCAAGCCGCCACGTAGAAAGGATAGAACCAATGACTGAGGATATGGAAAAAGACACTGAGTGTGGGGCGGGGGAGCTTGCTATAGCCCTGGAGCAAAGAAGAAGTGACAGATATACAGTTCTTATGAAAAAAACTGCTATCGCATCTTCGATTTTCTCGGTTACTGCTCTGGCATTTATGTTTGTATATCTAAGTACAAGAAGTGTAGTGATAAAGGATACGGCACAGGCCAGGGAAAGTGAGGCTTTTGAAGATAAAGTTGCACTTTCTGACAAGGCTTTTGCCATGACTTTGAAAGAAGAGGGAGACTGTATAAAGCTCTCTCTTCCCGAAGGAACCGATTCTGAAGATATAGTGATAGAAAATAAAGTCACAACGTGTCAGCTTCTAATAAGTATAGAAGAAGCTGATGACTTCTATACCGGTAATACGTCTGTTACAACTCCGGGCAATGTTACCGGATGTCTTTGCGTCCCTCAAAATGACAACTCTGTAAGTCTTGAGTTTCAACTTGATGGAATATATGAATATACCAGTACTCTCGATGACGGAACATTGTCCGTATCTTTTGTAAATCCTCATGAAATATATGACAGAATAATATTGATAGATCCTGTTCTGGGAGACCTTCAGGATGGTGATGACGTAGAAAGTGATGCATCGTTATACGAAGCCCTTGCACTTAAAGACAGGCTGGAAAAAGAAAAAGTCAAAGCGTATCTTACAAGAACAGATGCAGGTGAGATTGAACTTGTCGATAAAAGAGCATTGATAGGTGAGCTTGATCCGGATCTTGTGATATGTATAGACACCGGCGCTGATACAGCTGTATATTACAACGACAATATATACCTAAGGGGATATGGCAATGATGACTTTGCCGGTCAGATCCTTGCAGATATATCTTATGAGACATACGAAGTAGGACATACAGATAATATCATGGCTTATTCCCTGTCTGACCGCCCGTATGAGCTTATGACATATATAAGTGTTCCATCTGTACTTGTGACAGTTCCGGGGGCACCTGCGGTGTCTGAGAGCGTCTTGGAGGCATCCTATGATCATACATATCAGGATCAGGTGGCAACAGGACTATATAAAGCAGTCCTATACGCATACTCGGATATGAATAAATAAATATAAATGTATAAGGAGTAGTAATAGTAATGAGAATTGTTTTTGCAACAGGTAATAAAGACAAAATGCGCGAGATAAGGCAGATACTCGGAAGTCTTGGGATGGAGATCGTGTCTATGAAGGAGGCCGGAGTATTTGAAGATGTAGAAGAAAACGGTACTACTTTTTCTGAGAATTCTGTAATCAAGGCATCAGCTATAGCTAATAAGCTTCATGAACTTGGAGATAATGATTCGATCGTCCTTGCAGATGATTCGGGGCTTGAGATCGATGCACTCGGGGGAGAACCGGGTATCTATTCAGCCCGCTATATGGGCAAGGATACTCCGTATCCCGAAAAAAATGCAAAGATCATTGAAAGACTTGAAGGAGTAGAAGATAAAGACCGCACTGCACGCTTCGTATGCGCCGTCTCAGCCGTTTTGCCAAACGGTAAGGTACTTACATCAGTTAAGACCATGGAGGGCATCATAGGCCACGAGATAGCCGGTGAGAATGGCTTTGGATATGATCCTATATTCTTCCTGCCACAGTTTGGCAAAACTTCTGCCCAGATATCTCCGGAAGAGAAAAATTCTATCAGTCACAGAGGAAAAGCTTTGAGGGATATGGAAGAGCTTCTTGCCAAAGAACTTGGGTAAAAAAGATAAAAATAGAGATTGAAAATAGATTCAGGAAAAAGCCTGGAAAAGAATTTGAAAATGGATTCAGGTAAAAGCTTGGAAAAGAACTTGAAGTTAGATCTTGAATATCTTGAATAAAAAAGGCCCTGCAGAAAAAATCTGCAGGGCCTTAAACAGCTTGATACTGAGTGCGGATAGAGGGACTTGAACCCTTACACCTTACGGTACAGGAACCTAAATCCTGCGCGTCTGCCAATTCCGCCATATCCGCATAGAAAGTATTTTATAATACGTGTGATTGCCTGTCAATCACTAGGGAAAAAGATTGTCGCAAATTTTGGATAAATACGATATAATGTTCATAATTGAACGAGTAAAAATTTTTCAAAAAAAGTGTTGACAATATTCGAAGAACGAATATATAATAGTCCTTGCGTTGCGGCGCTGATGAGTTTCACAGCAAACCCGAAACAAAAGAAACGGGGTGTGGCTCAGTTTGGCTAGAGCGCCTGGTTTGGGACCAGGAGGCCGCAGGTTCGAATCCTGTCACCCCGACTCGTTCATTAGAGTCTGTAACGCAAAGTTTTACCAAGCAGGTGTAGTTCATTGGTAGAACACCAGCCTTCCAAGCTGGATAGGTGGGTTCGATTCCCATCACCTGCTCTTGCATATAACTTTTATGTTTTATGCAGCGTGTGTCCGTAGCTCAGCTGGATAGAGCAACGGCCTTCTAAGCCGTGGGTCGGGGGTTCGAATCCCTTCGGGCACACTCCTTCATACAGATACTCCACTGTCCGTATGAAGAAATATGGTGGCTATGGCGCAGTTGGTTAGCGCGCCAGATTGTGGTTCTGGAGACCGTGGGTTCGAGTCCCACTAGCCACCCTGAACTGTTGCGACAGCGAGAGAGCCATTTAATCGCTATGGTACCTAATAATGGGCTATCGCCAAGCGGTAAGGCACAGCACTTTGACTGCTGCATTCACCAGTTCGAATCTGGTTAGCCCAGCTAGATATTATACTTCTTAGAAATTCAATGAGAAGTTTAATAATATATGAGATACTAGCTCAGTTGGTAGAGCACTTGACTTTTAATCAAGTTGTCGAGGGTTCGATTCCCTCGTGTCTCATTTATAAGTTCCCGATTAACTGTTATAGTTAATCGGGTTTTTTATTATTATTCTATGAATAAATCAACCAGTTAATCTAATACATCATTTATCTAAGTTATTCAAACTTCGCACTTGCCAAACATACGCCACCCTCTGAGGCAGAGCCGATGCGGCCCGTTTATAATACATTTTCGTATCTTTTGAAGGTGTTATTAAATTCAGGAGCAAGATATCTGAATCTTTATATTCTTCTTAGGGTCCACCTGTCTGAGCGAAGCGAGTTTGGACCCTAGAATATAAAGATCCAGATATCTTGCCCTGAATTATAACACCTTCAAGATACGAAAATGTATTATAAACGGGCCGCATCGGCTCTGCCTCAGAGGGTGGCGTATGTTTGGCAGATGCGAAGTTTGAAATTACGATTACTTCTGGGACTTTCGTGCTTCATGCTGCGCTCTCTTAAGCTTGTACATCCTTGCATCTGCTTCCATATATACTTCATGAGCATTTGCTCCGGCAGGAAGTTCATGTCTGTAGCAGATTCCGTAAGCAACACTGTGATCAAATCCCGTCTCTTTCTCCTTTGCTCTTAAGAGCTTATTCATATGTTCTATATGACTGTCTAGGTAGTTTTCATCAGGAATATTCTTAAGGATAACTACAAATTCATCACCGCCGGTCCTACCCCTGAAGAAAGGGTCAGGGAAGCATACATTAAGAACATTGGTGAAGTTCTGAAGAAGCTCATCTCCGGCTTTATGGCCTTTGGAGTCATTGACCTCCTTAAGCCCGTTAAGGTCCATAGACATGATAAGATAATCGTCATTTGTTTCATCCAGCTGCATTGTCTCTTTGTCGCAGGAAGCTCTGTTAGGAAGCCCTGTAAGAGAGTCTTTGTACGCAAGTGAAGACAGCGCCATTTCTTTTTTCTTCATAGGGTCAGCATTGGACAAAGTAACCATGAAAGTCATAATACGGGATGCAACGAATACGATACCACCCAAACCTATGAATATAGACGCTGCGTTATTAAATTCTCTTGACTGATTTCTGTCTAATGCAAAGAATATAGAAGCGATGATAAGACATATGGACAGAGTATTAAGTCCTGCTATCTGAACCTTGTCATAAGTTGATGCCTTACGCCTTCTAAGATAGAACACAGAATACATCATAAAACCTATGACACTGATTGCATAAATGATCGCGATTGGCTTTGAAAAAGTATTGATATATCTGATCCTTGTAAAATGGCATATGCCAAAAATAACTTCAATAGCACATACACCCAGAATATAGCTTGTAGCTATCCTGTTATGGAGAATATGGCATATAGTACAGAAAAGGAGCATTATCAGGGGGAGAGATATATATAAAAGAGTATATTCATATAAGGCCGGCCTTGTAGTATTGGTCATGAAGATGATGTTGATCCTCTGGGAAGTGAGTATCCATGCTCCTCCGCATACGCAAAGTATAGAAGACCTTATCTGGCTTGCAAGCCCCCTTATCCTTACTGCAAAGAACAGTGATATGAGAAAATAGATTACGCCAAACATACACATAAAGGTACCCAGAAATACAGACAGAGCTCTGTCCCAGGTATATCCTCTGGATAGATCGTTGAAATTACCAAAAGAAGGCGTATAGATTATAGTTTTAGAACCTGACTGTGATACTATCATCTCGATAGAGAGTTCTTTTCCTTCATATTCATCGTAAGGAAGAGTTATGAAATTCACATCTTTAGGCAGAAAATCACCATTTTTTGCTTCTTCAAGCCTTCTTTCATATATAGGAGTACCATCAAGGGATATTGTATAACCTACAAACTGAGTAGCCAGCATAAGAGTAGGAAAGTCGTACTTTTTGTCCGGAAGACTGAAGGTTACAATAATACGGTCTCCGCGGTTAAAAGAGTAGGAGTCTGTAAAGGCATTGATCTTCTCTGCACTGGACCTTCCTCTGTAGACATCGTTTAAAGTGACATACAGGCGATCTTCCTCTATAACAGGCGCAGTATTCTCACTATGGAGGATTATCTGAGACATTAAAAGAGTAGTGAACAGTATTAAGATGAACCACAATATAACATTTATATTTTTGACCGTCATAGAAACCTCATGCCTTTTTATTACTGTTTTCCTGATGTCTTTTTCTTTTCATTTCATACATTCTTATATCAGCAATAGTATATATATTCTCAGCATCCTGCCCGGGGAATTCCATATCAGATGCGATACCATATGAAAATCCATAAGTAATCCCGGCCTGCGCGAAATGAGCCCGGGAGAATTTGGTCTGCAGTTCTTTCATTCTGGAGTTTGCATCTACAAGATTCTGACCATACAGTATGACAATGAACTCATCGCCTCCCATACGACCTGTTATATCAGTAGATCTGAAGGAACTACTGAGCATATCTGCAAATAACTTAAGATATTTGTCGCCAGCATCATGTCCATAAGCATCATTGATAGTTTTTAGGTTATCAAGGTCGATGGATATGATAATATAGTTTCTATTGTCACTTCCTGCAATCAGCATCTCTTCCTGACACCTTGCTCTGTTGGAAAGACCTGTCAGAGGATCATAATATGCCAGACCGCTAAGAAACTGCTGCCTGTTCAAGGATTCTATGGAATAGATCTGGTACTCAAAATATCCTATGAAGAGGAATATGACAAAAATAAGAGATCCAAAGGAAAGAAGACTAAGGTTAAGATTTGCTTCTCCTTGCGGCGATGTAAATTTCAGCACATTAAAGATGATGATCTCAGTAAGAGCACATACTATGAAGATGCTAAGACCAAGAAGGAGGGTCTGAAAAGATACCACATCAGGATCATTTTTTTTCTTGCCCCTGGAAGTATACAGAAGATATATAGCTGAAGTAAGGGCAAGAGGAGCCTCAATACCGCACAGGATATGGATCGTAAGTGTGTGTGTTGAGAAAAGTGAGATCCCGGCAAAATGAGCAATTATAAAATAGATGAATATACAAATATCTATAGCTGTAGCAATCTTAAATATGATCTTGATCCTTCTAAGTGGCATGATACCCGCTACATATGCACACAGAACTACAGGTATCAGATAGAAAGATATGTATTCCAAAATGGTATTAACTATCATCCTTGATGAAAAATAGTTGAATATATCTGAAGATGCCAGTATATATACCCCAAGGACTATTGAGATAAGTGCTCCAAGAAATACCCTTTTATAATCAGATTTGTTGAAAATAAGATAAGGAGTGAGGGCGCAGAAAGTAACGCCAAGACTGCACAAAAAGATACCTACATAGAACTGCAGTCTCATGGCATCAGACCGCATGAACAGAAGATCTTTTCTAAGACCTATATAAATAGTATCAAAGCCTGAAAAGGCGCTGTCCTGTCCGGCAGTAAAATAGACACTGAGCATCCTGCCCGGGTAACTGTCAGGAAGAGGGACATAGACATATCCCATGGGAATGATGCGATGTTCATTCAGAAGATCAGAAGCATAATCATATATAAGTTCATCATCCAGATAGACTTTTAGACTTGCATGAACGGTTTTGATCAAAAGGCACGCAGACCTTATACCATAATCATTTAATTTGTGCATCAAAATAAAGGTATCACCTGTATCTGCAACCTTAATATCGGCCTGGGATAAGGCAATATCATCTCTGGTTTCGCCATCATAAATGATACTCCATCCATTGGTAAGCGCTATGATGTCATTTTCGTATTTAGATGGGAAAGACCCCGGAAATAAGGTATAAAGCAATCCACCGGCAGTTATAACGGCAAGGATTATGTAGATAGCCAATTCATTTCTGTCAGTATATTTTGTAATCATGATAGTATTAATCATACAACTTTAATTCCTCGCCTGCAATGCATCAAGATGTCGTTTATTTTTGACCTTTTATAGCGCAGAGCATATAATGATAGAGGGTCGATGTGATTACAGTAAAAGGACTCCTTTTAAAGGAGTCCTTTTAAGTTACAATAAAGATTTCGCATATAAAATACACCTTTGGCAGATATGCTATATCATTAACATATGATTTTTAGAGGGATTTTATGAAGAAAACTTATACCAGATCATCATATCGGAAAATATCATTCATACTTGCAGCAGTCTGTGCCTTATCCTTGTCAGGATGCGGGCTTGGCGACTTAGACGATGATACAATAGATTATGACAAGGTCTATCAGTCAGGCTATGACGATGGCTATAACGAAGCATACCAGTTAGGCTATGATGAAGGTTATGAAGACGGTTTTGAAGCAGGGTCTTTGGAAGAAGATAGCTGGGAATACTGGGACGATGATGAATACAATGAATGGGATGAAGATGACTACCGCGACGATGATGACGATTCATGGGGAGGCCGCGGCTATGAAGACAATAGCTATGACGATGATGAATACTATGAACCGTATGAGTCAACAGGCGGAACAGGAGTATTCAAGAATGATAACGGAAGTAGCGATACTCTGACCGGCAACATTCCTGTTATCTCAATATATGTCAATGATGCTAATTATACCTGGGGCGACTCTAAGAAAGACAATAAGACATACACTCACACCTATGAGTATCTTGGCATAGCCTGCAATTTCCTTATGGATGAAGCACAAAAGTGGGGACAGGAGCTTAATCTTATCTACGATTATTATGAAGATGAAGATCTTGGATATTCACTTACTATAGAATCTGACGCAGTCAAGGACTATTATTCTGCAGATCACGAGATCTGGTATTTTATAGAGAACAGCATAGATGTAGGCGCTATCCAGAAGAGGTACGATGCAGACAGTGTTGCCATCATGGTTTATATAAATACTGACAAGTCTATCGAAGAAGTGTCCTGCACTACCTGCTATTATGGAATGTACGCTCTAGACAGCGTGTATGAATTTTCCTACATGTTCATGCACAGCAACTATGAAGAAGAGACCCCGGCTGCATTTGCTCACGAGATGATGCACCAGTTTGGCGCGATTGACCTTTATCAGGAAGATGAAGAGATAGGACTCTCTGAAGAAGAGATAGGCATCATAGAGTCAGACTATCCCAATGACATAATGTATACAACTTATGATGAAGTTACCTGGATCCCCATCTATGATGAAATAACCAATGAGATCTCAGAACTTGATGCCTATTACATCGGCTGGACTGATCACGCAGATCTTGTAGATGAGTTCAATCTTCAGAAACGCTGACATTAACAGGCAGAAGATCATTTATAAATCTTGCTTTATTATATAATTCCATACCATACATACTTATCTGCGTAACATTATCATCCTCGAGTACACATCTCGCCATATCTTTAAGGCTTGTACCGGGGATGATTTTTTGTAACTCATTTTTGTAAAAAGATATATAGGGCATCCTTGATGCTGCTACGCCGGCAGCAAGTAAAGGGCGCAGGATCCCTGCAGCATCGGCTTTTTCTTTGCTTAGTACCAGCAGAGTCAGCGGAATGTTTCCTTCACGTCCCTTGTATATCTTATCAGGATGAATGCAGTCTTTATAATATCTGATCGGCCTGTTATCATCCTCTTTCAAAGAGTAAGCCTTAACAAGGCGTTTTATCTTCTCGCTATCTCCTGAGCAGTCAGTCAGGATTATCTCATAGAGCTTATAATCCTGAGTCAGGAGGTTGTTTATATAAGTGAAGGGATAGTCGTCAGCTCTTGCGATCACAGATATAGGAAAAAAGAAATCGTGATCAAGCCTCTTGTGCATGAGCTTTATCTGACGCTCTTTGCGAACAGGAAGATAGCTCTTTAATGAAAAATAAAAAAATGAGATCGAGAAGATAAGGAGTATTAGCGATACAATAAATAATATTGTTTTCATGATCATATCCCTCTATCGAGTGCCATTTGAAGTTCATCAATTGCATAGCTTAGTTCTTCCATAGCAAAGGCATCCTTGCTTGCTTCAAGCTCCTTGATCTTATTTTGACTGATCCTAAGTTTTGAAAGCGACTTGGAGCTGTTAATACGTACATACCACCATTTTGAATGAATTGACTCAAGAAGACAATCTATAGCTTCATTATTGCCGTCATGATCATCATAGTCCCCTAAAGCAGAAGCTGCTACAGAAGCAGGCTCCCATACATCAGAATTGGCACAGGAGTTTATTATCTTTATGAGGACTTTGTTTACTTTTTTGCCTGGCTTTTTTGCAAAAAGTCTTATGGCTGCGCATCTGATATCGGTATCTATCTCTTCATTACAGGCCATCTCCATGAATCTTTCGTCATGATCGTGAATCTCTGCATATCTCATGAAATTGATGATCGCAATCTTGCAATGTTTATCAAAAGAATCAAAAACATTCATAAGACATCTGGATAGTAAGATCTTGTCTCCTGTAAAAGTAAGGAGTCCATCAGCAAGGAGTCTTTCGTTATGATAGAACCTCTTTTTATTGATGGTATGGAATGCATCTATCACAAGAGATTCATCTCCGAAACTGTATATTGCAAGAAGAGCATTCTGACGCAGATAGACAGAGTCTTTAGTAAGGTAGGAGAGCATAGTCTTTTTATAGATTCCGTTATGCTCTTTATCTGTTATCTGGAAGGTTGATATAGTATAGGCAAAAAAGCTCCTAAGATCATCAGATGCACTTCCAAATAGTGAACAGAAGGCTCTTTCGTTTCGGTATAGGATGCCAAAGGCAGCAGAAAGACTCTCAACCGATTCAAAGGCTACATCAGCAAATGCAGCCAGATTCTCAGGATTGAGAAATAGACGAATTATCCCATCCGGGATAGTTCCATTACTGTTTTCGTATTTTTTGAGTATCAGACGCCAACGCATATGCCTTCTTGCACTTTTTCTTGCAAGAGATGCTTTATTGCCTGACGTCCATTCATTTAATATAAGTCCGGACGCAATCAACGCTAAACTGATAAGAGTTATTATGATCACAGGTATTGGCATAGTTTCTCCTTAATGCGCGTTCACCAAAGAAGACTATCATGCTTTGCATATCAATATTAAAAATCTGATCAGGAACAAAGTGTGAAACAAATGTTGTATTACTTTGTAAAAAAAATACGAGTTATACAACATTAATTATCGGAATTATGAACATTTTTATTAATATCTATTGTATTATAAATAGTATAGATATTAAGTGAATTTTTCCTATACAAGATGTAAACAATTAACCCCATATCATTAGCTTTTTTTGATCAAGTATTAAGGAGGCTTTATGAAGAAAAAGATCATAGTTGCTGCGCTGATGAGCCTGATGCTCTTTGCAACATCCTGCGGCTCGATTGATAATACCTTAGAGTCTGACTCGGATGAAAACACAGAAGAATCTAAAAAGGATGAAGATGATAAGGAGACTGATGAGGAAGATGACAAGAATAAAGATTCTACCAAGGACAGTCAAAAGCCCTTGACTATAGTTAATCACCTTGTTACGGCGGCTTTTGAAGAAAATGAATCTCTTACATCCGCAGGGACATATCCTGAGATAATAGTCAATGAAGACTTTATGATGGATTATCCTAAGTTCTGGGCAGCTATGACCAATTATAGTGATTCTATAGCTGAATCTTCCAAGGATGACATAAGCTATTTTGGATATGGAACACCAAGAGAAGATAATGATTCATATCAGTATGATGTGGGCGTAGAAGTCCTTAGATTTGATGATAAGATATTTGCTCTCAAAGTATCAGAGAACTACTACTGGTCATATTCTGAAGAAGAGACTAAGTATTCATATCTGGTGACTTATGATATAAACACGGGAAAGAGGATATGGTCAGATGCCTATATCTCAAACAAGGAAGGCTTGGGACAGATACTATATGATGCTGTAGTTGCAACTTATCCAAGGGAAAAAGACCTCGTTAATGAGACCGTCGAAGACGGAAGCCCTATGGCTTTATACTATATCAATGATATGGTGGAGTATGATTATCTTCCTTGCTATATCCAGGGAGATCAGTTTGTCGTTCATTTTAATTCATATTCTATCATGTACAACGATAACGAATATGAGATAACGATCCCTGTTGATGATCTTAAGGACTATCTCAATCAGGATTATCTGCCTGATACAACAGGCAATCTGGAAGATGTGATCGAGTTTATAGATTCTAATGACGATGTACTTGAGGGTCATTTATATACATATGATGATGGCGGAAACAGCTATGAAGAACAGGAAGAGATCCATGTATCAACTCCGGAAGAGTTTGTAGATGCGATCGCTCCAAACACACGCATTATCATGGAACCTGGCAAGTATGATATCAGTGACTATGTCCTTGAGCCTACAAGTGATTTTCTTGAAGGGCATCCATACTGGGGATATTCAAACTGGATGGATGAGTACGGACCAAGCGGCGTCTACAATATGACCATAGAAGGAAGCGACCCTGATGACAGACCTGAGATAGTAATTAATAGTGCTTATGATGATGTGCTTTCGATCATTAATAGCAACAACATTACCCTTAATAATCTTATCATTGGACATGATGTAGAAAAAGGGACATGTTCTGCCAATGTACTTGCACTTTATTCATCCAATGGCATAAGCTGTGACAATCTTGATCTGTACGGCTGCGGAGCATATGGACTTTTCTGCAAGGAAAGCTACAACGTATATATGTATGATTCCTGCATACATGACTGCACATATGGAATCATAGAAGTTATGGGTGATTCTACAGAATTGTATTTCTATGACTGTGAATTTATAGACAATGAGGAGTATACGCTCATAGAAAATGCATATAACAGCGGCTATCTGTATTTTACAGGTTGCAAGTTTGATGATAATAAAGGTGACCTGTTCAGTATATATTCAGAGCCTGATCAGATCACATTCACAGATTGCGAATTTGGAGATGAAGAGTCGGAGTTTTTGAATGAACATTTTGATATGATCTTGTACTACGAAGACGGCGGAGCAGGCTGATATTTTGAAAAAATGTATAATATGGGCAAAAAATCAGTGCATGAATATGCAAATATTGGGCAAAAATATGCAACTTTATCCTATTAAATTGTGTTATACTTACTATTTGTGAATGACTAAAGTTACAAAACAGGAGGATTAAAAATGTTCGTTAACTCGCTTTGGGCACTTCTCCCCCCAATTATTGCAATTGTTCTTGCACTGATCACTAAGGAAGTATATTCTTCACTGATGATAGGTATAATTACAGGAGGTCTTTTATATTCAGGCTTTAATCCTGTCGGAGCTATGAATCATATCTTTGTCGATGGCATGATAGCTCAGCTTTCAGATCTATGGAATGTTGGAATTCTTATATTCCTTGTAGTACTTGGAAGTATAGTCATGCTCATGAACAGAGCCGGAGGCTCGGCTGCCTTTGGAAGATGGGCCAGTACTCATGTTAAGACAAGGCTTGGAGCACAGCTTGCTACTATAGCACTTGGAACTCTTATTTTTATCGATGACTATTTTAACTGTCTTACAGTAGGATCTGTTATGCTTCCTGTAACTGACAAGCACAAGGTATCAAGAGAGAAGCTTGCATATCTTATTGATGCAACTGCAGCTCCTGTCTGCATCATAGCACCTATATCTTCATGGGCGGCAGCAGTCACCGGATTTGTAGAAGGTGCCAATGGACTTGAACTGTTCATCCGTGCAATTCCATATAACTTCTACGCTTTTCTTACATTTGTAATGATGATCACTATAGCTGTAGGAGGATTTGATTATGGCAAGATGGCACAGGCAGAGAAGCAGTGCGGTATCACAACTTCTCCTGACGGAAGCCTCAAGCACCCCAGCCTTACAGGTGCAGAAGATCAGCCCAATCCGCCTATATCTCAAAAAGGTAGAGTTATCCACCTTGTACTTCCTATATTTGCACTTATCATCTGCTGCATTATAGGTATGATCTACACAGGCGGATTCTTTGACGGAGAAGGCTTCGTTACAGCTTTTTCCAATGCTGATGCTTCTACAGGTCTTGTATTTGGATCTATGGCAGCTCTTCTTATAACGATTTTGTTCTACCTTGCTACAAGAGTGCTTGATTTTAATGAATGCATGAATGCAATACCTGAAGGCTTCAAGAGTATGGTTCCTGCTATCCTTATCCTGACACTTGCATGGACACTTAAGTCCATGACAGATTCACTTGGTGCATCTGAATATGTGGGAGGTCTTGTAGAGCAGGTCGCAGAAAATGGTATGGTGATGGGTCTTCTACCTGCATTTGTATTTATCATAGGTGCATTCCTTGCATTTGCTACAGGTACATCCTGGGGAACTTTTGGTATGCTGATCCCTATCGTAGTAAGTGCATTCCACAGTGATATCAATAATGAGCTCATGATAATTGCGATATCTGCCTGCATGGCTGGAGCTGTATGCGGAGATCACTGCTCACCTATATCAGATACGACTATCATGGCATCTGCAGGCGGACAGTGCGAGCATATAAAGCACGTATCAACCCAGCTTCCATATGCTATTACAGTAGCTGCAGTATCAGTATTTTGCTATATCCTTGCAGGATTTGTACGTAACTGGCTTGTAACACTCCCTGTCAGCATCGCAGCTATGGTTGTAGTCCTTCTTGCAATTAAGAATTTCACTAAGTCAAAATAATTATTTGTCATTTATAGATCAGAAACCTGCAGTTGTGCAGGTTTCTGTTTTTTTACACGCATATTAAAGCATTAAAGTTAAATGGATAATAATAAATAATGTTGGGTAAAAAATGCTTAGAAATCCTCAGCTTTGTCAGATATAATTTTAGTGTATTTAAGATCACATACGAAAAACATATATCAGTTTGTAATAATTGATGATTAAAAAGAAGGGGTGCATAAATGTACAAGGCAGATGAAAAAAGATACGACAAGATGAAGTATTTAAGATGCGGTAAAAGCGGCCTTTTTCTTCCGAGGGTGTCTCTTGGATTGTGGCATAATTTCGGGTCAGTAGATAAGTTTGAGAACATGTTGGATATGGTTCATACAGCATTCGATAATGGTATCACTCATTTTGACCTTGCCAATAACTATGGACCTGTATATGGCTCTGCCGAAGAGAACTTTGGAAGGATCCTTGATAAGGATATGCGTCCTTATAGAGATGAGATGGTCATATCTACTAAGGCCGGCTATGATATGTGGCCGGGACCGTACGGTGATCACGGATCAAGGAAATATCTCATGGCAAGTCTTGATCAGTCTCTTAAGAGATTAAATCTTGACTATGTAGATATCTTCTATCATCACAGACCTGATCCTGATACACCGCTTGAAGAGACTATGGAAGCGCTGTCTGATATCGTAAGATCAGGTAAGGCTCTGTATGTAGGAATATCCAATTATAATTCTGAGCAGATGAGGGCTGCAGCCAAGATCCTTAGAGAGAATCATACACCTCTTCTTATAAATCAGGTTGTCTATAACATGTTCAATCGCTGGACAGAAGATGACAAGCTTCAGGATACCTGCAAGGAAGTTGGCGCAGGCATGATATGCTTCTCGCCTCTTGCTCAGGGCCTTCTGACAGACAGATATCTTAATGGAATCCCGGAGGATAGCAGGGCCAAGCGCAATCACTTCCTTCACGAAGATCAGATAACCGATGAAGTTATAGACAAGGTCAGAAAGCTTAAAGAGATTGCAGAAGGAAGAGAACAGACTCTTGCGGAGATGGCACTGTCCTGGATACTTAGAAGAGATAGGGTTACATCAGTACTTGTAGGTGCCAGCAGACCTTCCCAGATCCTAGACAACATCAAGATGATCGAACACCTTGAGTTTACTGACGACGAACTTGATGCGATCGACAAGATTTTGAAATAAATATTACTAACTGAAACTACCCACTTGGAAGGGCCGGCATCCCCAAAGTCTTTACAGGGGCAGGCAGTATATATATCATTACCATGCTGTTAATAGTTTTATAATCCATGGCATGATATCTGGAGCTTTCCATTCTGGGGTCCAAACTCGCTTTGCTCAGACAGGTGGACCCCGGGCAGAATGAAAATCTCCATCTATCACGCTCATGGATTTAATAAAACTATTAAAAGCATGGTAATGATATATATACTGCCTGCCCCTGTAAAGACTTTGCGGATACCGGCCCGTCCAAGTGGGTAGTTTGAGTTATATATAAAAAGAGGTTGAAGATTCGTTCTTCAACCTCTTTTGCCTACGAGGAAATATGTATGTGGCCCTTAGTGATCCGGCATGATCTTTTGGGGGCTTTATTCTACAGTTACTGTTATTGAGTCACCGATACTGCCTGTTCCGATGAGACCGAATTCAGCAGACTGACCATTTTCTAAGTGTGTATTCCATGAAAGAGGGGTTATTACGTAGTAGTCGCCTTCTTCTGTGATGTTCACGCACCAGCTTGAATCGATGCTTACCTGATCTTTTCTGACTCTAACTGTCCATCCGTCTACAGCTGATCCTGTGTTGTTAGTTACCTTGAAGTTTACAAGATATCCTGTTCCCCAGCTGTTTATTGTATATGTTACATCCTTACCTTCTGTAGTGGAAGGATTCTCAGGCTGCTGAGGCTGATCAGGATTCTCGGGCTGCTGAGGCTGATCAGGATTCTCGGGCTGCTGAGGCTGATCAGGGGTTTCAGGCTGCTCTGGCTGATCAGGATTTTCAGGCTGATCTGGATTCTCAGGCTGCTCAGGAGTCTGATGAGCAGGAAGGACCTTGAAAGAGTCAAGATCTACTGTATGACCGTTAGCTACAAGATAGAGATCATGTGTGCCTGTAAGATCTGATGTAAGCTTGACACCTGATTCCTTGAATGAAGCACCTGTTACATTGATCTTAGCAATAGGAGCTGAGTCAAGGCTGTCAACATATACATCGAGAGATACCTTAGGTTTTGAAGCTCTTGCTGTTGCAAGGATACCGCTGATACCATTAGAAAGATCTACATTTTTTATAACGATATAACCATTTACTCTGATGGCCTGATATGTTACACCATCAGCAGACAGTACTACTGCAGCATTGGCCTGTGTAGCATTCTCAGCTTCAACTCCTGTGTAAGCATCTACAGAAGCTGCAGGCTGCTCAGGCTGTGTGGGCTGATCAGGGTTCTCAGGCTGTGTGGGATCTTCCGGAGTCTCTACATCAGTAAGAGGTGCTGCGGACCAGCTATCCATAGATACATTACCTACAGAACCTACGAATGTGATAGTCTCGTTATCGCCTACAAGATTCTTTACATTAGCTGTAAATGTCTGGTACTCACCATCTGTACTCTTTAACTTGATGTTACCAAGAGATTCACCGCTTACATCTCCTTTTCTTACCTCGATAACGCTCATTCCTTCACTCTTAGCTGTTATAGTGATGGATGCAAGGCCTGATGAGAAGTCACAAGTTTTAACTGTGAAGTAGTCGCCCTTTTCAATGCCTGATACAACTTTTCTTCCGTCAGCTTCTGTTACGATATCTACGCCTGATGAGCCGAAATTAACCTCGGCTTCTACACCATTATATGGATGCATATGTGGAGCGGCGTTTGATTGAAGCGCCGGTGCGGTACTAAGACCTGCAGCCAGCATCATAGATAATACTACAGGGAATTTTCTTTTCATTTATAAGTCTCCTTTATTCAATAATGTTTGTAGTAATAATTTCGAAATTATTTCTCACATGCAATGCGATTGTAACATTTGTGTAACATTATAACAATCTAATTATTGCTTATTTACAATTGCGTAAAAAAGTTCAAATTCAGATGGTCATATATTACTATTTTATATTGAATTATAAGTGTTTAAGTATACAATTAGCATACTTTTAAGAATAAATTAAATAACGTAATAATTCTTAAAAATTGCTATTTTCTATTCATGTCTTGAGCCTTCAAACATGAGCAAATTCGCGCTATGTGCTGCTTTGCTCATGTTTGGCGGGGCATAAATTCATATTCGATTTCGAGCAAGCTCAAATCGAAATGACTTTTGATCCTTACGTCATATTATTGGAGAAGGAATAAAATGCCGATATTAAGGTGAAAACTTAAAAATGTGTGGTAGAATATAAGAAAACGTTTTTCTATAGGCAGGTGTAAAGTGGTATCTATCAAAGATGTTGCAAAAGAGGCAGGTGTTGCCATTTCTACAGTATCCAAGGTACTGAACAATTATCCTAATGTTAGTGAAGATACTAAAGCTAAGGTTATGGAGGTTGTGAATAGACTTGGCTTTGTTCCCAATACAGTTGCTGCTACATTATCTTCCAAGAATTCAGGAAGAGTAGCCCTACTTATAAAACTCAATGTTGAGACTCAGGCTATCGATGAGATAGACATGCAGTATATAGCCGGTGCGATCAGCAAGGCAAGAGAGCTTCAGATGGACATTATCACTATCTTTTTTAGCATGATAGAGAATATGTCACTTGAAGAGATGACCAGATATTTTGTATCCCAGAGTATCAAAGGGATCATAATATATGGCATGTCCAAAGAGGACAAAGTCCTAAGACAGCTTATAGAAGGTGATACATTTAAAACTGTAGTAATCGACGTTCCTTATGTAGGAACATCCACCTCCTGTGTAAGCGTCGATCAGGCAAGAGCCCAGTATGATGTTGCCAAGAAGACTATTAAAGAGAATAACTGCAAGAAGGTTCTCTATATAGCAGGAACCAGAGACGGCTATGTGACAGATGCCCGTCTTGAAGGTATAAGGAAACTCAAAGAAGAGCTGGGACTTCAGGTTCTTATTAGGAACGGGAACTTCTCAGAACTCCAGGCAAGAAACCTTACACTTAAATATGGAAAAAACAAGGACTGCGTAGTCTGTGCATCAGATCTTATGGCAATAGGAGCTATGAAAGCTCTTATAGATATGGATATATTCAGACCTGTATGCGGTTTTGACGGTATAGTCCTTATGGGATATGTAGGCAAGCAGATGAATACAGTGCGTCAGAACTTTGCGGCCATATCCTCAAGAGCGGTAGAAGAGATGCAGAGGCTTCTGGATGGCGAAGAAGGTACAGAAGTTACTATGCCACATGAGCTTGTAAGGCTCAAATATGAAGAGATAATAAGATAATATAAGAAAATAAAAATCAGACTTGCGGAAAACGTTTTCTTATGGTATTGTAATATCACAAGGGCAGAAAACGTTTTCTCTTCTCGCATGATTTTCTGCCCGCTTGATTCAAAACTAATGTGCCGGCAAGGGTCGGCGATTTAAGTTCCTGAGATAGGAAAGGAGTTATTTATGTCAACAAACATGCAACGTGATATCCTTGTTCTTAATCTTGAAGAGCAGATGGAGAGAAGTGCAGACAGACAATTCGATAAGTCTTTTGCAGACTGCACAGACAAAGAGGCTTACTATGTGCTTTTGGATGTTACCAATGAGCTTATGCGCGTGGCTGAGCCTATAGTCGGAGAGAAGAAGATCTACTATATCTCTATGGAGTTTCTTATTGGTAAGCTTCTGTCCAATAACCTTATAAACCTTCGTGTATATGACAAGGTCAATCAGATACTTCGTAAGAATGGCAAGAAGCTTGCTGATATTGAAGAGTACGAACCTGAACCATCTCTTGGTAACGGCGGACTTGGACGTCTTGCTGCATGTTTCCTTGATTCTATCGCAACACTCAAACTTCCGGGAGAAGGAATCGGTCTTAACTACCACTACGGTCTTTTCAAACAGGTATTTGAGAAGAACCTTCAGACAGCTCAGAAGGATCAGTGGCAGGAGAACAAGTCCTGGCTTGAGAAGACAGATACAACCTTTGATGTAAACTTTGGTGACAAGAAAGTTACATCAAGACTTTATAACCTCTATGTATGTGGTTATGATTCAGGTATCAACAAGCTTCGTCTTTTCGATATCGAGACAGTTGATGAGAAGCTCGTTAAGAAGGGTATCAATTTTGATAAGACCAAGATTGAGAAGAACCTTACTCTTTTCCTGTATCCGGATGATTCTGATGAAGCAGGTAACCTCCTTAGAATATATCAGGAGTATTTCCTTGTAAGCAATGCAGCTCAGCTTATCTTACATGAGATGAAGGAGCGTCAGTATGATCTTCACAAGCTCTATGATCATGCTGTTATCCAGATCAATGATACACATCCTACTATGATCATCCCTGAACTTATCAGGATCCTTGTAGAAGAGAAGGCATTCTCTATGGATGATGCTATCAAGGTTGTATCTAAGACCTGCGCTTATACTAACCATACTATCCTTGCAGAGGCTCTTGAGACATGGCCGCTTGCTTACCTTGAGAAGGTAGTGCCTCAGCTTGTTCCATATATCAAGGAACTTGATAAGAGAGTAAGAGCCAAGGTTAAGAACAAGAACGTTCAGATCATTGATAAGGACAAGAAAGTCCACATGGCTTTCATTGACATACATTATGGATTCTCTGTAAACGGCGTTGCAGCTATCCATACAGACATCCTTAAGAATACTGAGCTTAACGATTTCTACAAGCTCTACCCTGAGAAGTTCAACAATAAGACCAATGGTATCACTTTCAGAAGATGGCTCCTTTCTTGTAATCATCCTCTTGCAGATCTCATCGCTGATACTATCGGTGATGGATACAAGAAGGATGCTACTCGTCTTGAAGATCTCCTGTCTCATGAGAAGGACGAGGGATTCCTTGATCGCTTAGAAAGCATCAAGCAGGAGAAGAAAAAAGACCTTGCCGCTTACATTGAAAAGCATGAAGGTGTACAGATTGATCCTACATCTATTTATGATATTCAGGTTAAGAGACTTCATGAGTACAAGCGTCAGCAGATGAATGCTCTTTATATCATTCATAAGTACCTTGAGATCAAGAATGGCAAGAAGCCTGTAAGACCTCTTACATTCATCTTTGGAGCTAAGGCTGCACCTGCTTATGTTATAGCCAAGGATATCATCCACCTTCTTCTGTGCTTGCAGGAGATCGTGAATAATGATCCTGATGTAAGCCCATACATGAAGGTTGTATTCGTTGAGAACTACAACGTAACCTATGCTGAGCACCTTATCCCGGCAGCAGATGTATCCGAGCAGATCTCACTAGCAAGTAAGGAAGCTTCAGGAACATCCAACATGAAGTTCATGTTAAACGGTGCTATAACACTCGGTACAGATGACGGTGCTAACGTTGAGATACATGATCTTGTAGGCGATGACAACATCTATATCTTTGGTATAGATTCTGATACAGTCATTAAGCATTACAAGAAAGCTGACTATGTATCCAGGAAGTATTACGAGAAGAGCCCTGTCATCAAAGAGGCTGTAGACTTCATCGTAAGCAAGCAGTGCCTTAAGGTTGGTAAGAAAGAGAACCTTACAAGACTTTACAACGAGCTTCTGAATAAAGACTGGTTCATGACCCTTATCGATCTTGAATCCTATATCGAAGCAAAGGACAGAATCTTTGCAGACTATGAAGATCGTAATAAGTGGAAGCACATGATGCTTGTAAATATCGCTAAGGCAGGATATTTTTCATCAGACCGTACTATCATGGAATACAATAAGGATATCTGGAAACTTCAAAGAGCAGACTGATATAAATAATTACAGGGAACTTCCTAACGGAGGTTCCCTTTTCCATGTCGTTCACTATACTCATAGCGGCAAGAAGAGATCATCAAGCGTAAGCACTTCTGATATATGTCCCATATGCGCTGTTCCGGAAGTCCCTTTTGCTGAAATAAGGGTGATTTTTGTCGCGTTTTTTGTATTTGTCATATCTTTAAATACTGACTTTTTGTTAATCAGTTCTTTCTCATAATCTGCAGACACGACATATGCAGAATCAGTACATTTAACTTCGCACAAATTTGTTATTTTATCTGCTCTTTCTATAACCAGATCTATCTGCGCTTTATCGCAAACCCACGAAAACTAAGACCAAATATCTACACAAACAAGCAGATAATTGGTCTTGAAAGCATATGAAAAGCATTTGAAGACCAAATATCGGTACTTATAATTTTTGTGAACATGGAACGGAAAGCTTCTTTCATAATCTTTCATAATTCAATGCAGATTCATAATCCTTCATAAACTAAAGAACTGAAACTACTACTAGGAAAGAATGAGATAAACAGTAACAATCGGCAAAATAAAACTGAAATACATGACCATGAAAAGTAATAATAAATTGCCGATTGACTCTTTTTATAGATTGTTCGAGGTAGACCTATACGCATCTATCATGGTGAAGGCTTTAGCCAAAACTTATTTTCAAATAAATAAAAGATTAGTAATCATGGTTATTCTCTGTAATTAAATTCTTGCACAGGAGAGCAAAGTTGTCAGAATGTGAATGTCAAAAATCAAGTTGACACAAGATGTGATTAGGAATATAGTAGTGTCAAAAATCGAGGAGGCACAAAAGTGAAAATCACTTCTCTTGACGAAGCTCTTAAAAGGATAGAAGACTTGGAGAAAGAAGTTGCTGAGCTCAGATCTGAAAATGAGCAATTACGAAGTCGCAACTTTGGCGGAAGAAAAAAGCATGATGAAAACTGGATGGCCTCATACAATGATTTCAAAGTGAAGTATGAGGAAGGAATGTCTATTATGGAAATTGTGTCGTGTGGAGAGATAAGTAGGAGAACCGCATATCGCTATTTGGCATATTACAAGCAATTTCAAAAAAATGAAAAGGATTTTGGTTCAAAAAGTGTATGAGAATCCAGTTACTTGAACCATGGACGTAATAATGGAACAGTTAACAACTCTAGGGAAGACTATAACGGCAACAGATCCATGTAAGCTAAAGCTGGATGGGAATGTGAAAAAGATTTTAGCATACAAACCCTTACTTGCCAGAATTTTCAAAGAGGTCATTGAAGAATGTAAAAACTTTTCATACGAAGAGATAGAGAAATGTATCGAGGGAGATGTCATTATCAGTAAGATATATGTTGATAATGGATTATCCAATAATACGGAGCTTATCGGTGGGCAAAACACAGAGAATTATGAAAACGAAGAAGGCCTGATCAAGTATGACATAAGGACATACCTTAAGATACCACACCTAGACAGATCGGAATCTATCAAGATTCTTATTGACGTGGAGGCACAAAATGAGGATAATCCAGGGTATGATATTCCTCTTAGAGGATTGTTTTATTGCTGTAGAATGATATCTTCGCAGCTTGGCGTAGAGTTTACTACAGATCACGATGATCCAGTTAAGTACGGAAACATTAAAAAGGTTTATTCTATATGGATATGTACTGAGACAGCCAGAAAAAGAGCAAATTCTATAGAACGGTATGAGATTAAGAAGGATTTTCTGCTTGGATGCAATTCTGATAATCCAAGGTATGATATAATAAATACAACAATAATAAACATCAGCGAGAATCATGATGTTAGCAGTATTGATAATAATACCGTTAAGCTACTAACAACGTTATTTGATGAGACGCTGGATGCAAAAAACAAGATATCGGAACTTCAGAATAAATATGGGTTGCCACTTACGAAAGAACTGGAAATGGAGGTAACTGAGATGTGTACATATGCGACAAGCATGGAAAATAAAGGAATAGAAAAAGGCCTTCGTGCCTTGGTAAATAGCTTGAAAGTTTATATTAAAGATTTTGATTCTCTTTACGAAGCAATAATTAAAAATGAGGATTATGCTAATGTCAGTAAAGAGCAGGTTAGAAAATATTATTGACATATGATGATCTGAGGGGAGCCTTAATGATATTGGCCTTAAGGACCCCTCTTCTTTTTACAAAAACATATTTGCAATAACTGCTTTTACTTCTTCATGTTGCTTACAGAACATTTCAGGAAGTTTATCTACATCGAAAAATTTAAGGTCAATGGTTTCTTTGTTATCACAGGTAAGCTCTCCAGAAAGGGCTTTAAGCTTATAAACAATAGCTATACTCTGTGCGTTATCACCATTTGGATATTTCATATCACTATCGGTATATATACCTATCAAAGAATCAATTGTAACATCTAATCCAGTTTCTTCTTTTAATTCTCTAATAGCTGCTTCTTCCGGAGTTTCACCAAGCTCAATTGCACCGCCAGGGAACCCCTATTTGTTGCTGTCTCCGCGTTTTTGCAAAAGTACTCTTCCAGACTCATCAAACACCCACCCACCAGCAAAAACAAGTCATTGATTATAGATTGAGAATACAGGAACAATATTTTACAATATCAATTGTATAGTTTTTTAAATAAAAAAATAATTGTCAGACTCTACATATACGTTAAAACGTGATATACTGTCTATAAAATCATTGTTTTAAGAATTGAATTAAAATCTAATGACTGATGGATACCGGTTTTGAAAATATCTGACCGGCCCAAATAGTTCAAAAGAGGAAAGGGAGGACGTATTATGAAATACTCAGAAGTAGTTAAGACAGCTAAGAAAAAGGTTGCAGTACTTGATGCATCCAAGATTCATGATCACCTTGCCATAGAATTTGATGTTGAAGGCGATGGTGAAGGCGCATTTTATGTAGAGCTTTCTGAAGGCAAAGCTCACGTAGAGCCTTATGAATACTATGACAACGATTTCCGTGTACGTGGCAATGCAGACTCTATCCTGAAGCTTCTTGATGGTGGAAGTGCACTTAAGAGCGTACTTGGCGATGTCAGAATAGAAGGTGATGTATCTAAGGCTGCTTCTCTTGAAAACATCCTTGCAAGTCACAAGCTCGCTACAAGCAAGAAAGAAGCTGCAAAGCTTACGACTACCAAGAAGGAATCCAAGAAGCTTGCAACAGCTAAGAAAGAGTCCAAGAAACTGACAACCACCAAAAAGGAAGCTGCAAAGCTTACAACAGCTAAGACAGAGTCTAAGAAGATCACAAGCTCTAAAGACTCTACTAAAAAGATTGAAAAGAAAAATTAAAGTATAGTTTTCAATAATAAAATCCGGCAGATGTTATTATGAAAATCAATTAAAGGATTATTCATATAATGTCTTCCGGATTATTATTTGTAACTATATTTTTGTACTTACAAAAAATATACACTCCCCTTTAAAACTGTCCGCATTGGTGCTGCTTCAAAGGGTAGTGTATGTTTGGCAAGTGCGAAAGCTCTAATCAGTTGCTAGTTTGAGCTTCACCCATAGTACCAGGCTGCTGACCATCAGGAGCCTGGCCACTGGGAGCTTGCCCACCTTGAGGACCTTGGCCCTGACCACCTTCAGGTATCTCCGGTGGAGTAGTTCCATCATTAGCAGAAGGAAGAGCATCAGGAATGTTGCTGGTTCCTTCTGCTGCAGTATTACTATCATCTGTAGATGTATTATCTGAATCTGATGATGAGTCTGCGCTTCCGGAGTTATCATCAGCTATTTCTTCACTTTCAGAACTTTCATTAAGATTATTCTCATCAGCAGCAGTAGAGGATGTATCATCATTTAAGATAGTAGATCCATCTTCACCAGAATTATCTTGGGATGAACTTACTGCAGAGCTGTCATCACTATCAGAAAATCTCCCTATTGCATACAAGCTACCTAGTGTGAATACCATTAGTACAGCACAGGTTCCGAGTATGATAGATACTTTCTTTAAGATAGGCCCCTTTTTACTTGTAGGTCTTATATTTATTTTCTTACCGGTTTCAAAAGTTCCGTTTATAGTTTTTACAATTCCTTCATCTGTTAGAACAACCGTTTTATTGTTATCAGAATCTGAACTAAGAACTATACCTTTCATAGTATGATCTATCCCCCTTATTCTTCGTCAAATATAAAGTCATAATACAGCTGCAGGTCCGGATAATTGCCTGTTAGAACAAGGGCTGCCATCACAATATATCCTTCGTGTGCTTCTATAAGTTTGGAAGATACTTTTGTTCTTTTTGAAAGAGGCTTTATTGGAATAAAACCTTTTTGAAGCATGGATCCCATAAGCTTCTGATCATCTATCAAAGCTTTTATCACATCAGCGCATCTATAGATGTCTTTGTTTTTCCTGGGCGAGTCCTTCTCAACATCCCAGAAATTATATCCAAAAGGATATAGTTCCATATCAAGACGTTCTATCTGACTTTTAATGCTCTTGGTGTCACATATTTCTGAATAACTGGTATTTTCCATCGTAAACCTCACTTCGTGATGATTCTTGTCTATTTGGTACAAGCATCTTGTAAAAATCTTCGCAAGTAAATAAGTGAATCAACTAAGCAATATCTTGAATCTGTGACTATAGTTTATAATCCAATACTAAAAATAAACTAAAAAACGTCCCAGCTTTCCGATAAAGCTCGGAAAACTAAGACGTATGTGTTATTTGACTAAAACTTCGCACTTGCCAAACATACGCCACCCTTTGAGGCAGCGCCGATGCGGATAGTTTATAATGCATTTTCATATCTTTTGAAGGTGTTATAAAATTCAGGAGCATGAGAGATGGATTTTTATATTCTTCTTAGGGTCTGCATGTCTGAGCGAAGCGAGTTTCAGACCCTAGAATATAAAAATTCAGATATCATGCCCTGAATTATAACACCTTCAAGATATGAAAATGCATTATAAACTATCCGCATCGGCGTTGCCTCAAAGGGTGGCGTATGTTTGGTAAGTGCGAAGTTTCAGTTATTTGAGTTTACTTAGTGATATTGCTTCGTCCAAGTAAAAAGTCTATTCATTCGATATGTGCGTCAATTATATCTCTTATAGAGCGGTAGAGATAAGGTTTTAGCTCTTCGATGCCGCAAGGGATACCATCGACTATAGCACTATAGGAAGTTGCACCTGCAAGCTCTATTATCATGAATAGCATGATGTCAGGCTTTACAAAGACAACACCGGACTGCTCTAAGAGTTTTTGGTAGATACCGGCCACATCAATCTCTTCTGCAAAAGGAGAGTGAGGATCAAGTACACGTCTGAAGATCCCCCATGTAAGATCCTTGTGAAGGAAAGTAAGAAGAGCTTTATTGCCGGCAAGTTCTTCTATTATATGGTCAACTACAAAGATGATCTTGTCCTGAATTAGTTCAATATCAGATTTTTGAAGAGCTTCATATGCAGAGCTGAAAAGCTGGGCTGACTTGTGTATTACAAGTTTATTTCTAATATCATATTTATCTTTAAAGTATAGATAAAATGTGCCCTTGGCAACACCTGCTTTTTCAATAATGTCGGAGATTGACGTCTTCTCCAGACCCTTTGTCATAAAGAAATCGAAAGAAGCGTTAAGAAGTGAATCTCTTTTCTTTTGTTTGTTGGCATCAATTTTGCTCATAATGACCTCATATTATAAAACTATTGTTCTAGTGATTTATTGACTAAAACTTCTTATTCATATCAAGAATATATTACAGCCATCGTTCGAAGCGGATTCCTCTGATTTCATAATGCAGGCAATAATACATCTTCGATTTTGTTATCAAATATCATTGAAGTAAGATAGATGGGGATATATGTTATGTTGTTGTTTGACTCAATGTTATTTAAAGAGACAACATAAGTTTTGTTGAATTTATATTTTTCTAACAGGTGGTTCAGTGCTGCATGTTTTTTATAGTCTTTTCCAGACTTTACTTCTATAGGAGTAACACCATCTGCTGTCTCGGCTATAAAATCAACTTCTCCAATGCCATTTTTCTTATAATAATATGAAGACTGCGTTTGGGAATATATTTCTTGTGCAACAAAATTTTCAAACAAAGCCCCGTTGTTTAATTCCTTTTCAGGATTCATTTCCAGAAGTTCTTTCTTTACTGAGATTGAATAGCAAGATGTTAGTAGCCCCACGTCACTTAAAAACAACTTGAATACATTTGTTTCCTTTGATGCGATAAGGGGTGCGGATGGCTCACTGACTATATATGAAGGAATTGCAACGGCAGCATCTTTTAACCACAAGAAGCTTTCTTCGTACCTGTCAAATTTTAGCTCCTTGTTCAGTAATGAAAAAGTAAACTTCCTGTTTTGTTTATTGAGCTGTGCTGGTATGTTTTCATAAACGGAGACGACCTTTAATTTTCTGTCTTCTTTCTCGTATCTTGTAAAATCTGCCTTATATTGTTCAACTATGTTCTTCTGTTCTTTCTCAATCAAATCGAGAGAATGTGTTTCATTATAAACATTTATAACTGATGGCATTCCACCGACTATAAGATAATAATAGAAAGCCTTTTTTAGCTTTTCATGAACCAGATCATCCAGCGGTACCAATTCCTTAAAACAATTTTTGGCATGCTCAAGCATCCTGTTACTGATACCGGTTGCTATAGCAAATTCCCTAAAGTTCAATGGAAACATTTGATATGTCTCAATATAACCGACCGGTATGGATTTAATGCCTTTCAGCTCAACTCCAAGATTGGAGCCGCTAAGGATATATCGGTATTTTCCTTCATCTACGAGAAATTTAATTTTAGTGATGATTTCCGGATATTTCTGAATCTCATCTAAAAAAACCACTGATTCAGATTCAGTCAGTTTATCATTAGAATATAATGCGAACTTTTCTGATATCTCCTTGGAATCATCACTATTTCTTATCGCTTCAAGAACGTCAGTGCGCTCTATTAGGTTAAATTCGCAAAAAGAAATGCCATTTCTTCTTAGCATTTCACGGATCAGGTATGTCTTGCCGACCTGCCGTGCACCATATACAAGTAAAGCCTTTTTGGAAAACTGGAGCCATTTTTGTATTGTTTCTTCAAATTCTCTATACATAAAAACCTCATTTGATAGTTGTGTTCAGTTTGATCTGGATTATATATGATTTTCTGCTTTAGTAAATAATAGCGTATTTGCAGCATTTTGTCAATTTGATGCCCCGTTTTTTGAATGAATTACGGGGCAAAGTGCCCCGTTTTTTAGATTAATAACGGGGCAAAGCGCCCCGTTTTTTTAATGCGTATCAGAACAAAGCGCTCCGCTATTTCTGCTTGAATAAGATAAGTTCTGGTGTACTGACATTATAGTTCGCAATCACAACTTGGACAGATTCGCGTATCTGTTACCCTAAAATCTAATAAAAATCCCTTTATTTATAAACAAAAAATAAATTCATCAAAAACTAATTGACCAACGGTCATTTTCGTAGTATACCATATATTGAACAAAATGACCAGTGGTCATAAAAAGTGGAGGAATTATGAAAGCGATATCAAAAGGAATCGTAAAGCTACGTTTTGTAATACTTGCAGTAGCAATATTTCTGTTGATCCCGTCAGCAATAGGATATATAAATACCAGGGTCAACTATGATATTCTGTCCTACCTTCCAAAAGAAATTGAGACAATGCGGGGACAGGACATTCTTGAAAATGAATTTGGAACCGGAGCCTATTCTCTTTTTATAGTAGAAGGAATGGAAGAGAAGGATGTGGCAGATCTTAAGACAAGGATCGAAGAAGTTGATCATGTCAAGAAAGTTCTCTGGTATGACAGCTTCATGGATATATCGGTTCCTATGGAGATGCTTCCTGATAATGTATATGAGGCATTCAACTCAGACGATGCGACTATGATGTTCATCATATTTGATGAGACCACATCAAGCGATGGCACCATGGATGCCATAAGACAGATCAGATCCATCGCCAATGAGAAGTGCTTCCTTGCAGGTATGAGCGGCATCGTTACAGATACTAAGGATCTTGCAGAAAAAGAAACTCCTATATACGTAATGATAGCAGTCATCCTTGCAGTGATCGTATTATCACTCACAATGGATTCATATCTCATTCCTATATTTTTCCTATTATCAATAGGTATGGCAATTGTATATAACCTTGGATCGAACATAATGTTCGGTGAGATATCTTTTATCACAAAGTCACTGGCAGCAGTCCTGCAGCTGGGCGTAACACTGGACTATTCAATATTTTTGTGGCACTCATATCAGGAAGAGCTTGAAAAGGGCTGTGATAAAAACGTATCTATGGCACACGCCATCGAGGCAACTTTCCAGTCAGTAATAGGAAGTTCTGTCACAACAATTGCAGGTTTTATAGCTCTTTGCTTCATGAGCTTTACTATAGGTCTTGACCTTGGCGTTGTTATGGCCAAGGGTGTTATCTTCGGAGTTATCTGTTGTATAACAGTTCTTCCTTCGATGATACTTGTTTTTGACAACCTTATAGAGAAGTCCAAGCACAAACCTCTTCTTCCTGAGATGGAGAAGATACCTAACTGGATATCTGACCACTACAAGATTTTTGCAGTCATATTTCTGGTGCTGCTCCCATTTGCAGTATATGGAAACAATAATACCAAGGTTTATTATGACCTTGCCAAGACACTTCCTGATACTCTTCCAAGTACTCAGGCAGCCAACGAACTTGAAAATAACTTCGATACCAGTACAACATACATGCTCCTTGTAGATGCTGATATGTCTTCAAACGATATTACTTCTATGAATGAAGAGATATCCAAGTTAGACGGCGTTGATGCGGCTATAGGACTTGACTCTGCAGTAGGCGGTATGATCCCTGAGGATATGATCCCAAGTGATCTTAGATCAGAAGTTCAGAGTGATGATTACAAACTAATCATCATAACAAGTGAGTACAATACAGCTTCAGATGAAGTTAATGCTCAGATAGATGCAGTTAACAAGATAGTTAAGTCTTATGACGAGAATGCAATGGTCGTAGGTGAAGCTCCATGTACCAAGGATCTTATCACTATTACAAACCACGACTTCAACGTAGTTAACTGGGTATCAATAGGTGCGGTATTTGCTATCATCCTGTTCGTACTTAAGTCATTCTCACTTCCATTTATACTTGTTGCAGTTATCGAGTTTGCTATTTTCATCAACATGGGTATTCCATACTACACAGGATCCGTACTTCCATTCATTGCTTCAGTAGTAATCGGAACCATCCAGCTTGGATCAACTGTTGACTATGCGATCCTCATGACTACCAGATACTGCCGCGAAAGAAATGACGGACATAGCAAGAAGGAATCAACTCATATAGCACTTGCAACCAGTATGAAGTCCATCATCGTAAGTGCACTTAGCTTCTTCTCAGCAACATTTGGTGTAGGTATTATATCTTCAATTGATATGATAGGTGCTCTGTGTATGCTGATGGCAAGAGGCGCGATTATCAGTATGTTCGTAGTAATACTGGTACTTCCTGCAATGTACATGATCTTCGATCCTATCGTAGTACGTACAAGCTTTGGATTTAAGAGCGCAAGAGAATCAGATAGGAAAAGGAAAAAATTAAAAGCCGGAAGCGAAAGAGCTACAGCATAAGAAAGTACAAAAGTTTAAACATAAGAATAAATAAATGTTTAAGCATAAGAAAAACAAAAGTATAAACAAAAATTACAAACATTCAACCGGGAGGCGATGATTATGATAAAAAAATATCTCGTTCGTACAAGAGCACTAATGGTAGCTACAATACTTGCATTCACATCTATGGCATGCGGAGCAGTTACAGCAGATGATGTTGCATCTAAGGGTGCAGCACAGGAAGCTGCCACTAAAGAAGAGGAAGAGCAGACACTTGAAAATACAATGAACAACAGCGCATTTGGCACAAGCTCAGCTTCTGACAAGGAAGAGACAGTATATGTTATGACTGATGCCAATGGTACTGCCAATGAAGTAGTAGTAAGTGAATGGTTAAAGAACACAGAAGGAACCAAGGAACTCAATGATGCTACAGACCTTTCCGATGTCAAGAATGTAAAGGGAAGTGGCACATATACTGAGAACTCTGACGGAACTATCACATGGGATGCAGAAGGCTCTGACGTATATTATCAGGGCAAGACTGACAAGTCAGTTCCCGTAGAAGTTAAGATCTCTTACTACCTGGACGGAGAGGAGATAGCTCCGGAGGATATAGCAGGTAAGAGCGGTAAAGTTAAGATCAGATTCGATTATACCAACAATGATTATAAGACCGTTGATATAGCAGGCAAGGAAGAAAAAATCTATACACCATATGCCATGGTATCAGGTGCAATGCTTGATACAGAGCACTTCTCCAATGTAGAAGTTACTAATGGTAAGGTTGTATCAGAAGGCAACAACTATGTAGTTCTTGGCGTAGCTCTTCCGGGACTTAAAGAGTCACTTGGAATCGATGATGAAGATCTTGACGAGCTTGAAGATAAGACAGGTGAAGCACTTGATATCCCTGATTATGTAGAGATCACAGCAGATGCTACAGAATTCGAGCTTGATATGACTATGACTTATGCATCAGGCAATGCCCTTTCAGATCTTGGATTTGATAATATCACAGATTCACTTGACATTGATGATGCAGAAGATAAGGTTACAGAGCTTACAGATGGTACTACACAGCTTGTAGACGGATCAGATGAGCTTTACGATGGAACAGTAACACTTCAGGATGGTACTGATAGGCTCTATGATGGAAGTATAGAACTTCTTGATGGTTCTAAAGCACTTGCTAATGGCGTTCTTGAACTTCAGGGAGGTACTAAGGATCTTGTAGAAGGAACTGTTAAGCTTAAAGAAGGTTCATCAGCCCTTTTACAGGGAGCAAATGCTCTTAAAGACGGAACAAGCCAGCTTGCAACAGGAGCAGGAACACTTAAAGATGGAACAAGCCAGCTTGCAACAGGAGCAGGAACACTTAAAGATGGAACAAGTCAGCTTGCAACAGGAGCAGGAACACTTAAAGATGGAACAGGCAAGCTTGCGACAGGTGCCGGAGACTTAAAAGCCGGAGCTGATACACTTTCAGCTGGAGCAAATACCTTGTCACAGGGCGCAAGTAAATTAAATACAGGTGTTGCAGATTATACATCAGGAGTATCTGCACTTGCAACAGGTATAGATGATCTTGATAAAGGTCTTAAACAGCTGCAGGATGCAGTATCAGGATCATCAGGAAGCGCAGCTTCACTTACAACACTTGCTACAAATTTAAATGCAGCTAAGACTTCTGTTGATAGTGATCTTATAGATGCTATAGATAAGCAGCTTGCTGCAATTGCTTCTGACAGCGGATATACAGGAGGAACAGATTATTCAGGACTTGAGAACCATCTTACAGCATTAGCCACTCAGTGTGAGAACGCATATAAGGGCTATTTCGAAGCTTACTGTGAAGAAGTATATAATGCAGGACTTTCTGAAGGTAAGGAAGAAGGCAAGGCTGAAGGCAAGGCTGAAGGCATAGAAGAGGGCAAGAAACAGGCTGAGGAAGAAGCCAAGAAACTTACTACAAACAGCACAGCAAGTTCAGATGTAGATCCTGATGCATTTGATGGTCTGGATGATGAAAATGAAGAAAATGGTGGATCAAAATCAGAAGCCGGAGAAGGAACTTCTACTGAATCATTACAGGAATCTGATCCAGATACTACAAGTGCTGACGAGGCAGCAGGTTCATCATCAGAGGATCAGCAGTCAGTTGACCAGACACTTTCAGACCAGGCTTCAAATAAAGTAGTAGATGCTGATATCAGACTTCTCTCAGAAGAGGATGCAGCTTCAAAGATAGCTCAGATCCAGCAGCAGAGCCAGTATTATCAGAATTATGTAACTTATTATAATAAGTATATGGCTCTTACACAGGCAGCATCTTCTGTACATAGTCTCCTTGCACTTAGAGGTGGTCTTAAACAATTATCTGACGGACTTGGTAAGATGTATGAAGGTGTTACATCTTCATCATCTACTACTGCTCAGAGCATGGCATCTCTTTCAACTGGAATACAGCAACTTGTAGATGGCGCTGATAAGTTGAATTTAGGTGCTCAGCAGCTAGTAGCTAATAATGATACACTTACATCCGGAAGCAGCCAGCTTGCAGCAGGAGCTTCAAGTCTTGCAACAGGAGCAAGTACTCTTGATAACGGAGCAGCAGCACTTGCAAGCGGAGCTTCAGAACTTAATAACGGAGCGGGCACACTTGCAGATGGAGCTTCTAAACTGGATCAGGGTGCAGGAACACTTTCAGATGGTGCCAATAAACTTGATCAGGGTGCAGGAACATTAGTAGACGGTGCTAACAAGCTCGATCAGGGCGCTGGAGATCTTGCAAGCGGAGCACAGGAACTTGATAACGGTGTTCAGACACTTGAAGATGGTTCAGTTAAGCTCAACGACGGCGCAGTTACACTTTATGACGGATCAGTAGCACTTAGCAGCGGAGCTTCAGATCTTAGCGACGGCGCATATGATCTTAACGAAGGTGCTATAAAGCTTATGAACGGAGCTAAAGAACTTGCAGATGGACTTGTTAAGTTCGATGAAGAGGGTATCTCCAAGATAGCAGACATATTCGATGGAGATCTTGAAGAACTCAATGAAAGACTCAGTGCTATATCTGATGCAGCAGGCTCATCTCAGTCATTTGGCGGAGCCAAAGACGGCACACAGACAAGCGTTAAGTACATCATCAAGACAGCAGGCGTTACCAAGAAATAATTAGCTAGTTAAGCGTTAATAAACCAAAAATATAACAAACATCACCGGAAGCTATAATTGGTCATTTTGTCCGGTGATGTTTGTTTTTTATTAGAATTACTATTTAGTAAAAGTGGAGTGGATAACATTGAAAAGATTATCCGATAATAAAAAAGAGACTGCCACTTCGTGGCAGTCTCGCATGCGTTATAAGTAGTCACTTGCGTTACTTTTATCTACAGGAAGGAATGGAACCCAGATATATTTACTGTCTTCTGATACACCCTCGATATTATCGATGGTTCCGCCGCCTCCAAGAGCTATTGCAGCTTCTACAGCTCTTGATGCCTGTAGGTCAGCATCCTGAAGGACTGTATATGCCATCTCGCCGGCAAGGATTGATTCACAGCCTGCTTCTATGGCATCTACTCCGCATACAGGGATAGTAGTGTAGTCAAGACCGTATTTCTTCATAGCATTGATAGCACCAAGAGCCATATTGTCGTTGTTACAGAATACTGCATCTACGCTCTGGCCGGTCTTCATAAAGATATCGAATTTTTTCTCTGTCTCTTCAGTACTCCAGTTAGCATAATCCATGAATACGATATTGGCATCTACGCCATTGGCTATCATTGTCTCTCTTACGCCATTGGTCCTTCCGATGGTACCAGAGTGGCCTTTCTCGCCTTCGAAGATGATGATGTTCATGGATTTCTTGCCAAGTTTATTGATGACATATTCTGCCTGATACTGTCCGGCTACTTTTTCTTCGGAGCCTACGAACACGTTCTGATTACTGTCAAGATATTCTTCTGATGGTTCACTGTTAAGATATACGATCGGTATACCATTGGATGCTGTGTTCATCTGAAGAGCTGTTTCAGCATCAGCAAGTCTTAAGATGATCGCATCATAGCCTTGAGATTTAGCATTCATTACAAGGTCTACCTGAGTTTCTACAGAGTATCCCGTCTCTACCATTGTAATATCAGCGCCTTGCTCTTTGCCGGCTGCAAGTACAGCGTCAGAGAGCTTTTGCCTGAAGGTATCAAAGTCTGTGATTATATACAGGATCTTCATGCCGCCTCCTCCTGATGATGAAGAGGACGCTTTATTGCCGCAGCTGACAAGTGATCCTATTACAAGGATACATACAGCTACCGATGCTATTATTTTCTTTAACATATGACCTATTGATCTTTTCACACTAACACCTCCTCAAATCTTGAACTGCTGTACATAAGATGTAAGTGTATCTGATGTACCGGCAAGCTCATGTGCATTGGCAGCAACATCCTGGGAGCTTCTGGTGATATTATCAGCCTGCTCTACCATGTTCTGGGAGGTTGCAAGGATCTCATCTGCACTTGCTGCCTGTTCTTCGGATATGGCAGCAACATTGGTTGCAACATCATCAACCTTTTCAACACCGTTTATCATATCTCTGATAAGGTCATTGGATTCCTGAATGTTATCATAGATCTTATCAAAAGTATCAACAGCAGTTTCGATAAGACTGCTGTTCTGCTCGATACTTGCAGCGCTTTCATTGGCCTGACCTACAACTTCCTGGATCAGGTTGTGAACTTCATTGATAAGAGTTCCGATGTTGGTAGCGCTTTCTGCAGAAGTCTGTGCAAGCTTGGCAATCTGAGTAGCAACAACTGCAAATCCTTTACCGGCTTCGCCCGCTCTGGCAGCTTCGATAGAAGCGTTAAGAGATAGGAGATTGGTCTCCTCTGCAATCTCTCCGATAAGACCTACGATATTGGTGATCTCATTGGATGCTGTATCTACTCTGGAGATAGATTCCATAAGTCTTGCATTAGAATCAGACATTCCGGACATGGCACTGCTAAGCTGTTCCATATCGCTTCTGCCTTTTTTGGATATCTCAACAGTTTCATTCATACTGCTCTCAGCCTTGTGGCTGTTGTCTCGTGTATCAGCTACAACAGTTGCAAGAGTAGTAGCACTTGAAGCTATGTCATTAACAGCAGCTGCAAGCTGATCAACAGTCTCGTTGAGCTGTTTCATAGCTTCGGCCTGAGACTCGGAAGCACTGTACATGTTCTTGGATACAGTATCTGAGTTCTCTGACTGAGCTTTGAGCCTGTCAGACTCGTCACTTATCGAGTGCAGCATCTTTCTCATGCTGGTCACGAACTCATTGACCTGATCACCCATAAGACCGATCTCATCGTTACTCTTTGCTTCAACCTCGATAGTGAAGTCGCCTCCGGACATAGCAACGATGTCTTTGGAGATTCCTGACAGAGGTTTCATCGCCTTATTTATAGTAAGGAGGATGATCGCAGTTATTATGATGATACTAAGTATACCTATTGCAATTGACAGATTTACGATATGATTGACATCAGCCAGGATGACATCTGTTTCTATATAGGATACAAGGACCCATGAAGTGCCTTGTATTTCGGCAAAGTCAACCATATAGTTTCCAATAGTGTCTTCTGTATAATCTCCATTTTCAATCTTTTTGGCTACACCGGACAGGAGCTTGTCGGAGCTTGATGATGACAGTGTCGATGATACAAGTGAGAAGTCTCTGTGAGCCAGAATTGTATTATCTGTTTTGTCTACAAGGAATGAACTTGCATTCTTCATCTTGACACCGGAATTAACGATGATACTGATCTTATCAAGAGTAACATCTGCTGATATAACCTTTATTTCATCACCGCCGTCATCAAGAATACCTGATGCACTTATAACACTTATTCCTTCTGCATTTTTATAAGCACTTCCGTAGGCCATATTTACACGGGTCAGACCTTCTTTGTACCATGTGGTTGACGTAGGGTCAGAGAGGTCCAGATCGGCATCAGCAGCTTTGTATGTTTTGCCTGAAGCTGATGCAATATACAGGCCGTTGGTAGAGTTTGAATTAAAACCATACCAACCGTCCAACATAGCCTGAAGCTCCTGGTCAGTTGGATTTGCAGCTTCTATTGTTTTTTTGGCTGTTGCAAAAAACTGAAGGTTTTCATCGAGCCAGGATTCAATATTATCGCTTTGGTTGGTAAGTGATGAACTTAGCTCTGATTTAGCACTTTTTATAAGGGCATTTCTTGAAAGAATCGTTGTCACTGTGATAAGAACTACTACAGTGATAGCAACTGATGGAACGATACACAATAATAGCTTATTACGGATCTTACCTGTTTTTGCCTTTTTTGTTTTAGCCGCCATTTCCACCTCCTGTGGCATGTTGTGGATGTAAATATACATACCTCGAAATGATTATCGGCATGATAATTATAAAAATTAGTTATAACCGGCTTATTTGCGAAAATATTTAAACTTTATATTGTTACACTTTTTGCCCTGTAAATAATTCTTGAATACTGCATTGTCCATGCTGGAAGTCTTAATAATGTTCTTGATGATAAAGAAAAGTTATATTTTTAAGTTAAAACAGGGCTTATCATGATATACTGATTATTTGAGATTGATTAAATTGTTTTTTTCCATGGAGTATTATTAATGGCCAAGAAGATATATATAGACTGGAGACCTGAATTTGCGCAGACTATAAGGTCCCGGGGGATGGACTATTATAGACGCGGTAATGTTAACAACTTAAAGCAGGAGGGAAGCTCTTTCTCTGCAGAAGTAACAGGATCCGGCGGCAGACGCTATATGACATTTGCACACCTTTCTGATGATTTTACCAGAGTAGAAAGGCTTAGCTGTACCTGTCCGTATGCAATGGAAGGCAAGCACTGCAAGCATGAAGCTGCTCTTATGTATCTTATAGAAGACAAGATCACAGATATGATATCCGGAAGCTCTCTTGGGATGTCTTCTTTGTATGCCAAGAAGAAACTGAATACTTCCGATGAGCAGGAGCTATTGGGTGGTAAGGGCTTTTATATAGATGATCTGGGCTATATAGGATTTGAAGAAAGCGAAGTAATAACTGGAGATAAACTAAGGGATATTACAGCTTACAAGTATTATAAGTATTCACAGATCTTGAAGAGCGCATGCATAAGTAAAGAAGTATGGGTCAAAGCTGTGGTCCTGGCCAAGTCATCTAAAGTCAGCATTCAGGATGTTAAGCTTAGTGAATTCTATGGAGGATCTTTTGGCGAAGAGGTTGATGATAACCGCAAAGTTGGAGATAAGATCTGCTCTGCAACGGGCAGGATCAAAGAGTCATATTTTCAGGCCAAAGTTTCAGTAGGACCTGATTATTATGTAGGTGGATACTGTTATGTACCTTCCTGCAAGAAGCCTGTCACCAAGAAGATTGCAGGACGTACCAGAACTATAGGCTTTATATGTGAGCATAAGGCAGCCCTTTTGTATCTACTTAAAGAGTATCTGGACCAGGAAGGCATGGCAATAGATGCAACTGATAGAAGCGGCGAAGATATCATGAAGCAGCTGTCTAGAGAAAATAAGATTGCTGCAGTTAAAGAAAGTAAGACAAGTACCGTAAGAAGAATAGAAAAGTATGATATAGAACCTATACTTATGCCTCGAAATAATAGTCTGTATCTTGCATTCAGGCTATCAGGCTCGCAGAAGTTCAAAGTCCAGCACCTTAATGAGCTCTACTATTCCGTCAAGAATAGGAAGTTATATAAATTTGGAAGAAAAAATATCAGACTATCTACTGAAGCCCTTACTGATAAGGGGCTTAAGATTTATGAATTTATTGAAAACTTCGCTCTTGAAAGTGATTTTTATACTCCTCAGACAGATGGCTTTGGTTTTGATGTAAGTGATGATATGCCTAAGCTTAAGGATGAGATTCCACTGTTTGGGCACTTTCTGGACGAATTTTATGACCTGTGCATAGAGTGCGGGATGCAAGAGGATGGCATCACCCTTGTACATGGAAGAGATGAAAAAAAGGTATATCTTTCAGAAGAGCCTATACAGGCCAAGGTACAGATCAGCAATATGAAAGATGGCAAGGGCAGAGGTCTTGGAATACATGTATCAGGATTTATGCCGGTTGTCTTTTCCGGAAGGAAAAATGCCTATTACATAGAAGGCAATACACTAAATAAGGTACCAAGACAGGATGTTGATGTCCTGTCGCCACTAACTTCAATAAGCCATTTTGGTAAGTTTGAGTTTAGGATTGGTGTCCGTAATCTTACCAAGTTCTATTATGATACGCTGCCATGGCTTAGAGACCATGCACTTGTAAGCTTTGAAGATGCTGACTGGCTTGAACAGTTTATTTTGCCTCAGGCTGAGTTTACTTTTTTCCTTGACAGGGAGAAGGGCTTTATAACCTGCAAGGCTGTGGTATCTTATGACGATCTTGAGAGGAATCTGTTATATGAAGCACCTGGTGAAGAAAGCTTCAGAGACCTTGTTAGCGAAGGTGATGTTATAGATGTAGTTCGTAACTATTTTCCTGATGTAGATACACAAAATGGCCTTTTTATATGCGATGAAGCCAAAAATGAGGATCTTGTATTTGAACTTCTCTCACAGGGACTTGATGAACTTCAGGCTTATGGAGATGTAAGACATACAGAGAGCTTTATGTCTATAGGAATCAGGAAGAATCCGGGATTCCAGATGGGTGTATCACTTGAATCGTCACTTCTTGATCTCGAGATAAGCGCTGAGGATATAGACCCTGAGGAACTTATAGAGCTTCTGAATTCCTATAGGACCAAGAAGAAATACTATCGACTTAAAAACGGAGATTTCGTATCTGCTCAGAACGAAGCGGTTGAAAATCTCGTCCACATGCTGGACAACATGCATGTGGACCTTAGGTCCTTTGTAGAAGGCAAGATGCAGATTCCTGCTTACAGAGCTTTGTATCTTGACAGGATGCTTGAAAATCAGAGTTTTATCTATGAGCACAGAGACAGACATTTTAAGAAGCTTATTCAGGAATTTAAGACTATATCAGATGCAGAGTTCGATCTTCCAAGCGGCATAGAAGGACATCTTCGTAAGTATCAAAGAGATGGATACAGATGGCTGCGTACACTTTCCAAATACGGATTTGGAGGTATTCTTGCAGATGAGATGGGTCTTGGTAAGACTCTTCAGACTATAGCACTTCTTGCGTCATATTATGAAGAGCATGGAAAGAGCTTAGCATCTTGTGCAGATAATGATAATGAAGCTAATGAAAACTTATCACCAAGAAAGCCTTCGCTTGTAGTAGTTCCTGCATCCCTTGTCTATAACTGGGGAGAGGAGCTTAAGAGGTTTGCCCCCTCTCTTAACTATGTGCTTATAACAGGCAGCAAGTCAGAGCGTGAAGACATAATACTTAACATAGAAGGTTATGACGTTGCAGTTACATCTTATGATCTTCTAAAGCGTGATATCGCTGAGTACGAAGATCACTCTTTTGCCATAGAGATAATAGATGAAGCTCAGTATATCAAGAATCATCTGTCTCAGGCAGCCAAGAGTGTCAAGCTTATAAGGGCTGACAGGCGATTTGCTCTTACAGGAACGCCTATTGAGAACAGGCTTTCAGAACTTTGGAGCATCTTCGATTATCTGATGCCGGGACTTTTGTACAGTTATCCTCAGTTTAGAGCCGATTTCGAGATACCTGTCATGAAGTACGAGGAAGAAGATACCATGGACAAGCTTCGCGGTATGGTCACCCCTTTTATCCTTAGGAGGAAAAAAGCTGATGTATTAAAAGACCTTCCTGACAAGCTTGAAGAGATTCGCTATGCCAGGATGGATGAAGAGCAGAAAAAGCTCTATGATGCCCAGGTAGTTCATATGAAAATGCGCCTTGAAAAGCAGAGCGATGAAGAATTTGCCAAAAATAAGATTGAGATATTCGCTGAACTTACAAGGCTTCGTCAGATATGCTGTGATCCTGCTCTGTGCTTTGAAAATTATAAAAAGGGCAGCTGCAAGACAGATGCATTCATGGATATGATAGAGCAGGTAATAGAAGGCGAGCACAAGGCTCTTGTATTCTCACAGTTTGTTACTATGCTGGATATTCTAAAAGGACGCCTTGAATCAGCAGGTATTCCTTATTATGAGATCACGGGAGCTACACCTAAAGAAAAGAGGATAGAGCTTGTTAATGCTTTCAATCAGGACAAGACGCCGGTATTCCTCATTTCTTTAAAGGCAGGCGGAACAGGTCTTAATCTGACCGGCGCTGATGTTGTCATCCACTATGATCCATGGTGGAATATTGCTGTGCAGAATCAGGCAACTGACAGGGCCCACAGGATAGGACAACGCAAGGTGGTGACTGTCTTTAAGCTGATAGCTCATGGCACTATAGAAGACAAGATTCTGGAGATGCAGGAAAAGAAGCGCGCTCTTGCCGAGAACATCTTAGAAAGCGATGGAATATCAAGCGCAACGCTTTCAAGAGACGATCTTCTGGAGCTGCTCAACTAAGAAACTTTTTTTTATGGGGGTTAAATGAGTAATTCGAATTATTATAAGCCGGATTTTAAGGCTTTGGTTAAATATATAAGGGATATATCGGCGGTTGACGGCAGGATGCTTTCAATTCAGGAAGAAGAGGCCAGGGCGAGGCAGGCGATAGAAAAGGCTGCAGCAGATCTTAGGATCAAGCTTGCTACAAGGAATCTTTCATCGATTCCTGTCAGTGAGCTATCCGGAGCTAAGGCGGGGATCAGGGTAGCTGCTTTGGAGAAGGCAGGATACCATGATCTGTCGCAGCTTGCCGGAAGGTCAGAGACTTCACTTTCTATGATAAACGGGATAGGTGAAGCTCAGGCCAAGGCTATAAGGCAGACTATAGATCTTTTTACAAAGAGGATGGCAGAGACTACATCTGTAAGGATTGATGCAGATTCCAAAGATCCTGAGAACTGGAATCTGGTATTCGAGCTATATAAATATATGCGTAAGGCTCCTGTATATAAGGATGTAGCGGATATTAATTCAAGGTATCATCAGCATATAGCTAAGGCGCTTTCGGATATTAAGATCAGGAATTCTTTAAGATGGGTATTCTCATCTGCTAAGGCTAAAGAGTCTACAGTGTCAGGTTATGAGACTCTTATAGTTATAGATAATGATAATTATCAGGTTCGTTCTAAAAATCTTATTAATCAATATGAGACGCTTCGTCTTATATCCCTTCAGGATGCAAAGAGAGAGTTTCTAAGTAACAGTGCGCCTTTTTATGCTCTTCTTGATAGTCTCAATGTATCATCTGCTCCTATTAGCTCAGTGTACAAGGATATACCATCTAGTCTTGCAGAAGAGATAGAGAGGCAGGAACTTGATACATCGCTTCTTAATGCTACGCTTAGGCAGTATCAGATATTTGGAGCCAAGTATGCGCTTCATCAAGAGAACGTCCTTTTGGGAGATGAGATGGGGCTTGGTAAGACTATTATGGCTATAGCTTCTATGGCATCGGTAGCTGCCAAGGTTTCCAATGCACATTTTCTTGTGGTATGTCCTGCCAGTGTTCTTATCAACTGGTGCAGAGAAGTGGAGAAGCACAGCGCCTTAAAGGCACATCTTCTTCATGCATCAAAAGGTAATATAGATGTAGATGTGTGGCAACAAAATGGAGGAGTTGCAGTTACTAACTACGAATCTTTGGACGAACTTTATGACAATATGGATAGAGACCTTCATATAGAGATGCTGGTTGTAGATGAAGCTCATTATATTAAAAATCCTAAGGCTCAGAGGACTAAGTATCTTATGAAAATAAGAGATAAGGCAAAGCGTACTCTTCTTATGACAGGTACTCCTCTTGAAAATAAAGTCGATGAGATGTGCAACCTAATAGGTATATTAAGGCAGGATGATCTTATAAAAGATGTACAAAAATATGCATTTATGAATCAGTCTGATGAATTTAAGAAAGTCATAGCGCCTGTATATCTTAGAAGAGTAAGAGAAGATGTCCTCAAGGAGCTTCCTGAAATGGAAGATAAGTCTCAGTGGTGCGAGATGTCACCTTCTGACAAGGAAGCATATGTTGAAGTGGTCAGAGAAGGTAACTTCATGACCATGAGAAGAGTAGGTTATCTTCAGGATGATATCAGTCATTCATCCAAGGCTGTGAGACTTTTGGAATTATGTGATATGGCCAAAGATGAAGGCAGGAAGATCATAGTATTCTCATTCTATCTTGATACTATTAGTAAAGTATGTGACCTTCTAAAAGACAGGGACGTATTCAGAATATCAGGATCTACTTCAATTGCAGATAGACAGGCAATAGTTGACGAGTTTACAAACAGTAAAGCAGGAAGTGTTCTTGTAAGTCAGGTGTTGGCAGGAGGTACAGGGCTTAATATCCAGACGGCAAGTGTTGTGATATTCTGCGAACCTCAGATCAAGCCGTCTCTTGAAACTCAGGCTATATCAAGAGTATATCGTATGGGACAGGTTAGGAATGTCCTTGTATATCATCTCTTGTGTTCTGATACTATTGATGAAGATATGGTGGAGCTTCTTGAGAACAAGCAGAATATCTTCGATGAATATGCCAATGAGTCAGAGATGGCAGACGCTACCAAGTCTCTTGCAGACAAAGAGTGGATAAGCAGCGTAGTAGAAAGGCAGAGGAAGCTGTACCTTGCATCTACGCCGCAGTAATTTAGGCTGCGGCCTTTCCACTTGGATGGTGCAGTAATCTGGGTTGCTGCCTTCCCACTTGGACGGTGCAGTATCTCCAAAGTCTTCACAGGATAGGGCAGAATCCAGATCATTTCCACGCTGTTATTCGTTTTATAAATTCATGGCATGATATCTGGCGCATTTCATTCTGGGGTCCAAACTCGCTTCGCTCAGACAGGTGGACCCCGGGCAGAATGAAAAGCTCCATCTATCACGCTCATGAATTTTATAAAACGAATAAAAAGCGTGGAAATGATCTGGATTCTGCCCTACCTTGTGAAGACTTTGGAGATACTGCACCGTCCAAGTGGGAAGTATTTGTTAGAATTTGGATATAGAATCTGTACCTTCAGGTGATTATAGAATTTTGTAGTATATCAATCCGTTACCTTCAGGTTATGGTAAATTAGCCGGTGTGCTAGAAAAAGGTAGATGTAAACTTTTGAAATATTAATTGTAAACTTTTATTTTAGAAAGTGGTTGACAATTGGCACTTCGAAGGTTTACTATCTTTAAGACCGCATAAAATCTATAAATTAAGGCTTAATTAATGCCGGTATTTGACTTGGAGGAATAACATAATATGAAAAAGTTTACAGTTAAGACAATCGTTTTATGTGCTATGTTTGCAGCTTTGTGCTGTGCTACAGCACCTATTTCCATCCCGCTTCCTGGGGGCGTTCCGATCACACTTCAGACGGCAGCAGTATTTCTTGCAGCTCTTCTTTTAGGACCTTTGTACGGTTTTGTAGCTGTGCTTGTATATGTTCTTTTAGGAGCAGTAGGTCTTCCTGTATTTGCAGGATTCTCAGGAGGAATCGGGTCACTTGTAGGTATGAGCGGCGGTTTCATTATGTCATGGCCATTTGCTGCACTTCTTGCTGGATTCATTTATTTTAAATTTGGCAGAAATAAAAAAGGCGTAGTTAAGTACGCAGAGATGATAGTAGCAATGCTTCTTGGAAGCGTAGTTATCTACGTAGTAGGACTTACACAGTTCATCTTCCTTACCAAGATGAGCATTCAGGCATCACTTCTTGCCTGCATGGTACCTTTCATCCCGGGAGATATTCTTAAGATGGTACTTGTAGCCATCATCGTTCCTGTTCTTGAAAAGGCGATGAAGTCTATCTTTGCAGATGAGCTTGCATCTGCTAATGCCTAAGCAGCACAGACTTAACTTTATGTCGCGAGCAAAGCTAGTGGATTATATTAGTGGAATCCGCGACACTGATCTGGGTATGAAATATAACATTTTCAAACTTTTCACATTTAAAGCAGTAGATGTAAGAATTCCATGATACATCTACTGCTTTGTGATTTGATTTTCACTATTTAATAAACTGAAACTTCGCACTTGCCAAACATACGCCACTCTCTGAGGCAGAGCCGATGCGGATAGTTTATAATGCATTTTCATATCTTTTGAAGGTGTTATAAAATTCAGGAGCATGAGAGATGGATTTTTATATTCTTCTTAGGGTCTGCATGTCTGAGCGAAGCGAGTTTCAGACCCTAGAATATAAAAATCCAGATATCATGCCCTGAATTATAACACCTTCAAGATATGAAAATGCATTATAAACTATCCGCATCGGCGTTGCCTCAAAGGGTGGCGTATGTTTGGCAAGTGCGAAGTTTCAGTTTATAAAGTAGTAGATGCAGTAATATGACCTTAAGCCATCTACTGCTTTATTATTTTTGCAAGATGTGTTAATATAATGTGGTTTAAGTTTTAGGAGGACTTAGATTTCGAAAAGTTTAGAAACTTTAGCGCCATGTACCGTAAGATACGGTTAACGAGGATTCGGGTTTATCGAGATTATTCGGCGGATGCCCGGACGTATGCATGAATACGTAAGGCAGTTGTAAATACCGGAACGATCCGGCAACAAATTGACTGCTATCATGTGATCTGATAGTTACTGCTTGATAGACGAGATGAATATATATATGCAGTAGCTTTTTATAAAAATTGATGTGAGGGATCATATTCATCTATCCTGTAGATGAAATGAGACTGATCATCTATGTACATTGACATGAAAGGAATTAATATATATGTGTGGAATTATTGGATTTGCAGGACATAAGCCTGCTCAGAATATCCTTCTTGATGGACTTCAGAGACTTGAGTACAGAGGTTATGACAGCGCAGGTATAGCTTTTTTCAAGGACAATGGTAAGCATGTATCCATTAGAAAGACTGCAGGTAAGGTCAATGACCTTCGTGCTATCTGCGATGATGAGAATGCTTCTACTACAGGTATAGGCCATACAAGATGGGCTACTCACGGCGGAGTTACCAATGCCAATGCTCATCCTCATAAGTTTGGTGATGTGACACTTCTTCATAACGGAATCATTGAGAACTATCATGAGCTTATCGAGAAGTATGAACTCAAAGGTCAGCTTAAATCTGACACAGATACAGAGGTTGCTGCTGCAGTTATCAGTAAGAACTACGATGGTGATCCCAAGGAAGCCATCAGAAAGGCTGTTAAGGAACTTAAAGGCTCTTTTGCTTTCTGTATCTTGTTCAAGGGTCATCCCGGAGAAGTTTATGCGGTTCGTAACGTAAGCCCGCTTGTTGCTTCTCATACAGATAGTGAGGGATCGTTCATCGCATCTGACCTTACAGCATTTATCGAGTTCTCAAACAGCTACTTCGTAGTACCTGAGTATCATATCCTTACACTTAAGGATGATGGTATCACACTTGAAGACCTTGAAGGTAATGTGGTAGAGCCCGAGTATCTTACAGTTGACTGGGACGTATCGACAGCTCAGAAGGACGGCTATCCTCATTATATGATCAAGGAGATCCATGAGCAGCCAAGAGCACTTGCAGATACTATCAATCCTCGTGTTAAGGATCTTCTTCCTAATTTTGAAGATGACAATATTCCGGATTCACTTTTTGAAGGAGTTCACGACATCACTGTTATTGCTTGCGGAACAGCTATGTATGCAGGTAATGTAGGTCGTACACTCATTCAGAACAAGTTTGGAATCCCTGTTACAGTAGCTATCGCATCTGAGTTCAGATACGAAAGACCTACTATAGACAAGAATACACTCGTAATCGTAGTATCACAGTCAGGTGAGACTATTGATACACTTGAAGCTCTGCGTCTTGCCAAGAAATATACAGACAGAACACTTGCAGTTGTTAATGTTAAGGGTTCTACAATCGCCCGTGAGAGCGGATATGCCCTTTATACTCATGCAGGTCCTGAGATCGCAGTTGCATCTACCAAGGCTTACTCGGTTCAGGTAGCTGCTATGTATCTTATAGGATGCAAGCTTGGCCTCGTAACTGGTAAGGCTTCAGAATCCGAGATAAGAGAATTCATCTCAGGCCTCAAGAACGTTCCTTCTATGATCGAAGAAGTTCTTAAGCTTGAAGACAAGGTTGCAGCTCAGGCAAGCCGTATGGTCAATGCTGAGGATGCTTTCTTTATCGGAAGAGGACTAGACTATACTCTGTCTATGGAAGGCGCTCTCAAACTTAAGGAGATCAGCTACATTCACGCAGAAGCTTATGCAGCAGGTGAGCTTAAGCATGGAACAATCTCTCTTATAACAGAAGGAACTCCTGTTATAGCTATAGCGACTCAGCAGCCTGTTTACAGCAAGGTTGTTTCAAACATCAGAGAGGTTAAGGCAAGAGGTGCTTATGTTATCCTTATAAGCAAGGATAAATCAATTACGGATGGTACGGTATGCGATGTACATATCAGTATACCTGATGTAAGAGATGAGCTGTCGGTATTTGAATCTGTTGTAGTTCTTCAGATCCTTGCATATTATACTTCAGTAGGCAAGGGCAATGATCCGGATCAGCCTAGAAATCTTGCTAAGTCAGTTACTGTTGAATAAGTCATTGACTAATATTTAGCTAATAATATTTGAAGGAAGCTGCAGGTATGAAAATGGAACCTTTTCGTACCTACGGCTTCCTTTTTTGATTAATAGGGGGATATGTTTTTTTATTAGATTACGATATAATAATACGTAAGGATATGAACGCAATATAGAATATACCGCATCATAATATAGAAAGAAGATGATTGATAGTTTGAGTTATAATGCATTTCATTAAATACTTCGTTTGGAGAATGATATGTTTAACTATAGCTATATCTTTCCAAGTTTTCTGATATTGATTGTATTTGTTGTTTACTGCTTTTATATACCACGAATCAATATTGGTATGAATAGAATATATATTCAGCTTATCGTAGTAGAAGCAGTTGTAATGATTACTGATATTGTTTCAAGTATGGCAGATGAAAACTATTATGATTATGAAAAATGGCAGCTTTATCTGATTAACGAATTATTCTTTTTATTTTTCTTTTTTAGAGCTTATCTATTCTATATTATTACGTATTATATACTCAAGCTTCATCATCATCTAAAGAATGTTTATTATCATATAATGAAGATTCCGTTTTGGGCAGCTGTTATCCTGACAGTCAGTACCAGCCTGACGGGATATGTTTTTTATATTTCAGAAGATGGATATCATAGGGGGATAATATATGATTATGTCATATATTCTTGCCTGATCTTCTATGTAGTAGTATCTTTTGCTATTATTTTGGCTTACAGAAAATCTTCTTTGAATATAGTGAATTTTTCTGGAGCTATCGGATATAATCTTACGATTCTTTTTGGTATATGTGTCAGAAAAATGTTTCCTTCGTATCTTTTATTTGATACGTTCTGTCTTATTGCGCTTATCGTTATCTATTTATCATTTACCAATCCTGACTTTTACTTTAATAGAAAGACCAATACATTTAATATAAATGCTCTTCAATACTTTGTGGAAGAAATCAGCGATTATAGGTATTATAGATATCTTGCTATTGGAATACATAATTATAAAGAGATGAGGGACGTATATGGATCATCTCAAATGGATAAAGGTCTGAGTCTCATAGGATTGTATTTTAAAAAGGAATTTAAAGATTATAAGACATTTTATTGCGGCGAAGGGCGCTTTGATATTATAGGAAAAAGAGATATTGATAGTTCGACAATTATTAATGATATAAATAACAGATTTAAAGAAGCATGGAAATTAAAAGATAATATTATGTACTTGGAAGTCGATTTTGTTCAGACTGCCGAAGATATGTCTATAGAATCTCCGGAAAAGCGCATTTACATTGGACTTGATATGCTGTCTGATTATACTAATTCTATACCCGGAAATGTTAGATATGTTCGTAATGAAGATGTAGAAAATGCCGATAGGCAGGCCTATATTAGAAAGACGTTAAAATGGGTTATTGAAAATGAAAAGGCTGAAGTATATTTGCAGCCTATAGTAAGAGCTGATACACATGAAGTAGAAGGTGCAGAGGCTCTTGCGAGGATCAAAGATCCTAAAGGCAACAGAATAATGCCTGGGGAATTCATCCACATTGCTGAGAAAAATGGCGCAATTAATCAGCTTGGTGAGCAGATTTTTAAAAAGACCTGTAAATATATAAAAGAAAACGGCATAGATAAAATGGGAATATCATGGATCAATGTTAACCTGTCTCCTATGCAGTTTATGAACAATAGCCTTGCAGATAAATTTAATGCCATAATCAATACCAGCGGAATAGATGTTTCGCATATCCATCTCGAAATAACAGAAGAGGCTATGGTAGATCAATTTGTCCTTGAACGTCAGATTGGTGTTATGAAAGAAAGCGGATTTAAGTTTGTACTGGATGATTATGGAAAAGGGTATTCTAATCTTGACAGACTTAAGAGTATACCATTTATTAATATTAAAATTGATATGGCTATAGTCAGAGATTATTGCAATAATCCTGACAAACTCCTTCCGAGTCTTATACAGACTTTTAAAATTATGGGATTTACTGTTACTGCAGAAGGGATTGAGACAGAAGAAATGGCAGATGCTATGTATAAGATAGGATGTGATTATCTTCAGGGATATCTGTTTTCACCTCCTGTTCCTATAGAAGAATTTGCAGACATATTAAAATAAACAGTACTGCTATATGAGAAGTTATTAAGATATGATAAGTCCGGCTGAAAAGTCGGACTTATTATTATTTAAATTTATGACGATAAATTTAATGTGGTATGTTTTGCGATATTGGTTGTGACGTGAGGATGATTATGGCTGATAACAGATCATTTCTAAAAGAATCCACTCAGGATAAAAGCGGAGCAAGATTTCGTATAATACTTTCAGCTGCAGGTATTATTGTTAATGTTGCACTTGCATATCTCATGAACAAGCTAAATCTTGGCTTTTTTCTTGATACAATAGGCACAATTACAGTTTCGGCTATAGGTGGACTTTTCCCAGGAATTCTTACTGCGGTAATGTCTAATGCATTTTGTGCTATTTTTTCTTCGGAATCAATTTATTTTGGTTTTATCAATGCAATTGTAGCGATTTTCACAGTATGGTTCATCAAGAACTGCTCAATTAAAAAGGTTATTAATTTTATAGCCTATATTCTTATAGTATCTTTTTTTACAGGCATTATAAGTGCCATGATTAGCTGGTATCTTCTGGACGGAGTATCTATAGCCAGAAATTCCGAGACTACTATACTACTTGCTTCGTCGATTGGAATAAGTCTTCAGGCTTCATATTTTATCTATTTTATTCTTATCAATATTATTGATAAGGGAATATCAATACTTATAGCATGGCTTTGCATATCCTTTATATCCCAAGGTGCTCTTGAAAGGATAGAAAAAGGTAATTGGAAGCAATATCCACTTAATAAAGAGCAGATTGAAGATCTGAAAAAATGGAGCAAAAGAAACAAACGCCATATGGGACGAAGATCCACCGCTATAGTGATCTCATCATCTATCATACTGGTACTGATAACAGGTTGGATCGGAATAAGAATATACTATCAAAATGCCAGAGAAGAAAAAACTATAGATGCCTATAACACCCTCAAACTTGCATCGGAAATCATAAGTCCTTCTCAGATAGATACATATATTGCTATAGGCGAAAATGCAGATGGATATCTTGAAACACAGGATTTACTCATAAAAATAAAAGAAAGTTCTAGGTCTATTGAAAATATGTTTTTTGTTAAGTTTGAAAAAGACGCCGGAGTAAGAATCTTTGATCTTGATGGTGAAAATGCAGAAACAGTTCCCCTGATAGTGGAATATGACGATAATTTTCTTTTGCATCTGCCTGATTTTTTGGAAGGAAAGAATATAGAACCGCTAGAACACGGAATGATGAATAATTGGATCCGCACAGTTTTTTATCCTATCCAAAATTCTGACGGTGAAGTTGTATGTTACGGAGTGGCAGATGTATCAATATCTAATATGCAGCGGTATCTTTACAACTTCATAATCAAAGCAACGCTTATTCTTTTGGGATTTTTTATTCTTGTTATTGCTCATAATCTATGGGTTACAAATGTAACTATGGTTTATCCCATAAGAAGCATGGCCAAATGTGTAAATGATTTTGCAGAAATGGGATATGGACAGGAGCAGCTTGATAAGAATGTTAAGAGGATAAGGGCACTTGAGATTGAGACAGAAGATGAAGTTGAGCAGCTCTATAATTCTATATGTGAGATGACTCTGAATATATCAGAACAGATGAGGGAACTTCGAAGGCTTTCTCAAACAACTGCCGATATGCAGGATGGACTTATCATCACAATGGCAGATATGGTTGAAAACAGGGATTCTGACACCGGAGCACATATTCAAAAGACAGCTGCTTACGTCAAGATTATTGTAGAGGGATTACAGGCTAAGGGATATTATGCAGAGAAGATAGATGAGAAGTTTATATCGGACGTTGTACGATCAGCACCTCTTCATGATATAGGCAAGATCAATATTTCGGATGCTATTCTTAATAAGCCGGGCAAGCTTACAGATGAAGAGTATGAGGTGATTAAAACCCATACCACATCCGGCAAGAAGATCATGGAAGATGCAATTAGTACTGTAAGGGGAGAGAACTACCTGAAGGAAGCAAGGAATATGGCGGCTTATCACCATGAAAGATGGGACGGCAAGGGATATCCTGACGGACTTCATGGAGAGGTTATCCCACTTTCTGCCCGCATTATGGCTGTTGCAGATGTATTTGATGCACTTACGTCGCCTCGTGTATATAAGCCGGCATTTCCTTTGGAAAAGGCGCTTACTATAATCCAAGAAGGGGCGGGAACACAGTTTGATCCTAAATGCGTAGAGGTATTTATGGACAATCTACCGGAAGTCAAAGTTGTTCTAAGGAAATATAACAGGAACATTTAAAGGAGCAAAATGCTTAATAATAGGCGGATTAAAAACTTCATATTGTTATTTAGTGGAGCTGTTTTATTTGCTATGACTTTATGGAGCATTTCTTTCGGTATCAATGCGACTGTTAATACTGAACAGGATGCCATTCCCGATAAAAGTCTATATCAGCTGGGAGGAGGCTATGCGGTTTCAGGTCAGCTGAATTCAGTAGGATATGCTACAACTATTTATGATGCATCAAATGGCCTTCCTTCGTCTGATGCCAATTGCATCCTGGGCTCCAAAGATGGTTACATTTGGATAGGAACATATGGCGGACTATTCTGTTATGATGGTACCTCTATTGAACAGATAACTTATTCGGAAGGACTTACAAGCGGTAGAGGTCTGTTTGAGGATAGCCTTGGACATATTTGGGTTGGAACTAATGATAACGGAGTTGTCCTTCTTGACGGAAAAGGGATGACCTGGTTTACATATAAGGATGGACTGCCTTCATCTTCAATAAGAGTTTTTTCTGAAGACAAGGAAGGAAATATCTTTGTTGGGACTACAACAGGTGTCTGTTATATAGATCCCGATCTTAGTATTCATGTAATCGATGACAATAGAATAAATGAAGAGAGGATTCTGAGCTTAAGTGCTGATAAGTCAGGCGTAATATATGGACAGACCAAAAACGGTATTATTTTTACTATAGAAGATAAAAAAGTTTCCAAGTGCTATACAAGTAGTGAAATAGGCCTTACTGATAGAGTCACTAATATTCTGGCAGATCCGTCTCATGATGGATATGTCTATCTGGGCACAGAAAAGAGTAAGGTTTATCATGGACAATTTGGAGATAAAGTCGATGATATGCGACTTATTAATGTCTATCCGCTTAGTTCCGTACACTGGATCAATTATGATTGTGAACGAATATGGATATCTTCTACCAGAGAGATTGGATATCTTGATGAATATTATACATTCCACCATGTAGATAACCTTCCTATATCCAGCGGAATAGAAATGGTTACATCGGATTATCAGGGCAATCTTTGGGTTGCATCTTCTACACAGGGCATAATGAAGATCGTAACCAGCAATTTTGAAGACCTGTCGCAAAGTACAAGGCTGCCAAGAGAAGTGACCAATTCAACCTGCGTAGTTGATGGAAATCTATATGTAGGTACTGATCAAGGATTATATATTCTGGATAGTACGGGAAGCATTGTCGAAAATAAACTTACTCATATTATCGGTACAACAAGAGTTCGCTGCCTGATGAGGGATGATCAGGATAATCTATGGATATCTACTTTTGGTAATTCTTTAGGACTTATATGTTATACACCTGATAAAGAAATTATTAGATTTACTACAGATAATGGAATGCCGAGTAATGAAATAAGATGTACCACGCAGGCTAGTGACGGTTCTATATGTGCAGGAACCAATATAGGTCTTGCCATAATCAGAAACGGACAGGTTGATCGTACCATCTACAAGAATAATGCTATAAAGAACACAGTCTTTAGGACTGTTGAAGAGCATAACGGGATAATATATGTAGGAACTGATGGTGATGGTATATATGTTATAGATGGTGATGATATCACTAAGATAGGAAGGGATGATGGCCTTTCCAGTGATGTTATATCCCGCATCAAATATGATGAATCAAGAGACCTGTTTTGGATAGTTACATCCAATTCCATAGAATATATGAAGGATGGTGTATTAACCAATATCAAAACTTTTCCTTATCATAATAACTACGATGTTATATTCGATGAAAGTGACAGTATGTGGGTTATATCTTCAGAGGGAATATATATTGTAGACGTCAAAGAGATGCTTTCTGACAATGTTGTTAATTATAGGAAATATACCATGTCAGGAGGTGTTACAAGTTCTCCTACTGCTGATTCATACAGCTATTTTGATAAGGAAGGTAATTTATATCTTGCGGGAAGAACCGGAGTATGTAAAACCAATATTAAACATTTTTATGAAGGCAAAGTGCCCGTTAAGATCAAAATTAAATACATATATATAGGCAATGATTTGGTTATATCAGATGAAGATGGCAAGTATACGATTCCTTCAAGTGACGAAAGAGTAAGGATAGGACTGTCAGTTCTTGATTATACAATTACTGATCCTCTTGTAAGAATATATATGGAAGGTGATGAAGACGATGGTATTCTGACTTCCAAGAGTAATATACCTCCTCTTGAGTATACCGGAATGAAACATGGTAATTATATCCTTCATGTTCAGGTAATGGACAATGCTGATAAAAAAGTCTTTGTTGAAGAAATCTTTAATATTACCAAAAAGGCCAGACTTAGTGAGCTATGGATAATCAGGGTTATAGCTATCTTATCTATAGCCTTGATGACAGGAATAATAGTCTGGAGAGTAATGAAGGGGACAGTTATCAGAAGACAGTACAATGAGATAAAACAGGCCAGAGACGATGCAGAACGCGCAAATATGGCCAAGACGAGATTCCTTGCCAATATCTCACACGAGATCCGTACTCCAATCAATACTATCATTGGTATGGATGAGATGATATTGAGAGAAAATCCCGAAGACGTACCTAAGGGCTATTTCATGGCTATGGTTAATTATGCCCTTGACATCAAGAATGCTTCAGAAACATTACTTGGACTTATCAACGACCTTTTGGATATGTCCAAAATAGAGTCCGGGAAGATGCATCTTGTTGAGCAGGAATATGATGTAGCTGAACAGTTAAGATCAATCGTATCTATGATACGTGTTAAGAGTACAGAAAAAGAGCTTATGTTTGATGTGGTAATAGATGAGCTTATTCCCAAAACTCTTTATGGTGATGTGGGAAAAATCAAACAGATAGTTCTTAATCTACTTACCAACGCAGTTAAATATACAGATAGCGGCTGCGTTATACTTAGTGTTTCCATGGATGAGAGAAAGGGAAATGAAGCAAGGCTCCGCTTTTTGGTAAAGGATACAGGAATAGGGGTAAAAGAAGAAGATTTAGATAAATTATTTACAGCATATGAAAGACTTGATGAGCAGAAAAACAGTGGTATTCAGGGAACAGGTCTGGGACTTGATATATCCAGAAGATTTGCAGAACTTCTGGGTGGTACATTAACATGCGAGAGTGTATACGGAAAGGGGTCTGACTTTATACTGTGTATAACTCAGAAGATAGTTGATGATACTCCCATAGGCCTTTTTGTAGAACATGATGATTCGTCTGCCAAGGGTCCATATGTTCCGCTTTTTATAGCTCCGGATGCAGATGTACTTGTAGTTGATGATAATCCTATGAATCTTAATGTTATAAAGGGACTTTTGAAAGCTACAAAGATATTTGTAACGACTGCTTCAAGCGGCGAAGAGTGTCTTGAGAAAATGGGAAGCACAAGGTTTAATGTAGTACTCCTGGATCATATGATGCCTGGAATGGATGGCATAGAAACAGTAGGACATATAAGAGAGACTGACCCTGATATACCTGTATATGCTCTTACAGCTAATGCTGCTGCAGGCGAAGAATTCTATAAATCAAAAGGGTTTACAGGTTATCTGTCTAAGCCTATAGATAGCAGGGCGCTGGAAAAAGCTATCATGAAGCACCTTCCCAAACAGATAATGTTTGAACCTGAGATAAATGATGTTGTAGAAGATAATGAGAGTATGCCGGAAGAACTCAACTGGATTTATGAAGTTGAACAGATAAATGTTGATGAAGGCATCAAGAATTCAGGCGGAATATCTCAGTTTATTTTCTCTTTAAAACTTTTTACAGAAACTATAGAAGGCAATGCCAGGGTTATAAAGGATGCGTATGAATCAGGCGATATAAGACTTTATACAATCAAAGTTCATGCATTAAAGAGCTCATTTAGAATAATTGGTGCTCTCAATATGTCCAAACTGGCTGAAAGCCTTGAAGATGCCGGCAATAAAGAAAATCTAGAATATATAGACAAGTATACAGACGAACTATTAAATGGATATCTTGAGTTTGAGAATATACTTTCCAGGCTTAAAGAAAACGAATCTGATGATACCAATAAGCAAGAGATTGCGCTGGAAGAATTGCAAGATGCTTATAGTGCATTAAAGGATGTAATCCCGCAGATGGATTATGATTCCGTGGAGCTTATATTGAATCAGCTAAAAGAGTACAAGGTGCCTTGTGATGACAAGGAAAAGATTTCAAATCTTGAAAAAATGCTCAAACAGTTCGACTGGGATGGAATGGAGACACTTATAAATCAGTAGAAGATTTGATTAAGGAGTGATCATGCCTAATAATCGAATGCTAGTAGTAGCAGAAAAGGAATCATTTATAGTCAGAGTTCTTGTTGAAAAGGCGCAAAGCGCCAGGATCTCCTGTGAGTTTGCTCAAAGCAAAGTAGAAGAAATAAGTAAAAAGCTTGAAGGGGTATCACTTATAACACTGTATCTGGCTGATGCATCATATCCTAGTGATGAAGTCATTCATTACCTGATCGAAAAGATGGAAGCAAACGGTCAGCAGGTGATCCTTATAGGTGAGCAACTTGATCTGGAGCACTTTGTCGGCAAGATACCGGAACATCTTGTCTATACTACCTTCTCTCGCCCTGTAGATAATGCTGCATATACCAGGGAAATCACAAATTATTTTGACAAGATCAACAGCGGCGAGTTCAAAAAAAGCATTCTGGTAGTAGATGATGATGCAAATTATCTGGCGATAGTAAGAGAATGGCTCAAGGATACTTATAAAGTATTTATGGTAAACTCAGGCCTTCAGGCGATTAAATGGCTTGGCAAAAATACTGTAGATCTAATCCTTTTGGATCATGAGATGCCTGTGACCAGCGGGCCTCAGGTTCTTGAGATGTTAAGAAGTGATGATGAGACCAAAAATATTCCGGTTATGTTTCTGACAGGTAAGAGTGACAAGGAGAGTGTTATGAAGGTTGTAGCACTTAAGCCTGAGGGATACTTTCTTAAGAGTATTCAAAGGGAAGAACTGCTTGAAAAGCTTCATGAATTCTTTGTCATGCACAAGTAAGGGTGGCATATGATCGAATTAATAAGGACATACCAACTTAATCTGATGCTTCTTTTATGCGGAGCCTGTATGATGATGGCTATTCTGCTTCTTATTACAAAATTTTTGGATGAGAAGAGGAAATGGTCTTTGTTCCTGATGGAATTAGTCGCATTTTTCCTTCTATGGTTTGACAGACAGGCATATATTTATGCCGGGGATACAAGCCCTAAGGGATATATTATGGTGCGGATCAGCAATTGTCTTGTATATGTGCTGACATCAGGAGTTGTTTTTTCCTTTAATATCTATCTTAAGAATCTTTTGGTCAATGAAAAAGGACTTAAGATTAATTCAAAACGCCTTGAAGGGGTTGGGATTGCTTCTGTATTTGGAATGTTTATGGCATTTTTATCTGCCTATGCTAATATATATTACTATTTTGATGAAAATAATATATATCATAGAGGAAAGGGGTTTTTGCTGGCTTATATTATTCCTGTAGTATGTCCCATAATACAGTATTTGGTAATGAGGAAGTATAAGAAGTACTTTAGTAAACTGATCTACATATCGATTGTCCTGTATCTTTTTGTGCCTATAATATGCGGAATAATACAGATATTTACATATGGTATATCTTTAGTTAATATGGCGATGGTGTCGGTTTCAATAAGTCTTTATATCTTTACATATCTTGATATTAATAATACGGTGGAGCATGCTCATAATATAGAAATTCAGAATATAGAAGGCGAAACCAAGCGTATGCAAAGGCTTTTTGATCAGACTGCAAAGGCCTTTGTATCAGCTGTTGAGAAAAAGGATGATTTTGCTAAGGGCAATGCAGTAAAAGTTGCTGAATATGCTAAGAAAATTACAGCAAGGTGTGGACTGGATGATGAACATTGCGATAAAGCTTACTATGCAGCACTATTACATGACGTCGGGCTTATAGGCGTGCCGGATTCAGTAATAAAAAATGAAGGAGACCCGAACAAGTGGGATCAGGAAGCATTCAGGAAAAAGCCTATTATAGGAAGAGAGATATTGTCCAATATCACAGAGTATCCTTTTCTTAGTATAGGAGCTTATTATAGCCATGAAAGATATGACGGGACAGGTTATCCTGAAGGACTTTCAGGTGATAAGATACCTGAGATTGCCAGAATCATTGCAGTTGCAGATGCTTATGTGACTATGACGACTAAGAAAAGGTATCGTGAAGAGCGTCCGGATTTTGTTGTAAGAGAAGCTTTTGTTACAGGCGCCGGAAAGGCTTTTGATCCTGAATTTGCAGAGCTAATGGTCAAGATAATTGATGAGGAATCTAAGGACAAGAATCTGGATGATCTGTCTATAATAGAAAAAGAGTTGTCCTGTAAGCAGTATAGGAGCAGCATCTCTGTCGGAATCCCTGTTGAAGGGAATATCATTAAGATAAGATTTAAGTGCAAGCTTGATACAGATGCGCCAAATGGATTTAGTGCACCATCTATTATATTGTTTGATTCTTATGACAGACGTGTACATGTCGATAAAAAAGCTATTAAGGTTTACAATTATCAGGAATTTGCAGAAATCTGGTTTGATTATAACTACATAAATACACATGCAAGGAGGGTACTTGAGACTAAACTTGATAATACAGGCAGTTTTGATAAACTTGGTGAGGATGAATACGAAATTATAGCTGCTAAGTATGAAGATCATGTTAAAGTCATAATGAGGAGCAATGATTATGAAAAACAAGATATCATTGCCCTTGTAGATGGGTCAACATCTGCATATATAGGAATCACCGGTGAGAACTGTGAAATAAAAGATATAACTATTGAAAAGACTGATGAAGCAATTGATGAGAATTATATTCCTCGAATATCAGAAGAGATAAGCTATATAGATCATATAGAATCAGATATCAAAAATGTTCAAATAAGCCAGACAAGATCCGCTGCAACTGATGGAATAGAGCTCAAGAACAAACTTAGATTATATTTTCATAGCATGAGTCTTCCGGTCGCTAATTTTATCTGGCATTGTCCATATGTTGTCATATACTCTTCTGATAATGGACAAGTCGGCGGCAATAACTACCATGAATATGCTCTTATCAAAATAAATGGTGAGAGTGATATAAGTAAAGAATATGCTGACAATGATTTCATTATGAAAAAGAAGGATGATTTCCCCGGGTGGGAAGAATGGAAAGAGAAGAACAAAAAAGGTATTGACTGCGAGGTGGTAATTGAAAGAAAGGGCAGCAGCATCTTAACAACTACTGTAAACCTTGGAATATACATTGAGAATACCACTACTATAAAAGATAGTCCTTCTAAAGTATATGTGGCTTTGACAGGCGATAGATGTGCAATTACTGATATACGGGTAAGGTAGGATCATTCGGTTAATATGTATACGTTCTTGGAGAACAGTACCTTTTTGTACACTTGTTTATCTGAGGCATGGATGCTGAAGATAGTGTACAAAAAGGTATACAGTTAAGATTTCCAACTTGATGGTGAGTATTCCCAAAGTTTTGCTAATCTTTGGGAATACTGTGCCACAAGTGGGAAGTATTTACTATGTAGTGGATGATCTTAGCATATTATTTGAAGAATACTTGCAGTGCATGGTATAAGTGAAGCTGCCATGCTTTTATGTCATGTATGCCGCCCGGAATTACGTAGAATGAATAATTCTTTTCAGGGATGAGAAGTTCTGAAGCTTTTACAGCTCTTTCCATGATATCCTTGTGTTCTTCATAGGCGATATCCTTGTCTCCGTTACCACAGAACATATATTTTAGTTCGTAACCTTTTGACTTACCATCTGTAAGTGTCTTGCAGATCCTGTCTACTTCAGCATCATGATTACCAAAAGGCCCGCAGCAGCCTGAGAATGGTCCGTACCATGCAAATAGATCGAAGTTATTATAAAAAGCTGCACGGTAGGTTGTCATAGAACCAAGCGAAAGACCTGCAAAAGCGCGGTGATCTCTTGTTTTGATCAGATTATCTTCTGACACATCACCTTCTGTATAGCATGCATATTTTTGTTCTATAAAAGGAATAAGATCATTACGAAGTTCATGTTTGAAGTTCTCACATCTTGACTCGTCATGTGTATGCTGATCCTCTTCATCGTGATAGAAAGTAGGTGTTACGATTATGCATGGATCGCAGATCTTATCAGCAATCATATTGTCAAGAATTGTCACAGTATCCGGGAAATCCTTAAACCAGTAATTGTGATTGCAGCCGCCACCGTGTAAGAGATACAGAACATTATATTTATTGTTTTCATTATAACCATACGGAAGGTATACCAAAGCTTTCTTGTGAAGAGGTCTTGAATCCTCACCATAAGTCTGCGATTCATATTCGGCAACTTCTAGATGCCCCCTGTTAGTAGCTTCTTCCAGCATTTTTGCCGGCATTTCATAGATGTAGTCCATACCCTTTTCTCCTTCATGTGATGTCTTTGTTCATATGTCAACAAGGCCTTGTGACGGCCTGTACCCTATAGAAGTAATTATAGCGAAATAATAAAAGCATTCTCTATTCATTTTTTTACATATAATTCTCAAAAAGTGCGCTTTTTGACCTATCTTTGTTGAAGTACAGGTGGGAAGCTTATAGAATGGTAGTGATGCATTAAAAATCATGCTTAAAGATTGAGAGGTATATAAGATGAAAAAAAGCGTTAGATTGTGCATAGCAATAGTTATTTTGGCAGTATCATTATTTTTCTTTTTCGGAAAAGTAATCCAGTTTGATTTTGAAACCAGCATAAGAGAAAATATGATATCTGAAATGATCGCTGAAATCACAGGTGATGAAGACTTAATTGAAGAGGAGATATCTGTGAAGGAAGCAGTAGATGCTGCTATCGAGGCTATAGATGATGGCATGGCAGATGATTCTATGGAAGAAATCCTTGATGATAATGATGATCTTGAAGAAGGTCTTGATGATCTTAAGGGTATTATTAAGACTATAAGAGATAGCGGATTGTCATATATGGAGCTTGGCAGACTTATGAACTTCATGAACAAATATGACAGTTTTCTTTCATTACCATCTGAAGATCAGGCTACTGTAAACGGAATTAAAATTTTTTCCTATATTATGGTTGGACTGGCATTATTCTGGGCAGTAGTTGGCGTACTCCTTGCACTTGCTAATAAAGGCGCAGGTTTTGTATTGTATATGATTCATTCCTTCCTTAATCTTATCGTAAGTATTCTATTAAAATTTATATTTGAAAGCACTAATAGTGATGTGATAGTAACACAGCCTATAGCACCGATATGCAGTTTCGTGATTGCATTGGTTCTTGTTATCTTCTGGTTTAGCACCAAGAAGAAAGTTGTAGAGTGATCCCTGGGGACGGAGACAATGGTCTTTTACTATAGCTAAGGAGTTTTACATGATCATCAATACGGGTCAAAGGACTGATATTCCCGCATTCTATCCCAAGTGGCTTGCAAACAGGTTTAAGGAGCAGGTTGTATGTGTCAGAAATCCTTTTAATAAGGAGCAGGTCAGCAGGTACAGACTTAGTCCTGAAACAGTGGATGTTGTCGGATTCTGTTCCAAGAATCCGGCGCCGTTTTTTAAGTACATGGATCAGATTAAGGACTATGGGCAGTACTGGTTTGTTACTATCACTCCCTATGGAAGGGATATCGAGCCGCATGTTCCTGATAAACACAAGATTTTAGAAGATTTTAAAGTACTCTCTAACATGGTCGGTATTAACAGCATAGGTTGGAGATATGATCCGATCCTTGTTAATGAGAGGTATACAGTAGAGTACCATCTTAAGGCTTTTGAGCAGATGGCAGCAGCTCTTAGCGGCTATACCCGGACTGTAGTTATCAGCTTTATTGATCTATATGAGAAGGTTAAGCGTAATTACCCCCAGGCAAGAGCCGTATCAAGAGAAGATAAGTATTATCTGGGAAAAGAGATAATAAAGATAGCCAAGACCTATGGTATGGTTGTAAGACCCTGCGGTGAAGGACAGTTCTTATCAGAATACGGCGCTGATTGCAGCGGCTGCATGACAATTGCAACTTATGAGAAGGCTATAGGACAAAAACTTATAGTCCCTAATAAGAAGCCTGCAAGAAAAGAGTGCGCCTGCTATCTTTCAGGAGATATTGGAGCTTATGATAGCTGCGGCCATCTTTGCAGATACTGTTATGCCAATAATGATATAGAAGCTGTAAAAAGGAATATGAAACTGAATGATCCGAATTCTCCTTTCCTGATCGGTAATTACAATGAGACAGACGTGATCCATGATGTCGAGATGAAGTCCTATATTGACAATCAGCTAAGCTTCTTTTGAGAGATTGGGGCTTCGCACTTGGTGAGGTTTCCTCGGGCATGGTCCCGACCAAGTGCCATCCAAGTGCGAAGTTTGAGCGAGATATTAATAACACAGACGTAGAATTGACTTTTATGTTAATTTTGTGTCTGTTTTTTTCTTAGGGAAAAGATAACATCTATTAATTATTAACATGCATTAACCGATATATAAGCAAAGATAGGCAGGATGTATGAGCGTGTTTGATATAGCGAATAATTGTAGATTCAGAATACAAGTGGATACAGCGAAAAATAGCAGATTCAGAATATAGGTGGATACAGCGAAAATTGTAGATTCAGAATACGGGCGGATACAGCGAAAAATTGCAGATTCAGTATACGGGTGGAGCTATGACCAAAGAAGAGATGTTACCAAGTGAAAGTGAATGGATGATCATGGAGACGCTTTGGAGATGCGGGCATGATCTTACGTCGGCTCAGATATGCGATAAGCTTCCAAAGTCTTCGACTATGACTCAGAGAATGGTCAGGGTTTTGATCAACAGGCTTTGTAAGAAGGGGATGCTTACATATACCATAGATCCTGATGATAGTAGGGTTTATCATTATATGCCTGTAAAAAGCCGGGAAGAATGCAGGAAGGCTAAAAGCAGTGCTTTTGCAGAAAGCTTTTTTGAAGGCAATAGATTGTCTGCTGCGTTCACATTACTTGATGCAGGGAAACTGTCGGATGATCAGATTAAAGAGCTTGAAAACATACTGTCAAGAGCAAAGAAGAATAAGTAGACAGCTCAAGGATGAGCAAAGGGGTTAATATGCAGGGAACGCAATTATTCTTATCTAATCTATACTTTTTTTTAGAATTTGTATGTGTCTATTTTGCGACCATACTTGGTTTTTGCGCTATTATGTCTGTATTTGTTACAGGAATCATTTTGATACTAAGAAGCACTGTTTTTTCAAAACATATTTTTGGAAGAGCAGCTCTATGGTGTCTTTTGATCCCTGTTATTTTTTGCGGAAAGCTGCATCTGTATTATCAGACGTATGTAGGATTTAAACTATTCTATTGGTGGTATGAACTGTGTGTTACCAGATGGATAAGCGTATTGTATTGTGCCGGTATAGCTGTTACAGGTCTTGTGTTTATTACAAAAAGAAAGAGACTTCGTAGAAGAGTTGACCATTTGTATGATTCCAAAAGATTTAGTTCCAAATATACGATCAAAGAGTATCCGGGGCAGGTGTCTTCTTTTTGCACAGGATGCATTAAGCCGGTCATTGTCATACCGGAAGATATTGATGATAGTAGGCTCTTTGTAGTTATAAGACATGAAGAAACGCATATACGGCTTGGACACCTGTGGATACTACTTGCATATGACATTCTCAGAACACTTCTGTGGCCCAATATATTACTTCATATATGTGTCAGGTTTTTTAAAAGAGATCTTGAGGATGTATGCGATGCAGTTACCATCCAGAGAGGCAGGATAAATGCATATGATTATGGAGAGGCAATTATTGGATGTGCGAAGGATATGCTTGATATCAGGAAGAAACTTGGACTTGAAAACGGGATGTCTTTTGCTGTAGATGATAGCTTTATGGCAATTAGAAAACGCCTTGAAAGGATCGCTTGTCACAAAGCTTATAACACAAGAACACTTACGGCCTTGATAGTGGTGACTATAATGCTAGTCGTAGCAGGAATAGGCCTGGTTAAGGCAGGCTCTTACGAAAGAATCAATTACAATGATGAAATCAGCTCTGTATGCTTTTCGAATAATTTTAATGATATTAGTGATATTTTTGTAGACTATGACCAGTCTGTAGTAACCGGTTATGACGATGAGTACATCTATGTTGATGCAGATGCACTATTTGAAAAATATCCGGAAGCAAGAACCGGGGGCGGATATTTTTATTTTTCAGTAGGAGGATATTATAAGATTCCCGGAATCGGTGGCGGCGGAGGCTGGGGAGAAATTGATGCAGGTGATATAAGTAGCGGTACTATAACAATAATCAATCATACTGAAATCGATATCTGGAATCGCATCATCATGTGGCTGTAGCTACTGCAATGCACCAAAGTGACCCCTAGACGGAGTCAAGGGAACCAAAACGCCCTCAAAAAGTTGGTAATTGAGAAACAAAATATTAACGCATAAGCGCTCATCACCGGGATTGTATATACGATCATTGGATCAAGGAAGATCCGGCACGTACTCCCATGACAGGAGGTGGTCATATGAACGGATGGGATGTCACTGTGAGTGGTAACACAACTCATTATAGAAAAAGACTCTATGATGCATACGGCAATCATGTCGGAACCATTGGAATAAGCAGGCCGATGAAGCAGACAGCAAAGAAAAAGAAACCAGCCCTATATAGCTTCAAGCAGGTATCATCTCAGGTTCTTCAGGCCAAGACCTCAACTAAAGCAATGCAGGTGTCTAACAGCATCAGGGCGAAAATAGGACTTTTGAAAAAGCAGCTAAAAAACGGTGATACGGATGAAGAAGAGGTACTGCGGGCAATCTTGCATGCGGAGATGGTGATGAGGGCATGCAATAAGAAAAAGAAAAACCTTAAGATGGAAGAGGCTGCAGAAAGGAATATCAAGGCTGAGGAGGAAATGCCAGTAGAGCCGGAGGAATCGCCTGATGAAGCAGAGTCTGAGGAAGAGATCAAAGAGCTTGAGCAGGCCGAGTTTGAAGCCCTTATGGAGAAGTTAGAACTAAGCGCTGATGAGATGATGGAGATGGCAAAGGAGACGGTAGAGCTGGACGAAGAGCTTGACGAGATGGCAGAGGCTCTTTCAGGATCCATGACACCTGAGGACTTAGAGCAGCTCAAGGTCAAGCATAGATCAGATGAAGCAAGAGATATATTAAAGGCAGATCTTAAGTATCTCAAGGCGCTATTTGACCGGCTACAGTCGGAGAAGGAGAATGCCGGAAAAAGCTCTTTTGCAGGAGCTGGGGCATATGATAGCGGAGTGATGCTATCGCTTGGAGGTGTGGACATGACTGTGATGGATACAGGAACGGCAAATACAACTGTAGAAACAGGCGGAGCATTTGATGCAGAGATGTGATATTTTTTTGATAAAAGGATTAACAGATGTTAATCCAAAAGAGCTCCTGGAGACTAGGCTATGGGGCATTTCAAGAAGAAGCAAGATAACTCTGGGAACGGAGCAAGGTATTTTTTCAAGGAAGAACAAAGGAGGCAGGAATTATGAGTATAGGAATTAACACTAATTATGGAACAAACAATTATATTGGCGTAAATGGGAACACGGAGCCTGACTGGACCAAGAATGATGATAAGGGAAAAGAAAAAGCTGCATCTGCAGCACAGTCCGGAGTTATCTATGATAAGCAGGATGCAAGTGCGCAGGCAGCAAAGAGTGAAAAAGCTGATGAAAAGGCTATCTATAAGAAGTCCAAAGAAGACAGGGCTGCCATAGTCCAGCAGCTCAAGGCTGCAGAAGAACAACAGAGAAACAATCTGATCTCAATTGTTCAGAAAACGCTGCAAGGTCAGGTGGGTGCTTATGGAACTGCCAAGGGTGATGACTTCTGGAGGCAGCTTGCAGGTGGGAAATTTACAGTTGATGCTGCGACCAAGGCTCAGGCGCAAAAAGATATTTCAGAAGACGGCTATTACGGCGTAAAGCAGACTTCCCAAAGGCTCTTTGATTTCGCATCAGCTCTTGCCGGCGATGATGTAGACAAGATGAAAGAGATGCAAAAAGCTATGGAGAAAGGCTTTAAGCAGGCTACCAAGACCTGGGGCAGAGAGTTGCCATCCATATGTAAGGAGACTATGAACGCAGCGAATAAACTGTTTGAGGATTACTACAGCTCAAAAGAGAAAGGAACAGAAGCATGAAGATTGCTGGTCTATCCGATAGGTACCCGGTGGCCGGGAAAGAATTAACTCAGAAAAAGCCAAATTCAGTTAAAGAATATTCTAACTACCTGACACAGAAATACGGTTGCCTGACTCGGGGACCAAATTCAGCTGTTTCTGTCACAGGTGGACTTCTAAAAAAGGCTATGGCAGATGAGAAGACAGGCGCATGGCTTGAAAGAGAGCTGGCGAAAGCTCCTGATTACATCAAGGCAGCTCAAGAGTCTGCAAAAGCTCATGGGGCAACGCTTAAGTCTGTGACAATCGAATTTGGTGAAGAGTACAGCACAATGTGTACACTTACTGTAACGGATGGCGGAGGAAACGATCCCGAGATAGACAAATGGCTTGAAAGAGTAAAAGAGAAACGGGCTGAGCAGAAGGAAGCGGAAAAGAGACTTGAGCAGGAACAAAAAGCTTTGGAAGTGCAAGATGGCATGCATTCCATGGAGATACATGGAAAAGACTTAGAGGACCTGACCAAAAAGTTTTCCGGGAAGCTGTCTGAACAAACGCAATTTAATCCATTTGGGAATTTCGATGCCAGAGCCTGAGCTATCTAATTATGACATAAATGAATCCATTGGTGACATTTCTATAAGCTGCTAAAGGTTATATGACGATATAACAGAAAAGGAGTTATGTCGTTCATATGCACGAGGTGAATTATGAAGATACAAAAGCCCCCATTTCAGGGTAATGACAATACACAGTTAATCAATGGCGCTACAAATAAAACTAATAAGAATGGCAACATGAATTCGATCTCAGGCGCCAATCTTAAGGGTGAGAGCCTGATAGATCAGCGCAAGGGACTTGCAAGAAAGCAGGCACTTAAGGTTGTCTCCGATGCTTTTGGAGGCGAGAAGAAGCTTGATGCGCAGATGCAGGGGATCAAAGATGAGATCAAGCGTCTGCAGGATGTGATCAATGAGAAGAGCACTGATACCAGGGACAATGATGCTAAGTTAAAAGAGCTTCAGGAACAATATGGGATTGATCCAGACAGCGAAGAAAATAAGAATCTTGACCAGCTTGCTCTTAAGTTGAATCATTCAAAAGACGGTCTCTCAGACGAAGAGATGGGAAAGCTCTCAGAGTATCAGCAGCAGGCTCTTTTCTATGTGGCGAAGAATCAGCAGAATGCGCTCGATATCGATCAGGCCAAAGCTCAGCAGGCAGGGAATGTTCAAGGATATGCTGACATGAAAAGAGAACGTCTTAAATCCCAGGATATGCTCAAAGCACAGGATGCAGCTGAGGAAATCATGGAGGCTTCGAATGATGAGACGGTAGCTCTGTTGACACAGGAAATGATCGATAATGTGGATGAAGAGCAGAAAGAGCGCGAAGAAGAGGCAAAAGAGGCTGCAGAAGAGAAGAAAGAAGAGAAGAAGGAAGAGGCGAAGAAGCTTGAAAAAGAAGCTATGCAGCAGGAGATGATCGAAAATATCAAAGAACATGCTGCAGAGAGCCAGAGGACTAGCGCAGATGCTAAGAGAGCTGTAGCAAGGCGTGAGCGCGCTGAAGCAGATAATATCGATGCTGATAGTATGCAGAAGATGATAATCTCAGACGGAGCGTCTATGGAGGATACTCAGGATGCAGTTAACCTTGAGATTAACAATATTCTCAACAAGTTGAGTCTTCTATCAAACGATGTAAAAGGAAGTGCTATAGATGATCAGATTTGACCTGGTAGATTGTATAGAACGTAAATTCAATCTCAGAGGAGGATTATTATGTTAGAAGTAGGAACCAAGGCACCTGATTTTGATTGTTGATTGGATAAGCGCTGTTTTCGACTTTTATGAATATTTAAGTTCTATTCATTACAATAAACTGTCCGTTCATGACATGAATATATAAAGAGTATGATTCATGATAATATTATAAATATAGTTTAAGTATAAATGCTTACATGGATGTCCGTGCTAAGCATTTTTGTGTTATCAAGGCATATCACCAAACAAATGCGAATTGAGGAAAATGCAAATGGATAAATATCATTTTGCAGTATGTGATGACGAGGAAGTTGTCAGAAGCCTGATTGCCGGTTGGCTTTTAAAGAGCCCATATAAAGGGGTGATAAAAGAATATGATTCTGGGGAAAAGCTGCTCAAAGATATTGATGCCGGAGCGAAGCTTGATATCCTTTTTCTAGACATAGCAATGGGCGAGGCTGATGGTATCGATACTGCAAGAGAACTTGGTAAGAGAATAGAAAAAAGTGGCAGAAGTATGCGTGCTTCAAGGCCTCTGATAATATATGTAACAGGGATTCCAGACAGGATGGGAGATGCTTTTGAGGTAAGGGCATATGGATACCTGTTAAAGCCTATAACACGTGAAATGTTCGAAGCTGAGCTTCAAAGAGCAGTAGATGAGCTGTCAAGACTGGATGCGCAGATGGTATGCGAGACCATTTATGAGGAAAAAGAAGCTGAGAGCATTACCTTTCAATCTGGGAGAATAACTGTAAATGCAGCCCTTAAGGATATCCTCTATATTGAAAGTAGCGGGAGAAAGACTATGGTCCATCTTAAAGATAATACATATGATGTTTACAAAAAGATGGAGGAGTTTGAGAAAATACTGGGTAGATCATTTTTCAGGATTCATAGAGGATTTCTGGTAAACATGCAGCATGTCAAGGGGTATTCAAGAACAGAAGTTTATATGGACAATGGTGATTTTCTTTTAATTTCGAAGTATAAGTATCCTGACTTTACCAAAGCATACATGGATTTTATATCATAAAATAGTTGGGAGTTGATGGCTTATGTCAAAAGAACTTTTTTCTGTATTTCAGGATGGCTATGGTTATGCCATGATCCTGGTTAGAGGTATATTTCTAGGACTGATGATAAAGACATTTATCAGTGACTCTGTACTTGATAAAAAGAAAAACATAATTCTTTCAGCAGTAGTGACAGTAGAAGGCTTAGTTTTATTTTCTCTACCCATATCAACAAGAGGTATATGGACATATATAAGTCTTATCACGGTTCTTGCTGTCTTCTTTTTCTATAACAGGCAGTATATGCCGCATATCGCTTTTGTATTGCTTCTATGGACCAATGTTTTCTATGTATGGTTTTTGATAAATATAGTGACTAATGACATTTTTAGTGACCTGCTCATAGAGACTTTGAATTATTCATCAGAAAATGTAATGGACGAGATGTATGGAAGGATGGCATGTCTTTTTGCCATCTCAATTATTCTTTTGATAGTTTTTTCTATGATCTCGCATTGTATTATTAAAATGATATGCAAAAAGAAATATGATATGTCCTGGACTGAAGCTCTGTATCTGTCTGTCTATTCAATAATCTCTTATTTTATGGTGTACATGATTGCAGAGGTCATGATAGTTCCCTTGGAAAACGAGGTCTTTATACTTTTTGATGAAAAGAAAGATCTCGAATGGATGATGCCTGTTCTGGCGACTCTCATTTTTATAGGTGAAATGTCAGCCATTGCAACATGGCAAAGATACAGAAGATTAAAGGAAGAAGATCTTTTACTTCAGGAACAGGTGCAGGAGCAGGGATATATACGAAAAAAGATAGAGTACACAGAAAAGTATCAGGAACAGATAAGAACACTCCGCCATGATATGGCTGGAAAACTAATGATCCTGAAAAGCTTTCTGGATGGTGGCAGATATAAAGATGCTTCGAAGTTCCTTAGTGAAATGGATATAGAACTTAGTAGTGGCGCAGTGAAATACTCTACAGGGAATGCAGTTACCGATGTTGTCATAAATGAGGCAGCAGCTATCTGTGAGAAAAAGTCATGCATATTTGACTGCGATTTCTCTTTTACCGAAGATAAAGGAATCACGGCTATAGATATGGCAATTATTCTTAACAACCTTTTGGACAATGCGATCGAAGCCATAACATCTATTCCTGCAGATGAGCGATATATAAGGCTTAGTGGAGCATCAAAGGCTAATTTTTATCTGATCAGAATCGAAAACTCTTATGATGGAGAGGTGATTCGGAATAATGATAATGGAATAATCAGCAAAAAGAAAACTGATCCTGACTTGGGTCCTCATGGCATTGGGCTTAAGAGTGTTGCCAGTATAGCAGAAAAGTATCTGGGAGCAGTAGATATTAAAACAGAAGATAGGACTTTTGAAGTTAAAGTAATGCTGCAAAATGCAAGATGATAACTATTCATTACACCAGAATGTCCATTCATGCCAAAGCTATTTATACGCCTCTTTCTAAGGACGATACTAAGTTTGAAAGTATTCCACTTTCAAACCAAAATTGATGAAGCGAGCTCCATCAATTTGAACCATTAGTCACTCGCTTTGCTCGCGACATGAGGTTAAGTTTGAAACAAAGCGTACGTTCATAGAAGGAGGTGATTTTATGAACTTTGGACAAAGCTATTTTGATGTCCTTACAAGCAGGATAGGCGGAGCCTCCAGTATCTGGAACAGACATGGAACGTCTCAAATAAACAGCAGGAACATGATCACAGGTGTTCGTGGTACATCACGAACGTCACAGCTTGGATTTAATAATAGTCATTTCGGGCTTAGTCCGAATACTATAAAGGCTATGAATAAAGCCTTCAATTCCACGTACAACAATAGCTATATGTCAGATCAGAGCGTTGCACTTGGCGCAGTTGAAGTTGAGAATGCCGGTATGAAGCTTTCAAATGATGCATTGTATGAGGAAGAAAATTCTGATCAGCTTTTAAAGACTGTGAAGAACTTTGTGGAAGGCTATAACGAAGTAAATAGAAGTGCCAGAAATTTCACAAGTACAGCAGTAAGAAACCAAGCAGGATGGATGAGAGAGGATGTATATAAAAATATATCAGATCTGAGGAAAATAGGTATAGGTTTTAACAGCAAAACAGGTGAACTGTCTGTTGATGAAGCTGTGTTTAAAGGCGCAGATAAAGCTGAAGTAAAGAAAACTTTTGGAGAAAGTGCATCCTTTGGCCAGAGGATGAGAAGCAATGCTTCTCTTACATCTCAGGCAGCTGTGGCGGCTTCAAGGTATAACATAGCTACGAGCGGAATATATGGTCCTAATGGCATATACGCAGCAAACAGCTTTCTAGGCGGGTACGGAGGCTATTCATCACTTCTTTCATCCATGTTTTCAAGCTGGATTTAATGGAAACAGATAAGTGTGTGTTGATAAAGAGGTGAGTTTTATGAAGATAGCCAATAGTGTTGTGAATTCAGGTGCAAACTACAGCTATCAAAAGGATTTGGCAACAACTGGTGCAGGGACTGGCGAATTTTTTGCAGGATTTGTAGAAAAGTATGTTGAAAAAGAAAAAACGGATTACAGAGCATCCGGCAAGGTACAGACAGAGGATGGAAGGCAGATCGAGGTAGATATTGATGTAAGCATGGCAAGAAAAAAAGAACATGAAACTTTCATAGCTATGTCTTCACCTCTGGATAATCTTTTTGATCCCTTGATCATTAATACAAGTGCGCAGACTTCCGGGCTAAGTGATAAGAAGTTTACATTTGATCTAGATGCGAATGGTAAGAAGGACGAGATCTCCATGACCAAAGCTGGAAGCGGATTCCTTGCCATTGATAAAAACGGTGATGGCAAGATAAATGATGGCAAAGAGCTCTTTGGAGTAAAGAGCGGAGATGGTTTTAAGGATCTGGCGGAGTACGATACTGATGGAAATGGCTGGATCGATGAGAATGATGAGTCGTTTGATAAGCTCAAGGTCTGGAACAAGACAGATGATGGGAAGGATGAGCTAAAGAGCCTCAAAGATTCAGGAGTAGGAGCCATATACCTTGGTGCAGAAAATACTGAGTTCACATTGGATGGTACAGATGGAGTCTTGGACGGTAAGGTAAGAAAGACAGGATTCTTTCTTAAGGAAAACGGTGGAGCAGGAACAATTCAGCATGTTGACCTTGCAATTAAGGGACGTGAGTCAGAGCTATTGAGCTCAGCAGAAAAGCTGGATGAGATTCTTGAGAAGATGCGCAGCGAGAGCTCTCAGAGAAGGCGCAGCAATAATAGTAGTGATAATGCAAGGCGCCGTGCTCAAAGAGAAGCCAGGCAGAAAAAACAGCTTGAAGAACATCAGAAACGTAAAGAATTAAACAAAAAGCTGACCGAAAAAGCCATCGAGCGTAGAAAAGAGCTATATGGAACTTGATGGATACCGTTACCGTCTATTCATTACATTGGTGTTAATTAACTGATTGTTTTGCCGATACAGTTATTAGCAAAGGATCTGCCGGATATCAAAGGAATGAACAATTCCATGATATCCGGCTTTTTGTTTCCTGAGTTATGAAAGGAGGTGTTTATGCACTAATGAGTTTTCCGTTGGTAGAAGGGGATGCGGATTTGAGATACGAGGACATTGTCTTCATTGATACCTGCGGACGGAAATGTGTTTTTCATACTGTAGATGGAAGAGTGTTCCAGATATACAGAAAACTGGATGTTCTTCAGAAAGAGTTTGAAAAACATGGATTTATCAGGTGCCATAGGTACTACATGATAAACCGCCATTTTGCTGTATCACTAAAGAACTATGTAATTACACTAAGTGATGGGAGTACATTTTCTGTGTCAAGAGCACGATATGGGGATGTAAAAGAGAAACTATTATGACCACTTGGCCCTTTACGGAGAGTGGTGCGGCTTTGAATGACAGATTAGCTGCAGAAAGGAACACTTATGTCAGATACAATTACAAACGGAAGTTATTATTACACCCAAAGTGCATTTGTACAGAGTACCCACTATTATTCGAATCAGACTTTTGGAAAAGATAACTTTCAAAGCGCTGTCATTGATAAAAATGATGGCACACTGGAACTAAAGGAAGCAGTTATTGATGATAAGTCTGCCCAAAAAGGATATACAAGAGTCGTAACTGCTAATGTCTGGAACTCTGAATTTGGTGCATCACAGCTGGATGATGGAAGAACAGCATATTCTTATCAAGGGATAATGCACCAGTTCCAGACCATAACCTATCAGAGCTCAAGAGATATAGATGCATCTGAACTTGTTGATACAAAGACTACTGAAGCTGAAAGTGAGGAATATCTTGGCGAACTGCTAGTGACTCCGCTTCACGGAATTGGATCAATTCCGGTAGGAGAGAATAACAACTATGTCATGACCGCTTCTGAGGTCATAAAGCCAGGATCTGAAGATAAGATAGTTCGGGTTCATGTGCATGATCAGGTTATTGATGTAAATGTAGATGAGGTTGACCCGAAGAATGCTACTGTTATCGAAATGTTTGCATTTTGTCAGTATGCTGATGCACACGGAACCGGAACCTCAGACAAGTTTGGAAGCTTCCATTCCATGAAATCGGTTGTTGATCCGTTTGGGCAAAACATTTATGCCTCTATTGAGGAGGCAGTCACCAAGAAACAAGACTGGCATAATGCTATATCTTCGTCAAAAATCGCATTTACAAAAGTTATGACAAATGAGACTATTGATGCATCAGTTGTTTTAAAAATGCTTGAAGATACTCGGAATCTTTTCATTTCCCAACAAAGAGATAAGGACTTATGGGAGCTTACTGATGAAGAATGGGAGAAACTACTTGGCAGTACCGACAAAGAAATAGAAGCAGCAAAAGAGTCTGCAGATGACAAAGTAGAGGAATTGGTTAAAGAGCGTGAGTCCGATCTAAACGGATTATAGGAAAAAATAATAGTAATGGTAAAACGTTCAGAGCGAAAGGGCTGCATTAGCAGTCCTTTCGGCGCTTGAAGGGGGATGGGCATAATCATCGAATGGTGTAAAGGGTAGTGTTTTTATTACGCAAAAATAAGCTCCGCTAAGAATGCGTACTCGCGCGAAAAAAATATTTGTAGTATTATGTTGGTAAGAGCGGTCGCTTTTTACTACATAGTAAGCTGAGGAGTTGCTTATGCAGGAAATAAATGAGAAAAATGAGCTAGATTATACCTGTGGAATTTCAGATGATGAACTAACTGAAAGATTTAAGGAATCCATACGTATAGACGAAGAGATAAGAAAAATTAAAGGACTTCCTACGTCAGGTTATGATGCCGAATCAAAGCGTGCATATATACTTTACCCTGACGGGAGGAAAGGGTATGTCTGATAAAGAGAAGAGTTTAAAGCCGGAGGTAATTGTTTTTGCTGGACCTAATGGAAGTGGAAAATCAACTATTACAAAGATGGCAAAGACAGTTGGTTGATGTATGTGATATATTGCATGTGTATGACAATACAGACAGCCCAATTAGGATTTTTAAAAAGCGAAAAGATGTTTATTTTCGATGGGAAAACGATTATTGGAATAACGAGAACATTGCAAAGTTAACAGGGATACATGATTATAAATAAATGATTGCATCCATTTGTCATTGATGTTATCATCATTTTGAAAATATAAAGAAAGAGCGTCTAACGTACAGGTGATGAAATGAGCATTAGATAATTTAGCTTGAGTGAACACTATCAGTAATGAAAATGCTGCTTATGGCAGCTGTTTTGTGTACGCTTAAACTGGATTATCATGCATTCGTGGCCTGTTTTTTTATACTAATAGTAGGTCTATTTGTGTGAGTCTATTTTGCGTATGCAAAGTAGGCTTATTTTTGTGCAGCATTTAGTCTAAGGAGGGATGCCTGAATGTTACAGATTAAAGACCTGACTATCACACACAAGAAGGATCTACGGATTATTCTTGATAAATTCAACATGGTTTTAAATGATGGGGATAAGGCTGTTATCATCGGGGAAGAAGGTAATGGCAAGTCAACGCTTATGAAGTGGATATATAATCCGCTGATGGCTGAAGAATATACAGAATTCGATGGGGAGCTGATAACTTCCGGAGAGGTTATGGGATACCTTCCTCAGGAACTGCCAGATGTTGACAAAGATAAAACGGTGTATGAATACTTTTCGGAAGCCAAACTATTTTTTGACAAAGATCCAAAAGAATTATCAGAACTTGCTAAGGAATTCAGGGTTTCTACAGATTTTTATTATAGTGATCAGAAAATGGGAAGTCTATCAGGCGGCGAGAAAGTTAAGGCTCAGCTATTAAGACTTCTGATGGATAAGCCTACGGTCCTTCTACTGGACGAGCCTTCAAACGATATCGACATAAGTACGCTGGAACTGCTGGAAAGGCTTATAAAGGGGTGGAAACACATAGTTTTGTTCATATCTCATGATGAGACTCTTATTGAGAACACCGCCAATGTGGTGATCCATATTGAGCAGATCATTAGGAAAACAAAGAGTAGATATACTATTGTCAGAGACAATTACAAAAATTATATACAAAAAAGAGCTGAGAATTTCCAGCGTCAGGAACAGCTGGCTATTAATGACAAGAAAGAGAAAAAGCGCCGCGATGAAAAGTATGCAAGAGTATATAACAGCGTTGAGCATGCTCTATCTAATGTATCCAGGCAGGCGCCGGCAGTAGGCAAGAATCTCAAAGACAAGATGCATACGGTAAAAACTATGGGCAAGCGTTTTGCTAAGGAAGATGAAAATATGACCAAGATGCCTGAAAAGGAAGAGGCTATTTTTTTAAAACTGGGCAAGGAAGATGCCGCGATGCCTGCCGGTAAGACCGTTATAGAGTATAGTCTCGATGAGCTGAGAACGCCTGATGATTCTAAGGTTCTGGCCAAAGACATCTTCTTACGGGTAAGAGGGCCCGAGAAGATATGCATAGTCGGAACTAACGGCGCAGGTAAGACTACGCTTCTTAAAAAGGTGGCTAAAGAGCTTCTTGCAAGGAGCGATATTAAAGCGCAGTACATGCCACAAAACTATGAGGAACTTCTAGATCTTGATGTGACTCCTGTTGAATTTCTTGATGATACAGGAGATAAGGCAGTAAGGACCCGCATCAGGACTTATCTTGGATCGCTAAAATATACAGCTGATGAGATGGATCATCCAATAAGAGAGTTATCCGGTGGTCAGAAGGCCAAGGTGCTTCTTCTTAAAATGAGTCTGTCTGATGCCAATGTGCTTATTCTGGATGAGCCTACGAGAAACTTCTCGCCCCTGTCAGGACCTGTTATCAGGAAGATGATAGCTTCTTTTCCAGGAGCGGTGATAAGTATATCACATGACAGAAAATATATAGAAGAAGTATGTACCAGAACATATAGATTGACAGAGAAAGGACTTGAGTGATATATGAACTATTTCGTTGAAGGATTGCAGGGAAGTGGTAAGAGTACTCTGGTAGGGAAACTATCAGATAAATATAAGGATCATGAAGCCGTTCGTGAAGGCGATTATTCACCGGTTGAGCTTGCATGGTGTGCCTATGTGAGCATGGATCAGTACGACAGTATTTTAGAAAAATATAGTGAGATAAAGCCTTTAATAGAGTCTAAGAGCGTCTCGGAAGATGGACATATGATCATCTGCTATACGCAGATCATTACTGATGTTCCGGGATTCCACAGGGATCTTGAGCAGCATGAGATCTATAATGGGCGAAGGGATTTTGACGAGTTTAAGGATATCGTACTTGGCAGATATCGCAGGTGGAATACGGATAAGATGATCTTTGAATGCTCTCTTTTCCAGAATACAGTTGAAGATATGATCCTGTACAGGTGCTTGTCAGATGAAGAGATAATCGATTTCTATAGAGAAGTTTGTAAGGCTCTTGAGGGTAAGGACATGCATATCTATTACTTAAAAACGGAAAATATTCCTGAAAGTATAGATATTATAAGGAAGGAACGATCTGATGATGATGGTAATGAGATGTGGTATCCGCTTATGATCAGGTATTTTGATGAATCGCCTTATGCAAAGAAGTATGGTGTATCCGGGAATGAAGGACTGCTTGCGCATTTAGAGCACAGGCAGGAGTTAGAGCTTAGGATGTGTCAGGAACTGTTTGAGGATAAATACACGATTCTTAAATCCAAGGAATATGATATTTAATACTGATTTTTACTGGTTCGGGAAAAGAGCTTAAACTTCAGGGCAATGTACTAAAGCGAAAAGATTGTATGCTGGATAACTTGTAGAAAAAATGTTTCTAGACAGATTTGACAGAAACGACAGAATTGGCAGAAAAAAGCTATGCTGTAGAGATTGCTCGTCAAAGAAGAGTGTAAAGTGTTCAGAGAAAATGAGCAGTCGCACTAATTGCTTAGTGCGACTGCCCATTTTATATAGAATTGATGTTTAGTTATTGCTGTATTTCCTGATTCTAAGCGGTATATTATGTTCATTTGATAAAGCAATGCACCTATCCTTTTCTTCTTCCGGAAGTACATCTACTATAGACCATCTGACATCCCCTATAACCTCTCTGCATCTTTTGGTGAATTCAACCATATTTTCAAAACCGTTGGTGAGAATAGGCCTTGTGACATCCTCGTATTCTTTTTTTTGAAGGAGCATTGAGACTTACAGATACGCTGTCGATTACTTTGGAAAGCTCAGGGACTATGTCACGGCCATTCTCAGCTGAGCCCTGTCCATTAGTGTTGAGCCTTATCTTAAGGCCTTTTTCTTTTTTGGCATAGGCAGCAGCATCAAGGAGAATATCAAGCTGGCAGGTTGGCTCACCATAGCCGCAGAAGACCAGTTCTTTATATCCTGTAAAATCAAAGCTTTTGATCGCATCAATAACTTCTTCTTTTGACGGATTAACCTGATGCCACAATGTATCTGCATCGCCAACTCCATCTTTTACAAATCTTATACAAAAGGTACAGCGGCAGTTGCACTTGTTGGTAATATTGGCATATACGCTGTCTTTGTAGGTGTAGATTATATCAGCCATTGGTTACCTCCACTTTTGACTTGAAGCTGATCTTGTCAAGAGCCTGTCCAAGGAGAATGAAGAAGACCATGCTTCCTCCTGATTGTACCAGACCTCCTGTAAGCCCTGAAAGAAGCGCTGTTTTAATCCCGAACATTACCGCTTCAGCTATAAAGTAACCAGTATGAGAGATTAAATATGCTATTATCGGAGCAATATAATTTCTTTTATTTAGTATAGTTGATCCTTTGTTTGTAAAAGGAAGGACTAAAAGTGCCTTGATGATGATGGTAGCGATCGCCCATGCCGGTGCAGTCAGAAGATCTGCAAGTCCTCCGCCTATTGCTCCGGCAGCCATTGCATAGGGAGCTGGCAGTATTGCTGCCGCAAGATATATAAGTCCATCACCAAAGTGGACATAGCCTCCATGGGCCCCCACCGGGATATGTCCGATATAGGCTGTGAAAATAGTGATAAGTGCTGCGAATATTCCTGTTAGTGTTATGTTGTAGATTCTGCTGTCTGTTTTTTTCATCGCTTCTTTACTCCTTTAACGCTTTGCTATGACAAATAATATACTCTGAACTTTGGTATTGTTGAAATGTTCAGTTTTGGATATTTTATTAATACCAGATTTTTAAGATGCGTAAGATGAGCTTTACATAGGAAGTGTATTACAGAAGAAGCGTATTACAGAGAAAGTGTTTTATAGAAGATCTGCTTTACATGGCTTCGCATTTACTATTACAATAGTTTTTATTGTGGAGCAATACTAGTTAAGGAGAGTCTAGGTTAATGAAAATAGGCGTAATTTCAGATATACATAGTAACATTGTGGCTTTTAAAGCTTGCACCAAGTATTTGGAAGAGGAAGGGTGCGATGAGGATCTATTCCTTGGAGATTATATTTCTGACACACCTTATACGAGAGAGACACTTGATTATCTGTATGAGTTTATAGATACGCATACATGCCATCTTCTAAGAGGTAATCGCGAAGATTATATGCTGGGTCAGCAAAGGGATATAGAAACTGGTATTAGTGAAAATATATGGCTTTATAATTCAGCAAGCGGGAATCTTAAATATGCTTATGAACTGCTTGATGACAAGGATCTTGAGTTCTTTAAAAGCCTCCCAATCAGTTTTGATTACGTAAAGGAAGGCTATCCTACTATCAAGTGCTGTCACGGATCTCCTGATAATTCAAGGCAGCTTGTTCAGCTTGGAAGTGACGAAGCCAAGTACTGGCTTGAGAAGAACGACTGTGACTATATGATCTGCGCGCATACTCATTTTCCGGGAGAGTTTGCTTATAAAGATAAATATTACTTCAATGCTGGATGCGTCGGAATAGCTATTAAGGATGCAGGCTTTGCCCAGTGCATGATATTATGGGATGATATTCAGGATGGAAAAGATGTCTGGAAACCTGAATTTTTGAAGATTCCTTACGATAATCATAAAGTGATTGAAGACATCTTTTACCGAGGAATGTATGAAAAGGGAAAGTGGTTTGTTAATAGTAACATCCAGATACTTCTGACAGGAATAGACCATGCGGCAGATATGGTATCGCTTGCAGCAGAACTTGCTAGGAAGGCTGGCGATACAACGCCTTGGCCCAATATCGATGACCACTATTTTGAAATGGCATCGAAGGAGCTGGGGATCCCTGAGTATAGACTAGGCGAGTCATTTTGAAGATTTTATAAAGGTGGGACAAGTATATTAAAAATATAATGAGCCTGAATAAATGAGATTATTATGGAGGGGATCATGAGAAAAGAATTATTGGCGGTATTCAGCGGCTTTCCGGATCATCACTTTTCAGAAGAAATAACGAAGCGGTTACGGGAAGAGCTGAAGCATAGAAAAAGTATAGTTTTTATTACGGCGTGTCCGAATGACTATGCTCAGAATGATGATGACTGCGATGGCATGCATGAAATGTTTGCCGAGCAGGGGCTTTCTTTTGAGAATCATTGTGTAATAGATAATAGAACTGAACCTTCTGATGCAAAGAAAATGGTGGAGAATGCAGATTGTATTTTCCTTATGGGCGGCGGTGTATGTGAGGAGCAGCTTGACCTGATTCGCAGGAAGGATTGCTACGAGGCACTACTTGACTCTCATGCGGCAATCTTCGGAGTAAGTGCAGGCTCCATGAACATGGCCATAAATACCGTGGATTTTTCAGAATCGATGGAACCTTTCCGGGGACTTGAGTTTACTAACATTACGGTAAGCTGTCATCACGATCCGAAGGATACATGGCGATATGAACAGACACTTCGCATGTCTGAGGACCGCGTGGTTTATGCAATGGAAGACATGAGTGCTTTTTTTATAAAAGAAGGGCGGATAGAAACTGTCGGAACGATCTGGCGCGTTGAAAACAGAGAACTTCGCACGATTACGGACGAAGATATCAAAGAGCTGGAGCAGGATGAATTTAGAAGAGTATTTGACACTATCCCGGATCAGTTTGATAAGTTTCGGCCTGAGTATAGTGAAGAACTGTTTGATTTTCTTAATGCCGTAGCAAAGATCGGCCCCGGCAAACGCGTACTTGAGATCGGCCCTGGAACCGGTCAGGCGACAGAGCCTGTGCTTCGCACAGGATGTGAATATCATGCGATTGAACTAGGAGTGCATCTGTATCGTAAGATGAAGGAAAAGTTCGGAAAGCTGCCAAACTTTAATATTGTGAACGATGACTTTATCACCCATGATTTTGGCGATATGAAGTTTGATATGATATATTCGGCGGCTACCATTCAGTGGATTCCGGAGGAGATCGCGTTTACCAAAACCTTTGAACTGTTAAAACCCGGTGGAACGCTTGCAATGATGCTTACTTCCGCTGAGTACAGATCGACCAATGAAGCGCTGTATGATAAGATTCAGGGATTATATGACAGGTACTATAAGCCGGACATTCCATACAAACATGGAGCGTTCCATTACACTGCGGCTCCGGAGTACGGATACACCGAAGTCGAAAAGCATGAGTTCAAAGGTCAAAGAGTGTTCAGCGCAGACGAGTATGTGGCTTTTTCTGGAACGCATTGTGATCATATTGTGATTCCGGAACCGATCCGTACAGAGTTTTTTGAAGCTCTTAGAAGTGCGGTGAAGGAAGCCGGAGACAGGATCGTTTTTAATGATACTTATGTGCTTTATATTACGAAGAAGGGTAGCGAATAATAATGAGTCGGTTGGAATAGATATTGAGGAAGTTAAGGAGCAGCTTCTTAGAGTCAACAATTTCGCACTTTTGAACAAGCCAGAGGATATGGTGATCAATTTTCATATCTGCAGAGGTAATTATCATTCTACATACTTTACCAGCGGACCATATGATACTGTTGCTGATTATGTTTTTGCAAAAGAAAATGTGAATGCCCTTTTCCTTGAATATGACGATGAGAGATCCGGCGGCTTTGCACCGCTTTCAAAGATTTCTGAAGATAAAAAGGTTGTTCTTGGTCTTATTACCACAAAGTCTCCGGTTCTTGAGGATAAAGAAAAAGTTAGCGCAAGAATCAATGAGGCAGCAAATTATATACCGCTCGAAAGGCTTTATCTTAGTCCTCAGTGCGGTTTTGCATCATGTGAAATCGGCAATAAGCTCACAGAAGAACAGCAGTGGGCTAAGCTTAAGCTTGTTAAAGAAATTGCTAACGAAGTTTGGGGATAAAAACGTCAGTGATTTATAGATAGGCAACATGGTTAGGCGGATTTAATACCTATCATTTTTAGATTTAACTTGAAAAGAATTTTTAATTCGAGTAGCCTTTTCTTAGGACGTCTGAATCTATCCTAAGAGGAGGCTTTTTGATCATATGAATAAGGAACAGCTGTATAACTTTATTTAGTATAATACAGGAAATGAGAACAATATCTGTCAGATATATTTCTGTAGGTATGACCGGAACTTTTAAACCATGTTTTTTGACAGGATGCAGATTATAGAAGGAAAAGTTATGAAAACATACGAATTTGGAAATGCAGGTTCCAACATTGTCCTGATCCAGCCTGTTGACGATCATGACCTTGAGGGAATCGAAAATGAATTTGAGGCAATATCCAGTAGCTGCGGTATGAGCGTGCGCCTGACTGCTGTCAGGATAAATAATTGGAACAATGAGCTATCCCCCTGGGAGGCGCCGGCTGTATTTGGTAAAGATAACTTTGGCGGCGATGCATCAAAGACTCTTAGTGAATTGGTCAGGCTATGTGATGACAAGGATAAAAGATATTTCATTGGCGGTTATTCTCTGGCAGGTCTGTTTGCCTTATGGGCTGCTTATCAGACTGATATTTTTGAAGGCGTTGCAGCTGCGTCCCCTTCCATGTGGTTCCCGGGTTTTGATGATTATATGAAAAAGAATGAGATTAAAACGGATACAGTTTATCTTAGTCTTGGAGATAAGGAGGAAAAGGCACGTAATCCTGTTATGGCGACTGTAGGTAACAGGATACGCGAAGCTCAGAGTCTGTTAAAAGAAAGAGGCGTGAACTGTATTCTTGAATGGAACAAGGGCAATCATTTCAAAGATGCTGACATTAGGACTGCAAAGGCTTTTGCCTGGGTCCTGAACACAAAAATCTAAATAATGATACCGCGGTTATCTGCTATACGTGGATGATCGCGGGTATTTTATGATATAGGAAATTTCTCCGAAATTCCTATATCATAAAAAGCGCTCCGCTATGGATGCGCACTCGCGCGTAAGGTATATGTTGCATAAATGCAACCGCGCTCGGCGCGAGCATGTTGCGAGCAACATGCTTTTTTATAAATAGCAAAAACGGAAATACTATTATGATGATAGAAGACTAAGATTGGTGTGTAGCTACGAAATATTACAGAAAGGAGGAAACTGCGCATGATCAGGGAGATGATCCAGAAAACATTGGATTATGTTGATGGCAACATAAAAGAAGACATTACTGCGGAAGAATTAGCTGAAGTTGCGGGATATTCTGTTTTTCACTTTTACAGATTGTTCCAATCAGCTGTTGGAATACCGGTTATGCAGTATGTTTTAAGGAGAAAGCTCTTGTATGTTATCTATGAGATAGGCTTGGAACGAAAGAAAAACGAAGTGGTTTACGAGTATGGTTTCGAAACATATTCGGGCTTCTATAGAGCTTTTATCCGCGAGATCGGATATACGCCGGCGCAGTACCTCCGGGAATATAAGGCAAAAAAGCCTTATAGGATTAATGTTTTTCAGGAGGAACACATCATGGTAAGTAACAAGTTAATATCTGAGGTGCTTTTAAATTGGGAACTTCAGGATGAGAAAGTATCTGATATCGTCTTTCCGGAGACTGGAGAGATCAGCGACTGCGCAAAGTATGTAGGAAGCAATATGGTGATTAAGTTTACGGCAAATCTTGGCTCGGTGAAGAAGGCAACCCAGATTTCCAAAGCGCTTAACAGTGTTGGACTTACTGCTCCGTCGGTTATTCCGACTATTGATGGTAAAGAATATGTTACAGTCGGAGAACTCTACTTTACGCTTACAAGGAAGGTTGAAGGCGAGAGAGTTATGGCGAGCGGGCTTTATCTTGACGATTATAAAGATAAAGCACGGTTTATCGGGGAAATCGTTGGACAATTGGATCTTGCGCTTGCCAAGATAGACACGATTGCGGATGAAGCGGACTTAGGAAAGAGTGTCAGGGAGTGGGCGGTCCCGGCCTTGAAGGGTAAAATCGATATGAATCCGGAAGCTATGGAGAAATATGCAGCGCAGTTTTGTGATCTCTATAGGGATTTGCCACGCCAGGTGATTCATAGGGATCCGAATCCGAGCAATATTATCCTGGCGAAGGACAAGTGGGGATTTATTGATTTTGAACTAAGCGAGGAAAACGCCCGGATATTTGATCCATGTTATGCGGCAACAGCCATACTGTCAGAGACTTTTGAAGAAGGAAATGAAGAAAAGTTACTTACCTGGGTAGAAGTCATGAAAGAGATCATGTACGGATATGACAGTGTTGTAAAATTGACAGAAGCGGAAAAGAAAGCTATTCCATATATGATATTGGCAAATCAGTTTGTGTCTACAGCTTTCTTTGCAGGAAAAGATAAATACGAGGAACTGTACAGGACTAACAAGGCAATGACTGAATGGATTGGCACAAATATGGACAAATTGAGTATATCTTAAGTAGAAGTTAAAGAAATACGCAGAGATATTGAGAAAAAACAGCTGATGAAGAAAATCATCGGCTGTTTTTTATGTGAATCATAGTGAAACTAACAATATTAGAAGAAGCTCTTAATACTCTTGAAATTCATGGTAAAGAGCGTGCAATCATAGCAAAGCAACTTCAAAAATTGATTGCAGGCATAAATAAAACAACTCCGTTCACTAACTCTGATGGTACACCATGGAATATAGATATTGAATGAAAGATTATGCCATATTTTGGCTTTAAGTGGCTCCGAACAAAGAAAAAATCAGTTGACAGCCAAATTAAAAACCAATATCATAAAATTAAAGTGGCTCCGAAATGAAAAAAATATAATTCGGAGCCAAATAAACGGAGGCGGATATTATGGTAGGAAGAGACCAGGAAATTAAGGATCTTAATAGACTATATGACAGAAATAAGGCAGAACTGGTAGCTATCTATGGTAGACGTCGCGTAGGAAAGACTTTTTTGGTTGATGAAGTTTTTGCAGGTAGAATAACATTTAGACATGCAGGCTTATCTCCAGAGGGCGAGGAAGCTAACGGCCTATTAAGAGCACAACTGGATCACTTCTATAATTCTTTGATAATTCAAGGAATGGAAGAGTGTGAAAAACCGAATAATTGGCTTGATGCCTTTCTTTTGTTGGAAAAATACCTTCAGAAAATAGATGATGGATCCAGACAATTGGTTTTCATAGATGAATTGCCATGGCTTGATACACCCAGATCAGATTTCCTCAGGGCATTCGAAGGCTTTTGGAATAATTGGGGTTGTCACAGAAAGAATCTCATGGTTGTAGTTTGCGGAAGTGCAAATTCTTGGATTCTCGATAACCTTATAAATAATCATGGTGGACTGTATAACAGGGTTACTTATCAGATCAAACTATCCCCGTTTTCTTTAAGAGAATGTGAGGAATTCTATAAAGAGAATTATGTTGCATTATCAAGCTATGATATAGTCCAAAGCTATATGATATTAGGTGGAATACCGTATTATATGGGATATTTTGACCCGGAATTAAGTTTGGCTCAAAATATAGATAAGCTTTTCTTTGAAAGAAATGCTGCACTTAAGGATGAATATAACCGTTTATTTGAATCGATATTTGTTAATCCTGAAGCAATGAAAAAAATACTGGAGGTGTTGTTCACACGAAACGCCGGTTACACCAGGAAGGAAATATCTGAAAGAACCGGTTTTTCAAATGGAGGTGGATTATCCAGATACTTAAAAGCTTTGGTGACCAGTGATTTTGTTGTAAAATATGTGCCATTTGGTTTGGGAAAGAGAGAGGAGCATTATAAACTTACTGACCCATTTTGCCTTTTTTATCTTCATTTTCGAGAAGCAATCGAAAGTGGTGACGATGAGTATTGGCAACATAATCTGGCATCTCAGTCAGTAGTTGTTTGGCGAGGATATTCGTTTGAAAATGTATGCTTCAACCATATTCCTCAAATAAAAAAAGCACTGGGAATATCAGGCGTTACAACCTCTGCGTCAGCTTGGTCGAAACGTGAAGATGATGAAGAAGGAGCACAGATAGACTTACTGCTTTTGAGAAATGACAATGTATTAAATATGTGTGAAGTAAAATTCTATGGCGATGATTTTGCTGTAACGGGCGATTATTATCGAAAACTGCTTAGAAGGCAGGAGATGTTAGTGAAAGAAGTTAATAAAAAGACTGTCGTTCGGAGCACCTTGATAACAACTTTTGGACTGAAGAAAAATGAATATAGCGGGATATTTACTAACATAATAACATTAGATGATTTATTTTTGTGATATGCAGATTATTTTCGAAGCTAACTGCGTAAATGCCTGTATATCGATTGAAAACTAAATAGAACCTTACATAGACCAGTACCCTTGGGGAAGTCCATCCCGTACTGGTCTATATTTTTCCCTGTTTTTTATTATCTATCAATTACGCCACAAGTTGTAGTGCAAATAAATTTTAAAGAACCGCGATGGAAGGACAAAATAAAGAATTTGAAGAAAAAATAGTATTAAATATTCTTGGGTTCAGTAATATATTAAAACAAATAAACAGTACTAAAGAGGACTTAATCAGATTTTGGAAATCTATTGGATTTACTCCAAATGGCAAAGATGAATATGACATTCCTCTTTTTATAAAGAAAGCAGGATTATACTAATTGCACTCGGATTTGACAATAAAGTGCAAATATTGCATAATTTATATATGCAAGTGCAAATATTGCACTCGTTCTGAATAAGAGGTGCAAAATGAGCGAGATTAAAGAACTGAGATTAGAAAAAAAACTTACACAACAGCAGGTTGCAGATTTGATTGGAATCTCGCTTAGATCATATAAATCATATGAAAACGATACGGATAAAGAGGGTACAATCAAATATGCCTACATTTTGGATAGACTTAAGGCATTGAATCCTATTGATGAAGAGCATGGTATTTTAGATATGGATTTTATCAAAGGCAAGTGTAAAGAAGTATTTGATGAATATCCTGTCCATTATTGCATTTTGTTTGGTTCTTATGCAAAGGGAAAAGCCAACGAGTCCAGTGATCTTGATTTTCTTATATCAACTGATATTAAGGGACTGAAATTTTATGGCCTTGTCGAGAAATTAAGAACGACATTGCATAAAAGAGTAGATGTCCTTAATTTGGATCAGCTTAAAGATAATCTGGAACTTACAAATGAAATATTAAGGGATGGTATTAGAATTTATGGATAATATTAAAAATGATCATTATTATCTTGAAAAGATAAAGAAAGATATCGCATTTATTGTAATTCACATGAAGGATGTAGATTTACAGGGGCTAAATGAAAGCGAAATCCTTCTTGATTCAATGCTCTTTAGAATGATTCAGATTTCTGAAAATGCTAAGAAGCTATCACTGGAGTATAAGGCTGAAAATAGTAAAATTCCGTGGGATGCAATGTCGGGGCTTAGAAATCGGATAGTACATGATTATGGAAATGTGGATCTTGAGATTGTGTATGAAACGCTCAAATACGATATTCCGGAGCTTATGGAGCAATTAAAAGACAACTAGATATAACGTTGTTTATAGGAAGGCTGTCACCGTGATATATGAACACTATTTATATCCCGTAACGGTGCGCATTACAGGGAATAACTCAGAATTACAAGGAGCCAAAATCTATGATAAAAATTTTATTCGTCTGCCACGGCAACATCTGTAGATCTCCAATGGGAGAATATTTACTAAGAGATATAGCAGCCAGAAAGGGCTGGACAGAAGCTGATCTTCTTATAGAGTCAGCTGCCACAAGCACAGAGGAGATAGGCAATCATGTCTATCCGCCTGTTAAAAAGCTATTAGAAGAGCATGGCATTAATTGCAGCAAGAAGAGAGCCAGAAGACTCAAACATGATGAATACTGGGATTGGGACTATATTATTGCATTTGATAATGAGAATGTAAGAGAGATAGCCAGAATATGCGGCCCTGATATAGGACATAAGGTTCACCTTTTAAAGAGCTATACAGGCGATAGCGGTGAGATCGCAGATCCTTGGTATACCAGAGATTTCCAGACCTGCTATGATGAGACATATGCCGGCTGTGAGGAACTTCTAAAGATATTGGTTAGATAAATACTAGAATATAACGCTTATCATGCCTCATACAGCCAGTGGCAGTACGAGGCATGATTGATTTAGTTTCTTGCACTTGTACGATACTGTACAGGTGTCATTCCATACTTTTTCTTAAAGAGTCTGTTGAAGTGTTCCACGTTCTGGTAGCCGGATGCTTCTGCGACTCGTTCTACTTTCATATTTCCGTTCTTTAGCAGTGTAGAAGCTTTCTTAAGTCTTACCTGCTTTAAGTTCTCACCAAATGTCTTGCCGCTCTTTTCCTTGATGTATTTGGAAAGATATGGCTTTGAGAGATAGAACTTGTGGGAGAGATCGTCAAGTGTAACTGTAAGGAAGTTCTCCTGTATATAGTTGATGATGGCGTTGATACGCTCGTCCTTGTTACTAAGGAGCTCTTTGATCTGCTCGAGCTGGTTTACAGCTACGCACAAAGCGTTGATGGAAGAGCGGATGATATCTTCATCATTGCCTACGCCCCAGTAGGTCTGGTTGTCCTTGGTTATGCCAACATAAGCGATAGCCTTGGAAGAGGATCCCTTTGAAAGAGCGTGCTCTTCGTAGGTGGAAAGTTCATAAGTAATATCAAAATACTGCTTAAGACCGTTACTTACAGCGTCAAGACGACCATTACCGGAAGCTTCGATAACGTGCTCTTTGCCTCCGTGGAGGATGGTGAGCTCTGCAAGGATGCCTTCGCCCTGCTTGAAGTGGCATTCCAGGATCTGGAATACGCCTGCGCCTCTGACATACTTAGCTTCGAATTCATCTCTGATACGCTCAGGTGTGAGCTCTGCATGCTCTCTGTCTGAGATGCCCTTCATGGTGTAGCTGACATCAGGCTGCATCTCTTTAGGAATAGTAAGTCCGTATCTGGTCTTTAAGATGAAGCTTACGCCGCCTTTACCGGACTGGGAGTTGATCCTGATAACATCGCCTTCGTACTTTCTTCCAAGATCCTTTGGATCGATAGGAAGATAAGGCACAGTCCAGAATCCGTCGTCTTTGCCTTCCATGTGCCATGTGAAGCCCTTGGAGATAGCATCCTGATGTGATCCTGAGAATGCAGTGAATACAAGGGCTCCTGCATAGGGAGTACGTTCGTGGATATGCATTCCTGTAAGCCTTTCATAGGCTTCGCCGACTTCCTGAATGTTGGAGAAGTCAAGTTCAGGATCGATACCATGTGAGAACATATTTACAGCAAGAGTTACTATATCAACATTACCTGTACGCTCGCCGTTACCAAAGAGAGTTCCTTCGATACGGTCTGCGCCCGCAAGCATTCCAAGCTCGGCATCGCTTACGCCGCTTCCTCTGTCATTGTGAGGGTGAAGTGATAATGTTACGCTGTTACGGTATTTGAGGTTCTTGTGAATATACTCAACCTGAGTTGCAAATACATGAGGCATTGCGATCTCAACTGTAGTTGGGATATTGATGATGACCTTGTGATCAGGAGTCGGCTTCCATATATCAAGAACTGCATTACATACATCAACAGCGTAGTCAACTTCAGTCCCCGGGAAGGATTCAGGTGAATACTCAAAAGAAAAGTTGCCGTCGGTTTCTTTGGTGAGCTTATCAAGAAGCTTGGCACCTTCTACGGCGATCTTCATGATCTCATCTTTGTCCTTATGGAAAACCTGTTCGCGCTGGGCAACAGAAGTAGAGTTGTAGAGATGGATGATGGCTCTTGGTGCTCCCTTTACAGCTTCAAAAGTCTTCTTGATGATATGTTCTCTTGCTTGTGTGAGAACCTGAATAGTAACATCATCAGGGATCATATTCTTCTCGATAAGAGTTCTTGCGAATTCAAACTCAGTGTCCGATGCAGCCGGGAATCCGATCTCTATCTCTTTAAAACCAAGCTTTACGAGCATAGTAAAGAACTCAAGCTTCTCTTCAAGGCTCATAGGCTCGATGAGTGCCTGGTTGCCATCTCGCAGATCCACACTGCACCAGATTGGAGGATGATCTATATAGTCCTTTTTGACCCAATCGTAGGTGCATGTCGGTGGCATGAAATACTGTCTCTGGTACTTCTGATAATTCTTCATAATTGTACTGCTCCTCCATAATCCGGTTATATCTAAAAAACTTGAATTTACAATGTTTAAGGTCTTATTTCTTGATCTTATTTATACATACATCGGAACAACATATTATTTTTATAATATCTTAGTTGATAAAACTTATCTTAACACAATAATTTAATTATAATAGTGATAAATTTAATCACTTTGGTTGATAAAAATTAATGTATTTCTTTTCTTTGTATAATTTACTCAACCTTCCCGCTTTGATGATGCTGCACCGTCCAATTGGGAAGGTTGAATAAAAATAAGTGAAAACTCCTTTGACATGAGCAGGCAGTTACTGTACTATATTTGCTTGGCCCTTAAGCTATAAACGTCCCCATAGAGACTGATTTGTGGTATTATAGAAGTGCTTATTAACGGCATTTGGGCAATGTTTTAGATATGCTGATATGGGCTTAATGGGGGAAGCCTTAATATCATTATTTGGCAGAGGAGATTTTTATTATGGACAAAAATTATGACGTTATCATTGTCGGAGCAGGCCCGGGAGGCATTTTCTGTGCCTATGAGCTTAAAGAGAAAAAGCCTGACATGAAGATTCTATTAATAGAGAAAGGACGCAGCATTGAAAAGCGCCAGTGTCCTAAGCGTGTTACAGGAGTATGCGCTCATTGCCAGCCTTGCTCTATCACAACAGGTTTTGCAGGAGCAGGAGCATTCTCGGATGGTAAGCTCTCACTTTCACCTGACGTTGGCGGTAACCTTCCTGAGATTCTGGGCTATGATGAAGCTACCAAGCTTATCAATGAGTCTGACGAGATATATCTTAAATTTGGTGCAGACAAGAGCGTATATGGCGTAGACAAGGCCAAAGAGATCCGCGAGATCAGAAGAAAAGCTATTAATGCTAACCTTAAGCTTGTTGAGTGTCCTATTCGTCACCTTGGTACAGAAGAGGGCTACAAGATCTATGGCCTTTTACAAAAGCATCTTGAAGAAGCAGGAGTTGATCTTCTCTTCAATAGCCCGGTAGCTTCTCTTGGTATTGAAAATGGCAGAGTTACAAGCGTTACTACAGAAAAGGGTGAGACCTTTAATTCAGACAGAGTAGTTATAGCAGTTGGACGTGACGGCGCTGACTGGTTCAAGGATCTATGTCATGAAGTTGGAATTGAGACAAAGCCGGGAACAGTAGATGTAGGTGTACGAGTTGAGGTTCGTGATGAAGTAATGCAGTTTCTTAATGAGAACCTTTACGAAGCTAAGCTTATATATCACACTCCTACATTTGATGATAAGGTTCGTACATTCTGTACCAATCCTTCAGGAGAGGTTGCTACAGAATACTATGATGACAATCTTGCTGTAGTTAACGGACATGCATATAAGGCCAAGGAGTACAAGACCAATAATACTAACTTTGCGCTTCTTGTATCCAAGAACTTTACAAAGCCTTTCAATACACCTATTGAATATGGTAAGCAGATCGCACAGCTTTCTAATATGCTCTGTGGTGGCAAAATACTTGTTCAGACTTATGGAGATTTTAAGCGTGGAAGACGTACAACAGACGAGCGTCTGTGCAGGAACAACCTTATTCCTACACTCAAGGATGCGGTTCCCGGCGATCTGTCACTGGTATTCCCTCACAGGATCATGGTAGACCTCGATGAGATGATCCAGGCACTTGATAAGGTAACTCCCGGAATTGCATCCGAAGAGACTCTTATGTACGGCGTTGAAGTTAAGTTCTATTCCAACAAGGTAATCGTTGACAAGAATTTCGAGACCAGCATCAAAGGACTTCATGCAATTGGTGACGGAGCAGGTGTTACAAGAGGACTTCAGCAGGCCAGTGCCAACGGTATAAGCGTTGCTAGAAGTATCCTTGCAGCAAAAGAATAATGAGAATTTAACATATGAATTCGTGGCAGAATATTTTATCTAATACTAAAAGAATAAAAATATATGCGATAACTATACTGGCATGCCTTGTTCTTTCAGGGTGTGCCAACCCTTTTGAGGGTGGCAAAGACAGTATCAGCGTAGTCCTTACTACAGGCTTTTCAAAAGATGAGGTATTCCGTATAGAGGATATATCCTGCAGCCTTGCAGAAGTGGAAGTATACCTTGTGAATATGCAGAATTCCTACCAGAGTACTCTGGGGGATGGTATATGGGAGACTGACTCTTCACTTTCTGAGAACCTCAAGTCTTCATGCCTTGCCCGACTTGCTCAGATCAAGACCATGGTACTTCTGGCTCAGCACAACGGGATCATGCTTGATGAGTCTGAGCAGAAAGCTGCGCTAAATGCTGCAAATGAATACTATGAATCTTTGTCAGAAGCTGATATCAAGGCAATGGACAATGTTACAAAAGATACTATACAAAATCTTTATGAAGAACAGGCCCTTGCAGGTAAGTTATATAAATATACGATAAGAGATATAAATCCTGAAGTAAGCGATGACGAGGCCAGAACGCTGACTGTCCAGCAGATCCTATTAAAGACTTATACAGTAGATGATAGCGGCAATCGCACCGCGATGTCTGATAGCGAGAAAAAAACTGTCTATGCAAAGATGGAAGAAATCGTCAAAGCACTTGATGAAGGTGCATCCTTCGAAAGCATGGTAGAAACCTATAATGAAGCTGATGAAGGAACCGTTTCTTTTGGTAAAGGCGAAGTTGATGAAAGTCTTGAGACGGCAGCTTTTAATCTGTCAACCGATCAGATTTCAGATATAATAGAAACAGAAGATGGTTATATGCTTATAAAGTGTGTTACTACCTTCGATAAGGAAGAGACAGAGCTTAATAAGATCCGAATAGCAGAAGAGCGAAGAAGTGAAGCCTTTGCTACAGAATATGATGAATTTGCCAAGGGACTTACCAAAGAGATCAACTCCTCCTTGTGGGATAGTATCACTTTATGCGATGATCCGGAAGTTACGACTAAGAACTTTTTTGATATATACAATAAGTATTTTGAGGATTAGGCGACATGGACAAAAGAGAGAACTGGATAGACAGCATAAAAGTTCTGGCATGTACTCTTATCCTTGTGGGGCATCTGGTCCAAGGACTTCAGCGCACGGGGATACTTGTGCGTAATGGAAAGTTTGCCTTTTTTCTCTGGTTTATATACCTGTTTCATGTACAGCTGTTTTTCCTGTGCAGTGGTTATCTGCATGAGAAAAAAGACAAGGCAGGGAGCCTTAGAGACTGGCTGCACTACATAGGATATAAGTTTGTGGCGCTTGGTATCCCATACTTTTCTTTTTCACTTATTACCTGGCTTTTAAAAAGCCGATTCATAGATCTTGTTAATATAAGAACAGGACATCTGATAGCTTTTTTGTTTACATCGCCTGCTTTGGCTCAGTATTGGTATCTGTACACCCTGTTCTTTTTATTTCTCTTTATCCCAAATATCAAGAACAATAAGATACTTATACCTCTTGCTGTCGGATTCTTTGGCTTGTACCTGATATCAGGAAGACTTGTATTTAGTTTTGCTTTATATTCTATGGCACAGTACGGCTTTTGGTTCGTCCTTGGTATGCTGATGTGTAATCTTGGCTTTGGAGATCTGAAAAAATCTGCAAGCCTTATTTTTGCATCACTGGTTCTTATTATCATCTTTACAGGCACGTCCTGTGCATTATATTCATATGGATACAGAGCAACATTCACAATCTTTACGATCATCCTTGGAACGCTTGCCTGCCTGGGACTTTCAATGCTTTTTAGATATATAGAGGCATGCGGCTTTTATAGCAGATTTGTAACCTTGATCGCAAAGTATTCCTTCCCAATATATTTATTACATACGATATATGCAGCCAGCGTCAGGACACTGCTTATATTTACAGGTGTCAAGTCAGTATGGATACACCTGCTCCTTGGATTTACAGCAGGAACTGCAGGCTCTATACTTACCGCTTTCATATTTGAAAAGATGGTATACCCCGAGTTTATATTCTATCCCTGGAAAGTCATAAAAAGAGTGATCAAAAATAGTAGAAATAACTGACCCGAAAATTACCGCTTAGGCGGCGTAGTATCACCAGGAAATTTACAGAAAGGGGCAGTTTATAAAAGTTTAAGAACTCCCTAAACCCGCATAAATACAGCAATAAGAGCTTTTTGTTAGCACTCGCACTATCTGAGTGCTAATTTTTTATTGACTTTTAGTCATCCGAGAATTAATATTACAAAGTAAACTAAATAAAAGTGCAAAGTGTTCCACATCTTGACGGAACGCTGCTAATAATAACTCAAACTTCACCCCTTACGGCTTGTTATTCTCAAAGGTTTGACGGGAGCACGTGAACTTCGGGCGGACAGAATATAAATTAGTGACACGCTTTTTAATCATTATATAAAATTCATGAGTGTGATATATGGATTTTTTATTCTGCCTGTGGTCCACATGTCTGAGCGAAGCGAGTTTGGACCACAGAATAAAAAATCCAGATATCATGCCATGAATTTATAGAATGATTAACAGCGTGGCGATAATTTATATTCTGTCCGCCCGAAGTTCACGTGCTCCCGTCAAGCCTTTGAGTGTATTCCATCGTCAAAGTGAGAAGTTTGAGCCTATCAATTTTTTTGTTTCAGGAGGCACCAGGAATGGCACAGAGAAAGGGTAATTTAAGTATTAATTCGGAGAATATGTTCCCGATCATCAAGAAATGGCTGTATTCAGACCATGATATCTTCTATCGTGAAGTAATCTCCAATGCTTGTGACGCTATCACAAAGGTCAGAAAGATGGATGCTATGGGAGATTATGAACTCCCTGAAGGCTTCAAACCCAGAGTAGATGTTGTTCTTAATGACAAGGATAAGACAGTTACAATTACCGATAACGGAATCGGTATGACAGCTGATGAAGTCGAAGAGTATATCAACCAGGTTGCATTCTCAGGAGCTACAGCATTCCTTGAGAAGTACAAGGACAAGGCTTCTGATGATCAGATCATCGGTCACTTCGGACTTGGTTTTTATTCTACATTTATGGTATCTGAGAGAGTAGATATCGATACTCTTTCCTATAAAGAAGGAAGCACAGCAGTTCACTGGACATGTGACGGATCATCTGAATTCGAGATGACAGACAGTGATAAGACTAGTGTAGGAACTACTATTACACTTCACCTTTCTGAGGACTGCCTTGAGTTCTGTAATGAATATAAGGCAAGAGAAGTTATTCAGAAGTATTGTTCATTCATGCCTTACGAAATCTACCTTTCCAAGGCAGAAGAAGATAGAACAGAGATTGTTAAGGAATCTGAGAAGCTTGACAGTGACGTAGTAATTGAAGAAGTCAAGGAAGAGGCTAAGCCTTCTGATGACAAGAAGGAAGAAAACAAGAAGGAAGAAAACAAGAAGCCTGAAGAAAAGAAGTTCAAGATCCGTCGTCGTCCACAGCTTCTTAATGATATACATCCTCTATGGACCAAGACTCCTAATGACTGTACTAAGGATGAGTATCTTGAATTCTACAGAAAGACATTCAACGATTACAAGGAGCCTCTGTTCTGGATCCACCTGAATATGGATTATCCATTTAACTTAAAGGGTATTCTTTACTTCCCTAAGATCAACATGGAGTTCGAGTCCATTGAAGGTGTTATCAAGCTTTATAACAACCAGGTATTCATCGCTGATAATATCAAGGAAGTAATCCCGGATTATCTGATGCTTCTTAAGGGTGTTATTGATTGTCCTGATCTTCCTCTTAACGTATCAAGATCAGCACTTCAGAATGATGGATTTGTTAAGAAGATCTCTGATTATATCAGTAAGAAGGTTGCTGATAAGCTTTCAGGCCTTTGCAAGACTGATAAAGAGAACTATGACAAGTATTGGGATGATATAGCTCCTTTTATCAAATATGGCTATCTCAAGGATGAGAAGTTTGCAGAGAAGATCAATGATTATATCCTCTTCAAGGATCTTGATGGCAAGTATTCTACACTTCCTGAAGCACTTCAGATCAATAAGGAAGCAGAAGAAGAGGCTGCCAAAGAGGGCGCTGTAGATGAAAATGGCAACAAGGTTGATGTTGACGTAGTTGATGAAACTGCTGAAAACAAGGCAGATGATGCTTCCAAGGATAAGGAAGAAGAGAAAAAAGAGGAAAAAGAGCCTCGCACCATCTATTACGTAACAGATGAACAGCAGCAGAGCCAGTACATCAATATGTTCAAGGCTCACAAGATGACTGCTTTCATTCTTAATTCCAACATTGATACACCTTTCATGCAGTCAATAGAGCAGAAGAATCAGAACATCAAGTTCCAGAGAATCGATGCTGATCTTACTGATACATTTACAGCTAAGACATCCAAGAAGGCAGAGAAGGAACTTGAAGAGGCTGCTACTAAGCTTCAGGACAAGATGCGTAAGGCTGTTGATAACAACACTCTTACAGTCAAGATCCAGAAGATCAAGGACAAGAAGGTATCAGCGATCCTTACAGTATCTGAAGAGAGTCGTCGTATGCAGGATATGATGAAGATGTACGCTCTTAACGGAATGGGTTCTATGCCTGATATGTCCAAGGAAGGTCAGACACTTGTTCTTAATGCTAATCATGCACTTGTTAAGTATGTAATGGAGCATGAAGATGATAAGAACAATAAGATGATCTGCGAACAGCTCTATGACCTTGCCAGAATCCAGAATGCTCCACTTAGTGGTGATGACATGACAAAGTTCATAAACCGTTCCAACGACATTATGGTACTTCTTACTGAAGAAAAAAATTAATACTAAAAGTATAAAATGATTAAATCCCCGAAAATACGTAGAAATATGTATTTCGGGGATTTTTGTGGTATCATAATTATATTAAATGCTTAGGCGGGGGACGTTTTTTTGAAAGAATGTATTGACCGGATATTAAAAGGACAGTTTGAGTATGACAGAGGTGAGCTTTCGTTTTCTTTCCTGCATCTCGAACTTAACATACATGAGGGAGAAGAGATAGAAGGATCTTTTACTGTTACAGGCCCTAAAGAGAAGCTATCAGAAGGGACAGTTTCCTCTACAGAGATCAGAATGGAGGTTCTTACTGACAGCTTTTCAGGAGAAAAGAGCGAGATCTCTTATCGTTTCCATGGAGAAGGCCTTACTGGTTCTGATGTCATAAAAGGCTATTTTCGAATTATCTCTAACAGGGGAGAGTATATGCTTCCCTTTACTGTAACGGTAGAACAGCCCAAGATATCTTCAAGCCTGGGAGATATCAGGAATCTGTTTCATTTTGCTAACCTTGCAAGGACGCATTGGGATGAGGCACTTCATCTATTTTATTCCAATCAGTTCCATTATATTTTTAAGGGCAATGATGCCCAGTACGAGAGCCTTTACAGAGGACTTGCCAAGGAGAACATGTCACAGCACAACATGGATGAGTTCCTTGTTGCTATAAGTAAAAAGCACCCTGTGACCATTGAATGTGACGTGCAAAGCTTTGAGGAAGAGGCTCCAAGTCAGATCACAGACAGAAGTATCGTCCTAACCAAGGGAGGATGGGGATATGCTCATCTTAAGGTGGATTTTGAGGGAGACTTCCTGTATGGTGAGAAGAACTACCTGACAGATGATGATTTTCTTGGAAGTAAAGCCTATCTTCATTTTAGGATAGATCCTCAGTTTCTCCATGGTGGTCGAAACTTTGGATGTATAAAAATATATAATGAGTATACACATATCAAGATCCCTGTAACTGTATCTACAGTGGATTTTGATGAGAAAAAGCACAGCTCTTATGTAAGGAAAAAACGTCTTACACATGAACTTTTAAGATCATATCTTGCTTTCAGAGGAAGACGTGTATCCTCAAGGCAGTGGATGGCTGATACAGGCAAGCTTATAAGCCGCATGTTCACAGAGGATCCCGATGATATAGAGTTCAAACTGTACGGTGTTCACTTCCTTATAACGGCAGGAAGACTTAGTCAGGGACAATATATACTCGAGCAGATCATGCCGGAGATAGACAGACTGGCCCGCCTTGGCAACGAATATGGACAGCAGACATACTGTTATTATCTCTATCTTCAGACTCTTATAAGCAGAGAAGAATCTGATATACAAAGAGCGACAGAACTTATAGAAGAGGTGTTCAAAAGGCATCCGGATAACTGGCGTATCGCATGGATACTAGGTTATGTATCTGATGAGTATTCACTTAATCCGCAGAATAAGTGGATGCTTCTCCAAAGTCAGTATGAGCGTGGATGTAACTCTCCTATTGTGTATATGGACGCTTTTACGATTCTTAAGAACAAGCCGGATCTTTTCCTTAGAATAGATGATTTTACTATATCTGTTCTTGAGTTTGCGGCAGATCAGGGCATACTTACTATACCTGTAATGGAGCAGGTTATATATCTGTCCGGCAATGCAAGAAGCTATGATAAGCGTCTTGTTAAGATTCTGAAGGCATGTTACCAGAGTCAGGAGAGTGATGACGCGCTGCTTTCACTATGCTCTCTTTTGATGAAAGGTGAAAGGTGCGACAAGGAGAGCTATACATGGTATAGAAAAGGTGCACTTAAGCAGCTTCGTCTCACAAGACTATACGAATATTATATGATGTCCCTGCCTGAAGACGAGGATGGAAGAGCTATAGAAGATATACCAAGGGTTGTCCTTATGTATTTTTCCTATCAGAGTAGTCTTCCCTGGGACAAGAATGCACTTTTGTACAGATATATATATGAGCATAAGGATGATTATCCGGAGCTCTATGAATCTTACAGGTTCCAGATAGAGAAGTTCCTTGTGGGAGAGATTGAGAAAAAGCATATAAGTCCGGCTCTTGGCTGGTTGTATGAGCATGTAGTGACTGCCCAGATGATAGATGCTCAGAATGCACAGAAATTTCTTGCTATCCTGTATACCTGCAGAATAGTTGTAGAAGATCCTGATATACGTGAAGTAATAGTAATATATGATAAGTGCCGAAGCCAGATGCATTATGATGTTGTAGGCAGAATATGTGACCTTCCTTTATACGGAAGCGAGTATACGATACTTCTTGCTGATGCTAACGGAGACCGCCATGCAGCTTCTGCGCCGTATACTATTACCAAGCTTATGAATCCAAGAGATCTTATATCTCTTACAACACCTTATATTCAAAGCGGAACTGAGAACCTTGATCAGTTCCTGTGCGAGCTTGGAAGAAGCGCATATACCATAACGCTTGAGAATGCTTCAAGATACAGAGATCTTGCGGATTCAGATGTAATAAGAGAAGATGTCCGTGCGCAGATAAGATCAGATCTTATAAGATTTTATTATGAGAATGATTTTATGAGACAGTTGTCGGAATATCTTAACATAATAGAGCCCGAGAAACTTACACAAAGGCAGCGCGGTGAGATGCTGGAGCTCATGGTACTCACAGGCATGTTTGAAAAGGCTATAAAGTGGCTAAGGCGCTACGGCTGTTATAACATAGATCCTAAGATCATAATGCGCCTGTGTGGAAGAGCCTTTGATTATCAAAGAGACTATGGTGACATGGTTCTTAGCGAGATTGCATGGTATGCATTCCAGCAGGGCAAGTATGATGAACCTACCCTTTTGTTCTTGTGTAACTGTTTTAAGGGGACTATAAGGGAGATGAGAGATCTGTTCAAAGCGTCTGAATCCTATGGCATGGAGAACAGAGACCTTATGGAGAGAATCCTTGAGCAGATGCTATATACAGGTTCTTATTTGGGCGATCATGTGGAGCTTTATAAGAACTATGTTAGAACAGGCGCTTATCCTGATCTTGAGATAGCATATCTGTCACAGTGCTGTTATGACTATATGGTAAGAGACAAGGTTACAGAGCCTTACATTTACAGCCGTATAGAGGCACTGTATAAAAGCGGGGCTTTGCTTCCTCTTGTTACCAAGATGGCTTATCTTAAGTTTTATGCTTATGCCGATCCTATCGAAAGAGAAGTTGTAGTCAAAAATCTTGAATCCTACAAAAAAGATAACGGGATCACAAGGAATAATGAGGTATGTAAAGCTTTCCTCAAAGATCTTATGTCTCAGGATCTGTATTTCGGATTCTTTAAGAACTATGCTACATTGTCATCTATGATGTATTCATTTGCAGATAGGACTATTCTTGAATACCATACAAGACCGAACATCAGATGCAAGGTGCACTACCTTCTTATTACAGATGAGAACACAGATGATACCGGTGAGTATCAGGTCTGTGATCTAAGGCAGATGTATGATGGAATCTATGCTACAAGCTTTATAGTCTTCTACGGTGAGCAGATTCAGTATTATATTACAGAAGAACCCGAAGAAAGACTTGATGAAAATGGACATGTTAAGCCGCAAAAGCTTACAGAAAGCGGCGTTTTGTCTGTTACAGATGAGAATTTTACTGCAGGTCTTAGGCAGGGTATGTATGGCCTTATCAATGACATGATGATGTCTGAAGCACTAAATGATGACAGAGCGCAGTTCAAGCTCGCATCAGAATATTTTAAGAATAAATTCCTTGTGGAGGAGTTTTTTAAACCTGTATGATATTTGATACCAAAAAATCCAAAAGCTATGTACTAGGATATGATCTGTCCGATTCCTTCTGTCAGATCTCTTATCTGTCATCTGACAGTGATATGCCACAGACTCTGTCTGTTTTGGCAGGAGCTGAACTTTATAATATTCCTACAGTTCTCTCCAAAGAAAAAGGAACTTCCAACTGGTATTATGGCAAGGAAGCTCAAAAGAGAATCGAAGAAAATGGTGATATTGAGATAAGAGGACTTATTGAGAAGGTCGGCAAGATGGACATGATAGAAGTTGATGGTACCGAGTATAATCCGGTAGCTATTCTTTCTCTTTTTATCAAAAAGAGTCTGTCACTTTTGTCCATGGAGATGTCCATGGAGCTTGTCAAGGCAATTGTTTTTACAGCAAGAGATCTTGATGACAAGATGATAGAAGCCTTATCTGCGGTAGTAGAGAATCTGGGTCTTGATAGCTGCGATATCTTCTACCAAAGTTATGAAGAAAGTTTATATTATTATATGCTGTATCAGACAGAGGATCTGAAGAGACAGAACGTTGTAGCTGTAAGTTATGACTTTGGCAGGATGTATGTATATATGCTTCGTTATAACAGGGGACTTAGTCCTATCGTATCCTGCGTAGATACTTCGTATTATGATGATCTGGCTCTGGCTGATCCGGAGCTTCCAACTTCGCAGGAGAAGATTGATATGATGGATGAGCAGCTTTCATTCATCCTTCGTCATCTGATGGAGAATACGGTCGTTAATTCCGTATATCTTCTTGGTAACGGCTTCAGGTCACAATGGATGCATAAGAGTCTTAAATTCTTATGTACCGGCAGAAGGGTTTTTCTTGGCAATAATCTTTTTTCTAAAGGTGCAAGTATAGCTGCAAGGGAGAAGATAAGTCCCAGTAGTTTTGCTTCTGACTACGTATTTCTTAGGAAAGACAAGCTGTTCTATAATGTCGGAATGCTTGTTGATAAGTCCGGCAAAGAGGTATACCATGCCCTTTTGGATGCAGGAATATCCTGGTATGATGCCGCAGCTTCCATAAGTGTGATACTGGACAAGAAACCTGAACTTAAGCTGATCATGACATCAGTCATAGAAGGAACGCAGCACGAAGAGCTTTTGGAACTAAAAGAACTGCCCCAGCGGCCTGAGAGAACTACAAGGCTAAGGATAGATCTAAAAATGAAATCCGAAGAGATACTGACAGTATATGTTGAGGATCAGGGATTTGGAGAGATATTCCCTGCAAGTGGAATTACATGGAGTCTTGATGTTCCATGTAAGAGAAATATAGAAATAGAGAATATTATCTAAAAAATATTTGAGATATTGGTGGAGTTAGTATGAGCAATGTCAAAATGTGTGTCGGTGCCAGATCAGATACACCGTATTATATGAAGCACTTTGATACGCAGCTTTATAGCATAGAAGAGCTGTGCTACATCATTACCCAGAATGCTTTTTTGCTGGAAGAGGAAGACTTCGATGATAATCTTATAGAATGGATAAGGGACCGCCTTCATCTTAATCCTCTTTCAGATATGCTTATAAATCTCAAAAACGGTAAGGCAGGTCTTTTTGAGATAGTCATGACGATCCTGGGCTACGTTGGCTACAATACAGAGAAGGAGATGAGAGAAGTCAGATCCTTGCTGGAACAAAGCTCTCACATGGATCAGTTTGACAAAAAGCTTAATAAAGCCCGTATGTATCTGGATCAGGGCAAGCTCTCAAGTGCAGAAGAAGAGTACAGATATCTTGAAGACAGCCTTCCGGATGGTGCTCTTAATGAACTTGCTGTTGTATATCACAATCAGGGCGTTATCCTTGCCAGAAAGTTCTACTTTATGGAGGCTGCAGAGCGCTTCAGGAAAGAATATGATATAGCTCATACCAAGAGTGCGCTAATGTCCTATATGTATGCTGTAAGAATATGCATGACAGAGAAGCAGTATATTGATTATATGGCCGACAATAAGGATGCATATCTTCTTTCGATGGAACTTGAAAAGAAGATGAGCGATGCAGGACTTATATATGATGCAGGCGAAGACAAGCATCAGCTTGCTACATTGTCTGTATACAAAGCAGAAGGTAATTTGACTGCTTATAAAGACGGAATGAATGAGATAATAAGAAATATGAAAGAAGAATATAGAGGTATGTGCAGCTGAAGTTTATCTTTTCTTTGGGAAAGGAATGAGTACAAGTTTGAAAGTGGAACGCTTTCAAACCCGAATTGGTGCCGCTCGCGACACCAATATCGAACCATTAGTCACTCGTTTCACTCGCGACATGAGGTTGAATTATGGGAATCCTGGACTTGTTTCGAAGAAAAAAAGATGATGAAGACCTTGAACTATCCGGCTTTGCAGATAATGAAGGTGACTTTGAAGAATCTGATGATGAGAAGCCTTCCAAAAGCCAAGGTCGTGGAAGGCATCAAGTAGGAGATTGGGAGAAAGTAGTCTATTCAAGAGAAGGTGTCAATATCGATGATGCCGCTTCGAGAAGAGGCTATGTTCAAAGCTGTCTGACACAGATGGAAGAAGGTACTCGTCAGATAGAAGCACTTCAATATGAGTATAGGACAGTAACCGGTTATCTTCATGATATGGAGCTTATAAATGAGCTTCCCAAAGAAGAGCGTGCCATTATCAACGATTATGCCAAAAAGATCTATGATAATGAAGAGCAGCGCCAGAAATATCTAAAACGTCAGGGCAAGATGACTGACAAAGAATACGAGCATGTAGAAAAGCTCCAGGGTCAGGAAGATGAGATAATAAAGAAGATGAAAGAGTCTGAGGATTATCACAGGAAGATAAGGAAAGACCTTATCAGGCTTGATAATGAGCGTCAGGCCTATGACCTTAGGAAGATAGAGGCGGATAAAGCGCTTAATACTAATAGAAATCTTTCTATATTTACAGTAGTGGCACTTTTGGTTATCTTGATAGTTCTTGTATCGTTACAGACGGTTATGAGACTTGATGTGACACTTGCATATATGCTGGTAATACTAGTGGCTGCCCTATCCATAGTAGGCCTATATATGAGGCACGGATCCTGCATGCAGGAAAGGAAGGCTGTAAGAGCTGCCAAGGCAAGGCTCATACAGCTTCAGAATACAGTTAAGGTAAGATATGTTAATAACCTTAATCTCCTTGATTATATGTATCTAAAATATGGTGTCGAATCAAGTTCTCAGCTTCAGTCCATGATAGAGAGGTATCATGAAGAAAGAGCTCAGCGCATTCAGTTTGAAGAAGCGGAAAAAGAACTTGCTGATGATCAAAGAGAGCTCCTTCGTGCTCTTAGGAATTCTCAGATACGCACACCTGAAATATGGCTTCACCAGCCTGAGGCACTCATCAATCATAATGAGGAAGTGGAGGTGCGCCATAATCTTATCGTTCAACGACAGTCCCTTAGAAAACGTATGGATTATAACAGAGAGATGGTCATAGGCGGAGCCAGGAAAGAAATAGAAGATCTGGCGCGTACCTATCCGCGCTATGCTAGCGAAATCCTTGACCAGGTAGCAAGATTCCAGGGAGTGGAGTTGTAGGAAAAAGTACACCGCCCATTGCAAGTTGATCCGCAATGGGCGGTGTACTTTTTACAAGTGGGAAGCCTTTGGATAAATAAAAATTTGAACAACTGTTCAAAAATGCTTGATTATCTCTTTGAGATTTGCTATAAATGTAAAGGCGATTGCATTAGGATGTGACAAAGAAAGTGCACTAGTCTTAAGCATATGCCAAATAGAATCAGTTTGTATATCTATAGCAAAGGTCAGGAGGATGTTATGAGTACGGATCGTTATTCCAGTCCATTATCTGAGCGTTATGCAAGCCCTCAGATGCAGTATATTTTTTCACAGGATAAGAAGTTCAGAACCTGGAGAAGGCTCTGGATCGCACTTGCAGAAACAGAGAAAGAACTGGGACTTGGTATTACTCAGGAACAGATAGATGAGATGAAAGAGCATGTGGATGACATCAATTATGATGTTGCCAAGGCTCGTGAGAAAGAAGTTCGTCATGATGTTATGAGCCATGTATATGCTTTTGGTGTTCAGTGCCCTAAGGCTAAACCTATAATCCACCTTGGCGCTACATCATGCTACGTTGGTGACAACACTGACATTATCATAATGACAGAAGGCTTAAAGCTTGTTCGTAAGAAGCTTGTTAATGTGATTGCAGAACTGTCTAAGTTCGCTGATAAATATAAGAGCCTTCCTACACTTGGATTCACACATTTCCAGCCTGCTCAGCCTACTACAGTAGGTAAGAGAGCTTGTCTGTGGCTTCAGGACTTTACATATGATCTTGAAGATCTTGATTATGTTCTCGATAATATGAGACTCCTTGGATGCAAAGGTACTACAGGTACACAGGCATCTTTCCTTGAACTTTTTGAAGGAGACCTTTCTAAAGTTGATAAGCTTGATCCCATGATCGCTGAGAAGATGGGCTTTGATAAGTGGGTATCAGTTTCAGGTCAGACCTATACACGTAAGATCGATGTCAAGGTTGTGAATGTCCTTGCAGGTATCGCTGAGTCTGCTACTAAGATGGCACAGGATATAAGACTTCTTCAGCACCTTAAGGAAGTAGAAGAGCCTTTCGAGAAGAGCCAGATCGGATCATCAGCTATGGCTTATAAGCGCAATCCTATGAGATCAGAGCGTATCTGCTCTCTTGCAAGATATGTCATGGTAGATACTCTTAACCCTGCAATCACAGAGGTATCTCAGTGGTTTGAGCGTACACTTGACGATTCTGCCAATAAGAGACTTTCAGTTCCTGAAGGATTCCTTGCAACAGATGGTATTCTGGATCTGTGTCTCAACGTTGTAGACGGCCTTGTGGTATATCCTAAGGTTATTGAGAAGCGCCTTATGTCTGAGCTTCCATTCATGGCTACTGAGAATATCATGATGGATGCTGTTAAGGCAGGTGGAGACCGCCAGGAGCTTCATGAGAGGATCAGAGAGCTTTCTATGGAAGCCGGCAAGAATGTCAAAGTTGAAGGTAAGGACAATAACCTCCTTGAACTTATCGCTGCCGATCCTGCATTCCATATGTCACTTGAGGATCTTCAGAAATCCATGGATCCTTCCAAGTACGTGGGCTGCAGCGCTCATCAGGTTGAGAAGTTCCTTGCAGAGGTAGTTACACCTATCCTTGATGCCAATAAGGATGAACTCGGCCTTACGGCAGAAATCAACGTTTGATGGCGTGAAGCTTTGTTTTTTAGTTTTGTCTTTGCCGGCAAAGAAGGTCAGCGTTTCACTAGATAGTGAAATGGCTGGCCTTTTTTTGGCTTTAAATTGAAATGCATGAATAAAATAGTTACAGTTTTTGCTAAAGCAATTTGGTGATAATTGATAAAAATGTAAAAATAGAGCGATTTTTAGAGCAAACTCATGAAAATGGGCTTGCCAAAAACGGTTTGGGCAAATATAATTTAGAAATTAGTAAAGTAATTTATGTTGCATAAAAGTTTTGAGATCAAAAGCACAATTCGCTGAGCTTCACAAGCAAATATTGAAGAAAAACTTAAGAAGTACAAAATACTAATCTCTTTTTCAAAACAATCACTACACAACCCCAAAAATAGTAGAAAACTATTGCAATAGTAAGGAGCATGAGCATGAAAGAGACAGAACTTAAATTTAATGAACCCTGGATACTTCAAAGGGCAGATCCTTATGTGATCAAGGGAGATGATGGTTGGTACTATTTCACAGCTTCTTCTCTTTTTTTCATGAGCTGATTATTTCACAGCCCCTTTTCTTTTTAGTGATATAATTTTTTATTCTTTATGATTCAGGTGTTTATAAAATGTTTTGACTTCATGTCACGAAAGATAGAACATGTTTTTCGAAGAATGTGCGATTGTGAATACCATTTTTTATTCTGAGTCTATTGGACTGTAGCTCATTCTGACTTCGATATCCTGATTGTAATTGCCAAATGACTTACCAAAGATAGTAAGACCACCAACATGCTCAGCTGTATCAGGAACTTCCATGCGGAATTTGATGTTGCTCTTACTTGTAAGATTGAATCGGTCGATGGTAACGTCAGATATCTGAAGACCATCAATGAAGGTGCCCTTATGGTTTATTACCAGCATCTTTAGAAGACCATACTGATTCCAGTTAGGGAACCACCAGTCAGGGGTGAAGATTCCTTTGACATCTCCGAAATCTCCCGGTGATGTCCAGTAGCCAAGGCTTACATCGTTTAGATAAAAGTAAATATCAGATGGCCATACGTTGTTGACACCAGGTGCTTCTGATGAAAGCTCTGCTGAGATGCAGATCTCATCAATTTTTTGTGAAAAAGGAATGAAATTAGGAATCACATAGTCTACATGACCTTTAGTAAACCATAGAATATCAGCATGATACCTGTCTGGATGAGAGAAGTATCTTGTATCATCAACCTGGCCTATGAGTTGTGATCCGGATGCTATACCACAGGTAGGATATACTTCATAGTCTGAAAAAAGACCAACTTTTATCGAAGTAGTATATACGTTTTCATCCTTGGCTTCATCTTGAAGGTCGATTAGTATTTTATCAAGATGTACTGAGCATATTTTTTGATTGCCGTGTCCTGAGGTTTCAGATGATACTGTGACAACTCCGCATTCTTCAAGCTTTTTGATATGGCTTGTAAGAGCACCGTTGGTGATATTGAGACGAGATGCAAGCTCGTTCATATTCATTCCGTTATTGTCCAAAAGAATCTTAACGATCTCCACTCTGATATCTGATCCGAGTGCTTTGAACAGGTCCAGTCCTTCTGAAAGAGATTTGATATGTAACATGATACCCCCTATACAGTAATTCAATTTATCTGCTTATGATCAATACATATGATGACGTTTGTGTTTGAAGAAAACACATTTGACCTTAAGAATAAGATGATGAGATCTGTCATCTTTACCATAATGATTTACAAATTACTAAAATATTTCAAACAACTATATTTTAATATAAAAATATGGCGCTTGCAATCTAATATAATGCTAATTTTGGCTAAATTTTGCTCGATATTGACAATTTTCAAAATATATAAGCGTGGCTTATGCGTAATATAAAAAATATTGATTTTACTTATGAGCAAAAATGTTTTATAGTAATCACGGTGACAGGTTCATGTCTTATGTCATTAAAATCTATTTGTTATTTGGAGATAACAATTTCAGGAGGATAATAATTATGGTTAAGGCAGTTGTAGGAGCCAATTGGGGCGACGAAGGCAAGGGAAAGATTACAGATATGATGGCAGATAACGCAGATGTTGTTATCCGTTTTCAGGGTGGTGCCAATGCAGGTCACACTATTGTAAATGAGTATGGTAAATTTGCTCTTCATACAATGCCGTCCGGAGTATTCCATCCGAATATTATGAATATTATTGGTAATGGTATGGCTTTCGATATTCCTAAGTTTATGAGAGAACTTAAGGAAGTTACTGAAAAGGGTGTTCCGATGCCACAGATCATGATCTCTGACAGAGTTCAGGTTATGATGCCATATCACATTCTGTTCGATACACTTGAAGAGGCTCGTCTTGCAGGTAAGAGCTTTGGTTCTACCAAGTCCGGTATTGCACCTTTCTATTCAGATAAGTTTGCTAAGATCGGCTGGCAGATCAATGAGTTCTTCCAGGATGATGAGACTATCAAGGAGAAGATAGCTAATATCGCTTCTATTAAAGATACACTTTTAGTACACCTGTATCATACAGATCCTATTAACCAGGAAGAACTTTTCAATACGATCGTAGACTGGAGAGAGCAGGTTCGTCCTTATATTGGTAATGTTTCTGAGTATCTCGATAAGGCTCTTAAAGAGAACAAGACAGTCCTCCTTGAGGGACAGCTTGGTACTATGAAGGATCCTGATCACGGCATCTATCCTATGGTTACTTCTTCACACACACTTGCAGCTTATGGCGCACTTGGAGCAGGAATCGCTCCTTATGAGATCAAAGAGATTGTAGCTGTAACCAAAGCATACAGCTCTGCGGTAGGTGCAGGTGAGTTCGTATCAGAAATCTTTGGAGAAGAAGCTGACCTTATGCGTAATCACGGCGGAGACGGCGGAGAGTACGGTGCTACAACAGGAAGACCCAGACGTATGGGCTGGTATGACTGTGTTGCAAGTAAGTACGGATGCAGACTTCAGGGCGCTACAGATGTAGCCTTTACAGTACTTGATGATCTTGGATATCTTGATGAGATCAAGGTATGTGTAGCATACGAGATTGATGGCAAGGAGACTACAGAGTTCCCTGTAACAAGAGAGCTTAAGAAGGCTAAGCCTGTATATGTAACTCTTCCGGGATGGAAGTGCGATATCCGCGGAATAAGGAACTTTGACGAGCTTCCAGAGAATGCCAAGAATTACGTTAACTTCATCGAACAGCAGATTGGATTCCCGATCACAATGGTTTCTAATGGTCCTGCTCGTGAGGATATTATCTACAGAGAGAGCCCTCTTAAGAAATGATATTTTAGAAAAAGAATTATTAGAAATAAATCTATTTTAGAAATAAAGATATTTTAAAAAAGTCATTTTAGAAAAAAAGATTTTTCAGAAAAATGTTGACTGAGTATATCGCAGCTATTGATCAAAGATCGTGGCTGCGATATTTTTATAAAGCTTCTTTGACTTTAAAAGGCATATGTCATATTGTGGTATAGACGATCTTATGAATTTAGTTAGGAGGATTTACTTTGAGCGATAATAATTCAGCAAATAAGTGGACGGCTAAGAGAATAGCCGCAATAATTGGTATTGTACTTCTTGTGGGGATGTATGTAGCCCTGCTTATATTGGCATTTATCTTTCCTGCCAATTCTTTTGAACTGTTTATAACAGCTGTAGGCGGAACAGTAGGTATTACGATACTTATATGGCTTATGATATGGGTGATAGGTCTTTTTACAGGAAGACATACAATAGCTTCTCTTGATGCTATGACTTCCGATCAGGATCATGACAAGTATGGTAATGCAGTTCCGAGAAAGCCTTCAAGCTATATTGATACGATCATCTTCGATATAGGCAATGTTCTTGTAGACTTCTCCTGGAGGCAGATGCTTGCAGATAAGGGAATTCCTGAAGATCTTATTGAGAAGGTTGGCGATGCAACCGTAAGAACTGATATCTGGAACGAGTTTGACCGTGGCATCATGAGCCATGAAGAGATTATTGATAAGCTCTGTGAACAGAGTCCTGAACTTTCCGAGTATATACATATGGGCTTTGATGATTTCAAGGGCATAGTTAAGCTTAGAAGTACATCAATTCCTCTTATCGAAGGGCTCAAGAAAGCACATTACAGAGTGCTTGTTCTGTCTAATTTTTCCAAGAATGCAGTAGATACCAACAAGGCAGAGATGGCTTTTTTGGACTATGTTGACGGCGGTATCTTAAGTTATAAGGACCATGTGATCAAGCCTGATAGCGATATCTACGAACTGATCATAAAACGCTACGACCTCACCCCTGATAAGTGCGTATTTATAGATGATACAGAGAAAAATGTCATCGGAGCCATCAGATCAGGGATAAAGGGTATCCATTTCCAAAGTATCGAGCAGATGATGGATGAGCTTAAAAAGCTTGGAATAAAGCGCATTTAATCCTTGGCTTTGATCAGTTCCAGCAGCTTTGCAGATGCAAGGGACTGAGGACGTTTGGTGTCAGTCACAAGTCGCAGGTGTCTTGGAGGGATTCGCTGCTTGAATCTTAGTTCGAAGAGTTTTCCGTTGTCCAGATCTTCTTTTGCAAAATCCCTGACAACCATGCCAACGCCAAGAGATCTCTCTGCAAATTGAACGATCATATCACTGGTGGCTAGTTCGAACTCAGGATGTATGGTTATATTGTTCTTTTTTAAGAATTCAGTTACATATCTGCCGCTTGACGTCTGGCCTTCAAGGGTTATAAGCGGCAGATTTTCAAGCTCTTGAAGATCTATCATATGATTTTTATATTGGATAAAAGATCTTCCTGCTACGAAACAGTCCTGAATTTCGCGAACATCTATATAAGTGATGTTTTCTTTATTTATATATTCAGGAAACGGAGATGATACAACGCCAAAATCTATTCGGTCATCTTCGAGGTATTTGAGGGTTTCGGGAGTAGGTCCATTGGTTACGGTGACTTTGATACCGGGATATAGCTGATGGAATTTCTCAAGGTATGGCAGAAGGAAAAAGCGAAGAGTCATATCGCTTGCTCCGACTCTGACTTCTCCTGCTTCCAAATGCAGAAGCTGAGATAGGCGTTTTTCACCCTGAAGTATTTCTTCGTAGCCTTTTTCTACATATTTATATAGGAGGCTTCCTTCTGATGTAAGAGCGATGCCTCGTCCGCTTCTTTTAAATAAAGATACGCCCAGCTGCTTTTCAAGACCTGATATCTGCTGACTTACAGCAGGTTGTGACATGCTAAGCTCTTTGGCGGCAGCGGTTATCCCGCCGTTTTTGGCCACATGATAGAATATCTTATAGTATTCAAGATTGACATCAAAGTTTGTATTGCTGATATTATTTTTTAAATTGTTGTTTTTGATCATTTTTTTATTTTGCCTTTTTGAACTGAAACTATTGACAAAGTGTTACTATCGTGATAATCTACTAATGTTTGAAAACAAAGCAGAGTATCCACTCTCACCCTGCGGCATATGCTTCAGGTGTTTATAACTTCAGACAGACTCTTTTGTCTGTACGGTTTGATTATAAGTGGATGCGTCTCGCGTGTCCACTTTTTTATTTTAATCGGAGGTAATAACCATTAACGACTTATTTATTAACGAACAGATCAGAGACAAGGAAGTTCGTGTGATAGGACTAGGTGGTGAGCAGCTTGGAGTTATGTCAATCCAGGATGCACGCAAAGTCGCAGAGGAAGCAGGAGTTGATCTTGTCAAGATCGCACCAAATGCAAAACCCCCTGTTTGCCGAGTAGTTGACTACGGCAAGTACAAGTATGAACAGCTTCGCAAAGCTAAAGAAGCGCGTAAGAAACAGAAGACTGTTGAGATTAAAGAGATTCGTATTTCTCCCAACATCGATACAAACGATCTTAATACTAAGATCAATGCTGCAAGGAAATTCCTTGAAAAAGGCAATAGGGTCAAGGTAACTATGCGTTTTAGAGGTCGTGAAATGGCTCATATGGGAGCGAGCGTTCATGTTCTGATTGATTTTGCCAAGGAGCTCGAAGACTGCGCAGTAGTTGAGAAGCAGCCTAAAGCAGAAGGCAGAAGCATGGTTATGTTCTTAGCTGAGAAGAAATAAAAAAGTACATGCAGATACCGTAAGAAATAGGAGGATTTTTATTATGCAGCACAAAATGAAAACAAGCAGAGCAGCTGCCAAGCGCTTCAAAGTAACAGGCACAGGCAAGCTTATGAGAAACAAGGCATACAAGCGTCACATTCTGACTAAGAAGTCTACAAAGAGAAAGAGAAATCTTCGTCAGCCAGCTCTTGTAGATGCTACATCTGTTAAGACAATGAAGAAGATCCTGCCTTACCTTTAATTTTTAGTAAGACAGTTCGTAGTTTTTTAGATTATTTAGGAGGAAATTACAATGGCAAGAGTAAAAGGCGCATTAAATGCCAAGAAGAAACACAATAGAGTATTAAAGCTTGCAAAGGGCTACAGAGGAGCTCGTTCCAAGCAGTATAGAATCGCAAAGCAGTCTGTAATGAGAGCTCTTACAAGCGCATTCGCAGGTCGTAAGCAGAAGAAGAGAGATATGAGATCACTTTGGATCGTTCGTATCAACGCTGCTGCTAGACTTAACGGAATGAGCTACAGCACTCTTATGCATGGCCTCAAGCTTGCTGGTGTTGAAATCAACCGCAAGATGCTTGCTGAGATGGCAGTTAATGATGCAGAAGGCTTCAAGACTCTTACAGAAGTTGCTAAGAAGCAGATCGCTTAATATACAGAATTCGTGAGTTTAACATGAATTTATAAAGATCCACTGATCACTTTAGGTGTGACGTGGGTCTTTTTGATTGCTTTGATATGTGATAGAATATACATCTGATTTAAGTATTAGTATTTACATCTAGTATGCTGACTGGCTCATATTTGATTAAATATGAACGAGTCAGTACACTAGAAGCGTAGACATTTTACTTATACTAAATAAATCTGTATTAACAGGAGGACTTGATAATGGGCGTTTTAGATAATTTAGAGCCAAAGTCAGTATTTCATTTTTTTGAGGAGATAACACAGATCCCTCATGGATCAAATAATGTTCAGATGATCAGTGACTATCTTGTGAAGTTTGCCAAGGATAGGAATCTTGAGTACATACAGGATGAGACCAGAAATGTTATCATATTCGGTGAAGCTAGTGAAGGATATGAAGACAGGGAGCCGATCATCCTTCAGGGGCATATGGACATGGTAGCTGTTCATGATGCTGATTATGATATTGATATGGCTACTCAGCCTTTAAAGCCTGTTACAGATGGTGATAAGATCTGGGCTGAGGGTACATCTCTTGGTGGTGATGACGGTATTGCTGTTGCTTATTGTCTTGCACTTCTTGATTCTAAGACAATTCCTCATCCTAGGCTTGAAGTTGTTATAACAACCAATGAAGAGACTGGAATGGACGGCGCATTTGCGATAGATCTGTCTCCATTAAAGGGCAGAAAGCTTATCAATATCGATTCTGAGACAGAGGGTGTACTTCTTACATCCTGTGCAGGCGGAGCAAGATTTTATGCAACTCTTCCTGTATCTAAGGTTAGCAGAAGCGGTATGCTATATGATATCGAAGTGTCAGGCCTTCTTGGTGGACATTCAGGTACAGAGATAATCAAAGAACATGGTAATGCTAATATTCTCCTTGGAAGAATTCTTGCTGCAGTTTCTGACAAAAACGATATTTCACTTGTTTCGATAAATGGCGGAGTAGCTGATAATGCAATTCCGGTTAATGCAAAGGCAACTATAGTAGTGCCTGAAGATACAAGTAAAGAAGCTGCTTTAAAGGCAGTAAAGGACCTTGAAACTATCGTTAAGAGTGAACTTGAAATCAAGGATCCGGGTGTTAAGTTTACAGTAACAGCAAGAGAAAAAGGTACATTTGACTGTCTTGACAACGCTTCTATGAAGAATGTATACAAGCTCATATTATCCTTACCAAATGGTATCCAGGCTATGAGCGCATCTGTTCCGGGACTTGTAGAGACATCTCTTAATCTTGGAGTTATTGTAAGTTCTGATAACGAAGTGACACTTGAGTATGCTGTTAGAAGTAGCGTAGATAGCAGCAAGGATGCTCTTCTTGACAGACTTGTATACATTACAGAGGCATTTGGAGCCAAGGCCAAGATCACATCATCCTATCCGGGATGGCCATTTAAGTCAGATTCTAAGCTTCGTGAGCATATGATAGAAGTATTCAAGAGAATGTATGGCCGTGAGCCTAGGATAGAAGCTCTTCACGCAGGTGTAGAATGTGGCCTTTTTGGTCAGAAGCTTGAGGGACTTGATTGCATCTCTATAGGACCTGATATGGAAGGTGTTCATACTACATCAGAGAAACTTTCTGTAGCTTCTGCAGCCAGAACATTTGAGTATCTGTGCGAAGTCCTTAAGTAATTGATCTGATCATAGTGTTTATTATAAATGTTTTTATCATAGTTTGGATGTACTGGCTTTTGATTTGAAAAAGATCTTGAAAGAGACAGCATACTATAAAAGTGATAGAAATAGTTTTAACTTTTGCGATGTTATATTAGTAGCCAAAATTTTTTGAAAATTTTGGCTACTTTTTTATATTCCATTTTACGATAATGAATGATAAAATGGAAACCAAGGAAAATGATTAAGTTTCCGAATGCTAAAAATCTTTATTTGGTGCAAGCATATGGAAACGTATAAAGAATATTTTTTATCGGAGAATGAGTTATGGATGAGACACAGAAGAAGATACTGGAGACTGTAATAGTTGAATACAAGGCTAAAGGCCTTAAGTTTACTATGGATGACATTGCCAAAGAATTGCATATGAGCAAGAAGACCATATATAAGATCTATCATGATAAGGAAGAGATGCTCGATAGCATGGTTGACTATGTATTTAATTCTATTAAAGAGAGTGAGCATGCTATCTTGAATGATAATAGTCTTACTACTGCTCAAAAGGTTAGCAAGATACTTATTGCTCTTCCTGATAGTTATCAGAATGTGGATTTCCGTCTGATGTTCCAGCTTAAAGACAAGTATCCAAAAGTTTATTCCAAGATTAACGATAGACTTGAAAGCGACTGGGAAGAGACTATAGCTCTAATAGAACAAGGTATCGAAGAGGGCAGTATCAGACCTATTTCTATTCCTACTCTTAAAGTGATATTCGAAGCAACTGTAGAGAAGTTCCTTAGTTCTGATGTTCTTATCAAATTTAATATGGAATACCAGAATGCACTTAATAACATGATAGATATTCTTATGGATGGCATTAGAGCTTAATCAGGGGAACAGAACATTATATATTGGGAGTGGTGACTTGCTATGATTATTGAGAGAAATGGATGTTTTTTGCTACAGACTTTGCATACATCGTATCTTTTTAATATTTTAAAATCCGGACATCCGGAGCATCTTCATTACGGTGCTTCAGTGATATCGGAAACGCAATATGAGGAATTTCTAAAAGCTTCCTCCTTTGGAGATGGCTCAGAAAGTGAAGCTGCATCTATATGTCTTAAAAATATCTGTTATAGCCTTAGCGAAAAGCATCCTGCTGCAGGCGGGAATATGATCTCATATAGTGATGATTTTCCGGGGATCGCGCTTGAAGATCTTCCTCTCGAGATAAGCTCTTTTGGTAAAGGAGATATAAGAGATCCATTTATTCTTGTAACACATGAGAATGGTTCTAAAACTTCAGATTTTACATTTGAGAAGGCTTCTATTACTAATGATATACAAGCTCCTTCCTCTCTTCCGGGATCATATGATGATAGTGTTAAGACTAGCGTCGGCTCATCAGAAGACTATGCTCAGCAGCTTGTTGTTACATATAAAGACAAAGAGTATGGAACTTGCCTTGAAGTTATATACAGTGTATATCCTGAATGTGATGTTATCACAAGACGAGCAGTCATAGTATCTGCAAATGAGAAGATTCACATAGACCGTATCATGAGTAATCAGATTGATTTTCATGAAAATGGACTTGTGTTTACATCTTTCCATGGAAGATGGGCTGATGAAATGCATAGAACAGACAGTGTCTGCGATGGCGGTAGATGTGTATCAGAGGAGATGGCTGCAGGTGAATCCGGAAGCAGGTCCAATCCATTTGTCATGATCTCCCATAAAGATACTACCGAAGATAGCGGTTATTGCTATGGCTTTAACCTTATTTACAGTGGTAATCATTATGAGGCTCTTTCATCCAATGGATATGATAAGAGCCGTTTTATAAGTGGTATATCTCCGGCGACTTTTGGATGGACGCTTGATAAAGGTGAGAGATTTGAAACTCCTGAAAGTATTATGACTTTTGATATGAATGGTGCCAATGGAATGAGCCGCCACATGCATGATTTTGTCAGAAAGCATATAGTAAGAGGAAAATGGAGAGATAAGAACAGACCGATCCTTATCAATAGCTGGGAAGCATCTTATTTCAGATTTACAGAGTCAAGTCTTTTAAAACTGGCTAAAGAAGCTGCAGGACTTGGAATAGAGCTTTTTGTAATGGATGATGGATGGTTTGGCAAGCGTGATGATGATAAAAGTTCACTTGGCGACTGGTATGAAAATAAAGACAAACTGCCGGGCGGCATAAGTGGTCTTTCCAAGAAAATAAATGATCTTGGGCTTATGTTTGGCATATGGGTAGAGCCTGAGATGGTCAATGAAGACAGTGACCTTTACAGAGCGCATCCTGACTGGGCTGTTCAGGTTCCGGGACATGCTCATTCCAAGGGGCGTAATCAGATGAATCTGGATCTTACAAGAACTGATGTTCAGGATTATGTTATCGAGTCTATGAAGAAGGTCTTTGGCTCAGGTGATATCTCTTATGTAAAATGGGATATGAATCGTATATTCTCTGACTGCTATTCTAAAGAACTTCAGGCAGATAGACAGGATGAATTTATGCACCGCTATTACATTGGCTTATATCGCATTATGAAGGAATTGACAGATTCTTTCCCTGATATATTGTTTGAAGGATGTTCTGCAGGTGGTAACAGATTTGATCTGGGAATTCTGTGTTATTTTCCTCAGATATGGGGATCTGATGATACGGATGCTATATGCAGAGCAGATATCCAGAGAGGTTATAGCTATGGATATCCTCAATCGACAGTAGGCGCGCATGTATCTGCAACTCCAAATCACCAGACTCTTAACACAGTACCTCTTGAGACCAGATTTGACGTAGCCTCATTTGGATGCTTTGGATACGAGCTTAATCTGTGTGATATTACTGCTTCTGACAAAAAAGAAATCAAAGATCAGATAGACTTTTACAAAAAATACAGACATACCCTTCAATTCGGGCATTATTACAGATTAGATGATGGAAGGTGTATTACAGTATCGGATGATGGCAAAAAGGCCATAGCATTTATGCTTCAGAGAGAAAGCAGACCTAACAGAGATGTTGTGACTCTTAGAACCTGCGGACTTGATGATAGCAAGACATACCATATCACTAACAGATATGTAGATATCGACCTTAAGACTATGGGTAGTCTTATCAATATGTTTACTCCGATACATATTAAACAGGATGGTATCATTCATAATATAGCCAACTCAGTTGTCAAAGTTCAGAACGAAAGAGAAAATATGACAGCTCCTGGTGCACTGCTTAACAGAGTAGGCGTAAGGCTTCGCCCCAAGTTTGGAAGTACCGGTTTTGATCAGGACGGCGATAAGACAGGAATCCTTAGGACGGGTGACAGCAGGTTGTATATCATTGAATCTGTATGATGATTTTGTAATAAGATTTAGTTTTAGTATCCATACGATTGGTATACTGGTTCATTCATAATGAATTTTTAGAAAATAGAATGATAGTTAAGGATGGATACAATAATAGTACGCAATATAATTGCAGATGTTTATAGAAAATTAATATGATATAAGCCTTTTATATGCTTGCTTTATTATATTTCATAATGTAGAATTCAACTTGATGTAGTTATTGATTATACGGAGGCTTTATTAATATGAGTTTAAGAGATATTTTATTTGGTAGTGACGAGGAGCTTGCTAATGCTCCTGTTAATGAAGAAGCAGAGAAGGCCGGAGCAGAGGCAGCTGCCAAAGCTATGAGCGATGAATCTTCTGAAGATAAAAAGGAAGGTGCTGATCTTATTACAACAGATATGCTTGTAGGCGAGATCATAGCTAAGCATCCTTCTACAGCACAGTTCCTTATGGACTGCGGCATGGAATGTATTTTCTGTCCAGCATCTCAGATGGAATCTCTTGGAGAGGCATGTGCAGTACACGGAATCGATGGTGATGAGATCTGCGCAGCTCTTAATGAGAAACTTGAAGAGTATAAAGACTGATATATATGTTAAAGAAAGCATATTAAGTGATAAAATCCCCCTATACATGATATTTGATGAGTTTCGATATCGTAATACTCATCTGTATGTCATGTATGGGGGATTATTTGATTTGTATTCAGATAGAAAGTATATACATTTTTGAATCAAAGATTCAAAAATATATGAACTTATGAATCTGTACTATTAAGGTCTATATCTTTAAGGACATAGTTATGTAGCTTATTGTCTAGTGTCTCTATATGTTGCTGTCTTATCTGATCTTCTGTATTTTTTACCTCGTCCCAGAACTCTTTTGCAGGCATACGGATACCGCCTGCTCCTAATATGATAACCTGTTCGATTCCGTCAGAAGTTGCAACTGTAACTTTATAGTTTTTCGAAAGCTCATGTGAGGTTCTTTCTATATATTGGTCTGCGGTTTCTGCTTCTTTGGTATATATTACATCAAGGTTATGGTATTTAAGGACTTTTTCTGATCCTCCATGAACCTTGTAGGCATCGAATACTAGGATTATGTTCTCTCGTCTGTACCCTTGGAAATTAGATACTATATCCATAAGCTTGTCTCTTGCAGCATTTATATCTCTTTCTGCGAGAGATTTTAGATCGCTTGAAGCAAATAGTACGTTGTAACCGTCTATAAGAAGGTATTCTTTCTGACCATTTGCTTTTTTCTGGGCTTTGGCATCTCTTTTTTCATCATACTTGGGATCAGATATCCCTTTGGGCTTGTCATCAGGAACTCCGTAGGTGCGTGGCCTGTCATCGTCGTTATTGGTACGGCGGTCTTTAATTGGGCCGTAGGTCTTTTCGAAGATAGCCATGAGTTCATCCTGACCTGCCCTGTAATCACGCTCTTTCTCAGAAAAGGACCTGTTATCAACAACTGCCTCATTGGAAGTGCGAGCTTTGAATGCAGTAATGTTTTCAAGGTCATACTCCATAGCGATGTCGCTGGGAATAGGAGTATTGTCTCCTTCAGGCCTCCACCCTGTATCTACATGCATATATTTTCTGACATCATTCCATGGGATGACAGTGCCTACTCCGTGAGAACAGAAGACGGAGCTGCAAGGATTGTGGGTATCAAGCTCCGGATCGTAGTTGCTTTTGGCTATGACTTCTTCTGCGTTATGGCACGGGGCATAGCCTTTTAGTACGCAGGATATAGACCCTTCGCCGCTTGTGTAGCTTCTTACATCTTCTGCATAGTTCCCAAGGCATGCAGCGGGGATTGTACCTCTAAGGACAGTTTTGCCATTCTCTATCTCAGGTGAATTTACTGTGGCATTTCTTTGTGACAGATCAGTCATGGCTCGTCCTACATTTTCAGAAGGAACTATAAGTTCATATCTGTACACAGGCTCAAGTAGTACAGAGTTAGCCATCATAAGTCCTTGTCGTACAGCTCTGTAAGTCGCTTTTCTAAAGTCTCCGCCCTCAGTGTGTTTTAGATGAGCCTTGCCTGATATAAGAGTTATCTTCATATCTGTGATCTCGGAACCTGTGAGAACACCTTTGTGTTTTTTCTCCTCAAGATGGGTCAGGACGAGTCTTTGCCAGTTACGAGCCAGGATATCAGTAGGGCAGTTTGCTTCGAAACTAAGACCGGATCCAGGGGCAGAGGGCTCTAGCATTAGATGAACCTCTGCATAGTGTCTTAGAGGCTCGAAGTGACCTACGCCTTCGACTGTATTAGCAATAGTCTCTTTGTATATGATACGCCCCTGGCCGAAATCTATGCTCATTTTAAAGCGGTCCAACATGAGTCTTTTTATGATCTCCATCTGAACCTGTCCCATAACTCGTACGTATATATCGCCGTTTTCTTCAGTTCTTGATACGCTGAGCATAGGTTCTTCTTCCTGAAGGATGAGGAGGTTCTGCCAGACTTTGTAGGGATCTTCATCATCAGGCAGTAGAATCCTACAATTTAATATAGGTTCTAGCAGCTCTTCATGGTTTGATGCTTCAAAGCCAAGACCGTCGCCTGCTCTTGTGCCGGATAACCCTGCTATTGCGCAGATTGTCCCTGCCTCGGCACTTTGCACCTGTTCGTATTTACTTCCGGAGTACAGCCTTATCTGTGATATCTTTTCTTCTCCAAAAGTATCTCGTATTGATATACTTCCTCCTGTTATTTTGAGAAAAGATAATCTGGTTCCGTCACTGTCTCTGGAAATCTTATAGACTCTTGCTCCAAAATCATCTGGATATGAGGGGGTAGGGGTATATCTACACAGATTTTCAAGGAAAGCCCTGACGCCTTCACCTTTTAAAGCACTTCCATAGTAACAAGGAAATAGGAGCCTTTTGGATATCAGGTTTATTATGTCACTTTCCTTAATAGGGGTACCGTTAAGGTAGCTGCCTAGAAGGTTATCATCGCAGACTGCTATGCTTTCACATACCATAGGATCGTTAACTCCGGGAGTCATGTTTACAACGCTGTTTCCAAGACTTTGGCTTAGCAAGGCGGAGATTTCATCCATATCACTTCCCGGCTGATCCATCTTGTTTACAAAAATAAAAGTTGGAACATTATAATGCTCAAGCAATGACCAAAGTGTCCTTATATGAGCTCCTACACCATCAGCTGCGCTTATAACCAGAATTGCTGCATCCAGGACCTGAAGAGTTCTCTCTGTCTCGGGAGAGAAGTCAATATGCCCGGGAGTGTCCATTAAAGTGATCTTACGATCAAAAGCTTCCAGTCTTGCCTGCTTTGAGAAAATGGTGATTCCTCGTTCTTTTTCCAGATCAAAGGTGTCTAAAAAGGCGTCGCCATGATCAACTCGTCCGATAGATCTAACAGCACCTGCTTCATATAATAATGCTTCTGATAAAGTTGTCTTACCGGCATCAACATGTGCCAGTATTCCTATATTAAGTGAGGTGGACATATATCCTCCAAGAATATGCGTATTTGTAGTGAATATCGTAATTTAAATCATAGCATATGTGATGATCATATGCATTGCAATAACATGGATGGAACATAAAAAGATTCTAAAATATTACAAAGGTCATACAATAAGAGATATAAGTAAGGATTAGATGTGAATTCTGCTTTTGTTCAAAAAAAGAAATCGCACTGATGATCAAATCATCAATGCGATTTCTTATCATAGTCGGAGTGACAAGACTTGAACTTGCGACCTCTACTTCCCTAAAGTAGCGCGCTAGCCAACTGCGCTACACCCCGGCACAAGTGCTATTATATAACAGGGTTTTTGAAAAGGCAACACCTAATTTTAAAAAATTACAAATTTATTTTATAAAAGTTTTAGCACTCTCAGCTGGACAGTGCTAATTTTTGATATATAATATACTTAATTGAGAGGAGTGAGGCAGGATGGTAATTATAAAAATAAGTGAAAAGACTGTGCAGTGCAGTATTGCTGCTCAGGAACTTCATGAGATCGGACTTACACCTGAAGCTCTTTTACATGGAGAAGAAAAGAGTATTCCATTTATGACGCAGCTCAATCAGGAAGTTGGGCAGCAGCTGTCATATGATCCTGAGAATGAAGTTATGATGATGAGCAGGAATCTGATGGCTGATGGAAGTGTACGTATATATGCGGTTAAGATGGACAATGATGATATACAAAGTTCTGCAGACCGCCTTCGCAGTATTGCTCAGGGAATTCTGGATTATCTCACACAGGACAAGATAGATGCAGTCAAAGCTGAAAAAGGCAAGGATAAAAGTGATGCACTAAATAAACTTGTCGAAGGAATGAATAATATGGTAGGTCGTATGTATCTTGAAGAGAGCAAAGAAGGTCAGGAACTTATCAGTGCTCTTGAGAAGATACAGGAAGTTAATGTCATATCTAAGCCTGCGCTTGAATATCAGCGCTATATGGGCGAATTCGATAATCTTGATAAGGTGATAAGATTTTCAAAGATCGCATCGGCTATGCCGATAGTGGATTCTGCGCTCTATAAGGCGGATGACAGATACTATCTTATGATGGGACTTCAGACTGACAGCGAGGCTGTTGTATATGAACTTCGAAAAGCCGGTATCGAGTACGCAAGTGCTCTTAGCGTTAATTCACCGGAAGAACTGCATCTTGCTGAGACTGCAGAGTGCATTATAGCCAAAGATGCTATTTCTCATCTGGCTGAACTGGAAGCCGAGAGCTGACTATAATGAAGCTTTTTGTTAAGATGTAGTATCGCAGTATATATAACCAAGCATCAAGGATCTGATTATGAGTAAATTTGATGATGTAGCGATTTTTAATTTTACAGGTGTATATGAAAGCGAGGATTTCTATAGAAGTATAGATAATCCTCGCTTTATTGAATGCAAGGACATAAGCGGAACAGATTGCTTTTGCGACGATGATGGAGAGAGAACGATCAGAAATATCATCGAAGGTGAGAAAGTTCCTCTTCGAGGTATTCATTTTATAGATAATGGCAATTATCATTATATGTCACATATCTTTACTTCAATGATCGAAGAACCCTTTGATCTTATATATTTTGATAATCATCCTGATATGAAGCCTTCCATGTTTGGCGATATCCTTTCTTGCGGCAGCTGGGTCAAAAAAGTAATTGAAACTAACGTAAATGTCAGAAACGTCATAGCTGTCGGAATTAATAAAGAGCTATTTGATGAAATAGATGATGCCGTAAGAAAAAAAGTGACATTGGTGTCAATCTGCGATAGCGTATGCGGAATAGAAAATGATGTTCACAAAAGTCTTGACTATTACAATATTAACGTTGGAGATGGTACTAAAAACTTTGATAACACTATGAACAGAATTATGGACGGGTTATCGCATGACCTTCCTGTATATATTTCTGTTGACAAAGATGTATTGTCTCCGGATCAGTTAAAGACCAATTGGGACCAGGGAACTATGCTGGCAGATACTCTTTTAGAGATTATAAAACGACTCGTAGGGTCAAAAAAGGTATTGGGCATAGATATATGCGGCGAAGTAAGTATAGATACAGATTGTGACTATGACCTGGAAATTCAGAAGAACAACAGTTTTAACAAGAGGATTTTAACAGAGTTATCATGAAGACTGTATCTTCTATATAATAATGTTAATGCGCGATCGATAAAACGATTTTTTAGAAAAAATGCAAATAGGTGTTGACATTAAATGATCAAAAGGATATCATATAACAGTCGCGTGCAGCGAGTATGGCGACAAAATATAAGGTTTGCGGGAATGTCGGAATTGGCAGACGAGCAAGACTAAGGATCTTGTGACCGCTTAGGTCGTGAGGGTTCAAGTCCCTTTTCCCGCACGAAGAGCATCAGTCGGATGACTGGTGCTCTTTTGCGTTATCCATAAAATATAGTGATTACATAAAAGCAAAATCATATACATTTTTGAATCTTTGATTCAAAAATGTATATTTTCTGAAGGCTTGGATCTGAATTGTGTTTAGAATAAGTTTGGGTAAGTTTTTTGAAAAAAATAAAAATAAGTGTTGACATAAATCTCTCTAGAGGATAATATAATACATGTCGCGTGCAGAGCGCGAGGGACTACAGCGTAGTGCACATGCTATATGCAGGAATGGCGGAATGGCAGACGCGCATGGTTCAGGTCCATGTGATAGCAATATCATGAGGGTTCAAGTCCCTTTTCCTGCACTGCCTTACTTATAAGGCAAGCGATATAGTTAAATAAGGGTTTGCGGGAATGTCGGAATTGGCAGACGAGCAAGACTAAGGATCTTGTGACCGCTTAGGTCGTGAGGGTTCAAGTCCCTTTTCCCGCACTAAAGAGTATTGATTATAAATCGATGCTCTTTTTTGTTCATTATTGTAAGGTGCATTAAAAGCTTTACTTAATGAATTTTCGTTAATATCTACAATGAACTTTTTCTAAAGGCCAGGCGCTAAAAGCTTCTTTTTAAGCCTGTCTAAAACAAAATGACCGACTTCCATTTCAAAAAATCATGTTTTTATGATAGTAATTATTATAGAAACTTTCGAAGTGTGTGGTATAATTTAAAAAGCTTTATATTAGTACTTTTTACATGGCGTAGGATTAGTTTTTGCGAGAGAGTCTTTTTTAACATCAATATCGGAAACGCCACCGACATCAATGGTTTCCACAGCATAACGTTTTTATCAACAAAATAACGAAATTACGTATTTGATTTGTTTAATATCAATATTGCCAATATATAGAAACGATATTATGATAATCTATCAGTGAGCTTATATGTATTTACAAAAAACATCAAAAATGTGATGATTTTGTCTGTCTTATACGCTTTATAGCGTTTGAAACATGAGGTTGATTATGGCAGAACTGGATCTTAAGAAGCTAAGTAGAGCTCAGCTTCTCGAAATGATGCTTAAGTTCTCTGAAGAAGCTGAGGCTGCAGTTGCCCATGAAAAAGAACTTCAGGAACAGTTTAATAAGGAAAAAGAAGTTATCCTTCAACAGGCAGCAGATGAAAGAGAAGAAATGATGCATAAATTTGATGAAGAAAGAAATGAAATGCGTCAGAAGTTTGCAGAGCAGAAAGCACAGCAGCAGGCTAAATTCGATAAGGATATTGAAGGGCTTAAAGCAAGACTTGAGCGTGAGAAGGCTGCTATGAAAGATGAAGTTGATATGGCGCTTCATAAGATAAATAACTCGGGTACGCTTGCAGATGCAGCAGTGAGACTTGGCAATGTAATGGAATCTGCTCAAGAATCCGCTGATATGTATGTAGAACTTATCAAAAAACAGATAGAAGCTGAATATGAGGATCTTCAAAATGACATGAAAGCGGCCAGAAGTCGAATCGAACTTCAGGAGAAGAAGTCGAGTGACAAATGCAAGGTCATGGAAGAGGATACAAGACGAAAGTGCTCAGAGCTTTTAAGAAAAGCTGAGTATGTCTACAAACATCCTGAGCTTGTGGCAGGTTTAGTACAAAATAGTAATAAGGCTTGAGTTTTTGCTTAACTATTTTGAATATTGTAAATCTGGTAAATACAATAAGACATAAAAAGCTAATCTTATGTAACATACATGTTTTGATATATACAGGGATGGATTATATCGGTGAGTAGCAAAAATACTAATACTAAAGATAATGAACTTAAAAACATCAAGCCGACGACACAGCAGCTTAAAGATGCCCTTGATCACGAAATGCGCAAGCAGGAGTACAAAACTACATTTGCTAAAACAATAGGAATACTTGTGGCTGTTGCTGCGTTTTCTGTTCTTATTGCCAGCTTTTTTGTAAAAGTTCAAAAGATATCCGGAGAATCAATGTATCCGACGTTATCTACAGGGCAGATTGTAATAGCTTTTAAAACAGATACGTTTGAGCCGGGACAGTTAGTTGCTTTTTATTATAACAACAAAGTGTTGATCAAAAGGGTAATAGGGTCACCAGGTGACTGGATCAATATAGATAGTGAAGGCAATGTCACTGTAAATGGTGTGGTTTTGGATGAGCCATATCTTACAGAAAAGAGCCTTGAACCAACAGATATTGAATTTCCATACCAGGTGCCAGAGAGTAGATACTTTGTATTGGGGGATAACAGAAGTGTGTCTATAGATAGCCGTTCAGATGTAGTGGGATGCATCTCAAAAGAACAGCTAATCGGTCACGTTCTATTCAGAATTTATCCATTTGGCGAATTTGGAATTATTACTAATAACTGACTATTGACAGGATTTTATTAGTAGGGGTGTTTTTTGCACGCCAAAATACAGGCTTTATAGGGAAGTTAAGTTAAGAGGAAACAGGGATGCAGAAAAAAGGTGAAAATCGCATAAGAGAGTATTTGAGCAAAAGAAATCGCTATAAGAGATGGATTTCTATTGTTATAGTACTTGCGATGCTTGTAGGTCTTACAACAATATACTCATTAAATCAGGATGCTTCAGCTACAACACAGGATGGTGCTGATGAAGTTGGAATGATACTTGAAGGATCAGATGGCAATGGGGCTGATAATAGTGACCATCAGACTGAGACTATTGTTAATAATAGCGGCGAAGGTTCTGACACCGAATCTGTTTCTGACGAGCAGGAAGATGACGGATCATCAGATGATGCAAGGGCTGCTGATAATACAGATGAACAGAATACTTCTGATGAAGAATCTGATGAGCATGAATCAGATGAGTCAGCTATAGAAGCTTCTGAACTTACTGATCTTAACGATGATGAATCAGCAAGTGCAGCATCAGCTTATACATCATCAGATATTCAAAATGATGAAGATGATGAAGATGATGAAGATGATTATGTTCCGGTTAATATCGCTGTTTTGGTAGTTGATGAAGATGGTAATGCTCTTGGTGGTGACTATTTAGATATTGATATAGATGATATTTCTTTTGACTCAGATTCAGAAGTGAGTATTGATTCTTCTTTGTTTGGTAATGTTTCTATTACTAATGAAGATGGCAATACCACCTATTATGAATATGTAGCTAATTCTTTTGATGGAGAACAGATTCAATCCATTAGAAGGCAGGAATATAAAGCTGATGATGCGGATACGGATCCTAGCTCTGATCACTTAGAATCAGATTCTTCAGAAGGTAGCAGATATAACTACTACTATTCTAAAGATAATACTGACTGGATCAAGATAACATCTGATGCAGAACTTATTATTACATATAAGACCAAAGGAGTAGCTGTAGATGTAAGAGCATCTGTTGTAGATGAGTTTGGAGAAGAGATAGATTCTTCATTTACAGATATGGATCTTCCGGCTTTTACAGACGATGTACTTGTCCTTGATGATGTAGATAATGCACCTGTAGCTAAGGTTCGTAAGGTATTAAAAACATATAGCACATACAAAAAGTATAGTTCTGAATATGCATATGTACGTGCAACAATTGAAGGAAACATCGTCACAAGTATTAAAAGAACTCTTTTGGATGAAAATGACGGAGTATATACATATTCATATACTACAGATGGTGAATCGTATATAGATATAACCAAAGATACAGTTGTAAAGCTTGAATATGCTTCAGATGATTCTGATACATACAAGTTTACATATGACGATGATGATGTAGTAGTTACAGCCGTTTTACAAAATGCTAATGCTATTCCTGAAAATGCTGAGCTTCGTGCTACCAGGATCACAGAGGGAGAAGCCTTTGATGCATATATAGAAGCTCTTAATGCTGCTGATAAGGAGAGTTCAAAAGATTCTGATCAGCCTGAGGAAGGATCTGGCTTATCAGAAGGAACTGATGAATCAGAAGAATCAGTAAAGCATACACAAGACAATACTCTTCTTTATGATATTGCTTTCATAGTATCTGAGAAGGATGATGAAGGCAATGAAACCGAAGTTGAATATGAGCCTACAGAAGGATCTGTAAAGATCACAATAGAGTTTAAAAATAAGCAGCTTTCAGATATAGGCGTTTCTTCTCAGGAAGATGTAGAAATATCACATATGATCCTTTCTGAGGAGGTTAAGGATACTGCAGCTACTACATTAGAAGCTTCTCAATCAGCCACTTCATCTGACATTACTATAGAAGAGATAACAGCCAGTGCGGTAGAAGCAGGTAGTGATGCCTTGTCCAATGAAAAGATTGAGTTTTTGGCAGAAAGCTTTTCTGTATATGCTTTATCTTTTAATAACAGCATTCTTTATTATTACAACTACCAGTATGTGGATGACTTTGACTATCAGAAATCGTTCAATGCTGCATATGATTATGGTGTTGTAGCCAATACATATTCCTGGTCAGGCGATACAGAAACCAACGTAATGGCAGGATATGTTAAGACGACAGGCAAGGATGTCGGTGCATCAGTTAATTATAGTAATGCAGGTGGCAATAACTACTTTGGTGATTTTGAAGACAATATTACTACAGTTAACTTCCACACAGCTCCTGCTAACATCTATCTTGGAAGCGGAGCGACATCCAAATATAACAACGGATGGATCAATTTTACTAATGTTAATGGAACAAATATTGTTAAGAACTCCGGAATCAGTGTTCCTACTATCATAAACAGTATTGATGATTATTATGCTAAGTATGAAGGAATAGGCGGAGCATTCGAAGCAAGCTACAGAGACTGGGGCGGAACAACAATTGATCTTCGAGGCGTCCCTAATGGAACATATGTTCTTACTTATACAGGCAATAATATTCATATAGATGATGAGAAATTAAATATATACCTAAATGAAGGACAGCACCTTATTCTTAACTGTACATCTTCAGATCTTACTATAGGTACATATTACCTTAATGGCCAAGTTACATCTGAATATGTTGGAAATACCAACAAATCATATGACTGGCTTACAACTGCAGTTATATTTAACGTTGTGAATGCCAGAAATGTAACTATAACCAATACCTGCGGTACATTTATAGCTCCTGATTCAGATGTTGTGACAGGTGGTGTTAACGCCGGAGTTGTAGTTTCGAACTGTATCACTTCCTGTAATGAGTGGCATTATCACAATCATGATCTTCCGTCTGTTGAAGATTTCGGATACCTTCGTATCCATAAGATGGTAGTTAATGATTTTGGTTCTGATTTTGTAAGAGATAAGACCAAAACTGCTCTGTTAAAACAAGTCACATTCAGAATAACCAATACAGCAGATAGTTCATATATAGTATTTACCGGATTTGTAACGGGTCAGAAGGAATTGACCTACAAATCTGATGGTAGAACTATAGCAGGTAGAGCGGTTGAATATGACAGATACGGCAATCTTACAGGAAGAAGCTATGATGTAACTTATAATAACAGCGCCCAGTGGACTGTTTCTAAACTTCCTGTAGGAACTTATGTTGTAGATGAAGTAGCTGACGGACTTACACTTGGTTACAACGCTGTAGGCAATTATTATTATGCGATTACTGATTCCGGACTTAGCAGAGTTACAAAATATGCTGTAACAACTGATGCTAATGAAGGCTTAAATTATTACGGAACAGGCGGAGAGAACCTGAGAAAGGTATTTTCGGTAGATGTCAGCGGTGGCAACCAGGACAATCTGTCAAATGTAGGACAGACTGTCAGTGTAAGTAGCTGCTATTCAAAAACTCAGACTGTTCAGGTATGTAACTATTATTCAACACCTGTAGCTCCTTTGGAAGTTACTAAGAACTTTAATGGCGGTACATGGGAAGATGACATGACCTTCTCATTTAAGCTTGAAGGAATAAGTGCTACTGATACTGTTCTTTCTGATGGAACTTCGGTATCCGGCGTAGCGGTTCCTATGCCCAAGGCAGATACTGTTACAGGTGATGGTATATCAGCAGTATTAAATGATGACAATACATATACTTTGTCTATAAACAGTAGTGCAAAACATACGAACAAAGATGGTTCATATACTGCCAAGGCATCTTTTGGAAGTATCAGCTATGTATATGAAGGAACATATACATATAAGATCACTGAAGAGATGACTGATGCTAACGGAGTTATATATGATACCAGTGTGTATTATGCAACAGTAGTAGTATCCAAGCAGTATACAACTTTCCCAAAGACGTATTCTACCTGGGTCAACTATCCGGATGGTAAAAAAGCAGGCGCTTTTAGTAGCGGTGACAATGATAATGTATCTTTAACCAAAACGGAGGACTTCTTCTATCTAGGAGCTGATGTTGTTTATACAGATGAATCAGGACAAAAAGTTGCAGCAAGCTCTGTAAGACTTAATTCAGGACTTAACACAGCTGATCCTGTCAGCAACCCTTACATTACCACTTATGACTCTTCATATAACCAAAATGGAGTGGTATTTGTAAACAGCTATGCAGCCATCAAGGTTGTTAAGAGCGCTGCAGTAGAAGGAACTATAGCAAACGGAACAGAATTTTCTTTCCGCGTATATGATTCTGAAGGAAAAGCTTTAAAGGTTTATGGTTACAGCGTAGATGCCGGTGGCAATGTAACAAAATATGAAAAGACCAAGGATCGTAACATCGTTCAGGTTGGCGGTTATGTAGTTATCACAGGATATAAATCTGGTGAAGATGCTAATGGAGGCGAGATCATTTCTAATCTTGTCCCGGGAAGCTCATATACTATCGTTGAGCTAAACTCAAACAAAGGAGAGAAGATAGATGGAGCGCCTTTAGGTTATAAAGTAAGCTATTTTGTTATGACACCGGAAAACATGACACCTGTAGAAGGCAATACAGTAGCTTTTACAAGCGGCCTTTCTACTGTGAATATTGTTAATGATAAGCTTGCTCAGCTTACAGTCAAAAAGACCTGGCTGTCATCATCTGGCGAAGATGATTCAAAGAGCCATACTTATCTTGATCTTAGTCTGTACAGAAAGACTCAGGATGAAAATGAATGGACTTTTGTACAAACGCTGCAGCTGACCAGTGCAAATGAATGGAGTTATACATTTAAGGATCTACCTGCTTTTGATGCAAGCGGCAATGCTTATCTTTACAGAGTGGCTGAAGATGATGCATACAATTCACTCTACAGCATTACATATTCTTATGTTGATGGTAATGGCAATACGACAACTGTAGAGGGAAGCCCTGAATATGCAATGAATATTAACGGCAGCACCTATGATTATGGTCAGCTGACCATTACCAATAAGTCGCTTGTTAATAACACACTTCCTTCTACAGGAGGTATCGGAACAATTATATTCAGGATCATAGGTGGACTTTTAGTACTTGCAGCAATTGTATTCTTTATTTTGAAAAGAACTAAAAAGAGCAGATCATAATAAAGAATTTTGAAATACAATGCGATGCAATAGAATCATAGCATTTACGCGAAAATACAAATATTATCATAAATATGAGTATTTGTAAGATGGTCAAAATGCTACACTATGGCATAATATCGTGCCAAAAGGCACGATTTATGAAATATAAGCTGGTTACAAAACAAAATTTAATCACATTTATCTGACACCGGGTTAAGTCTTACTTTTTTGGAGAAGGCCAGGGGAACAGGGAAAAGGAGAAAAAATGAAGAGATTCAAGGCACTATTAACAGGAATCCTCACAGCAGCGCTTCTTGGCGTAACTGTAACAGGATCTATCACAGCTAATGCTCAGGAGAATGCCGGAAGCATTACAGTAACAGGAACAACAAAAGGTGAGACTTATACAGCCTATGAAGTACTTGAGTATACAGCTGTAGACGAAACACTTAATAAAGCAGCACAGTTCACAGATACTCATGGTACATATAAAGTTACAGAGGAGTGGGTAGACTTTTTTACAGGAAGCGAATATGGTCTTAGCTCATTTATTACTAATTATGATGGTGAGTACTATGTAACAGGAGTTACAGATGCTAATTCTACAGCATTTGCTTCTGCTATTCAGACAGGAAGTATCAAATACATTGCTTCCCATACTAATCTTACAGTGGCAGGACAGGAAGTAGCAGATGGAAGTACAGTTACCATCTCAAACCTTCCATATGGTTATTATGTAATCGATTCTTCACTTGGTGCAGTTAATAGTACAGGTCTTACATCACCTTCTGTATCAGTTGAAGAAAAGAACGTGACAACACCTGCTCCTGAGAAAGAAGTTCAGGAGAACTCCAAAGCAGCAGAAACTTTCAGCATTGACGAGTCCAATGGCTGGGGAGAATGGAATGACGGTCAGATTGGCGATACAGTTACATTCAAAACAAAGGTAACACTTCTTCCCAAGACAACCAATGTAGTACTTCATGATACTATGGATGCTACTCTTAGCTATAACAAAGATGTAGTAGTTTACTATGCAGCAGATGCAACTGGAAGTGATGTAACAGACGCAGTAAAAGCTATAGCATCTGTAAAGACAGATGGAAACGGATTCACAGTATCTTTTGATACATCTTATACAGAAAATCTTACAAATACTGTTTTCGTAACTGTAGTTTATTCAGCTAAGATCACTCAGGATGCGCAGGTCAACAAAGGCCAGCTCAATGATACATATGTATCATATGGTAATGACGGTACAACAGAGCATGATCGTACATACACATATACTTATGATATCAATATCATAAAGCAGGATGAGAACGGTGCAGCACTTGATGATACACACTTCAATCTTCTTGCAGCAGATGGAAAGACTGTATTAAAAGTGGTTAATAATTCTGATGGTGTTTACACTTTAGCAGCTGACCAGAATGCCGATAATGTAACTGACGATATTGTTACATCTTCAGAAGGTAAGATTAAGATAAATGGTCTTGATACAGGAGTTTATTATCTTCGTGAGACACAGGCCAAGGCTGGCTACAACATGCTTACAGATGATATCAAGATTTCTATTTCAGGAACAGTAGATTCTGCTAATAACACAGCAGTTGGAACTATTTCAGCTACATATGGCGAAGATAATGCAGCTAAGATTGGCAATGTTTCTGTTAAAAATAATACTCTTTATGTAGTAAATACAACAGGTGCTTACCTTCCTTCTACAGGTGGTGTTGGTACAACAATGTTCTATCTTGTAGGCGGCGCACTTATTCTTATGGCAGTAGCTGCATTCATCGTTAAGAGAAAAGCAGCAGTTTAATCCTAAAACTTATTGTATGCATTGCATTATTGATTCGCCTATAGCGAAGATATACTAAGATATGATTTGTAGCGGTATATGACCGCTTTCTCCGCCATCTGTCAAAGGATGGTGGAGAGTTTTGGCAAAAGAGGTAGCGAATGAAAAGTTATATAAAAAAGAATTTATCTACAGTATTTTTCGCTGCAGTTCTTATTGTCGGCTTATGCATTTTTTTGTATCCATCTGTCAGTAATTATTTGAACGGGCTAAAACAGTCCAAGGCTATAGCAGACTATAATACTGCTTTGGACTCTATGACACCCGAAGACTATTCATCATTTTGGCAGGCAGCTATTCTTTATAACGAAAAGCTTGCAAATGGTGTGATGGATTTTAATCTTACAGATGAAGAGATGGAAGAATATAATACGATCCTTGATCCTACAGGAACGGGTATTATAGGTTATCTTGAGATAGAGAACATAGGTGTTAACCTTCCAATCTATCATGGAGTAGAAGAGTCTGTACTTTCAGTAGGAATTGGACATCTTCCAGGGACGTCTTTCCCAACAGGGACAGCGTCAACTCATACAGTACTATCCGGTCACAGAGGACTTCCGTCTGCAGAGCTGCTTACCAATCTTGATCAGATGATAGAAGGAGATACGTTCCTTTTACATATTATGGATCAGGTTTTTGCTTATGAGGTGGACTCGATCAATATAGTCCTTCCAAATGAGACAGAAAGTCTGTATATATATGACGGTGAAGACTATGTTACCTTGGTTACATGTACACCTTATGGTGTCAACACACATCGACTTTTGGTAAGAGGCAAAAGAGTAGATTATAACCAGGAAGAAAGGCTTATTATCACAGCTGATGCTACTATGTACAGTACGCTTACTGTTGCTATCTTTATAGCAGTGCCAATTCTTTTGGTAATATTTATTGTATTTATGATAAGGACATCTAAACATTTTAATAAAGGTAAGTGATTTAAGGAGTAATATGGAGAAGAAGTTCAAAGCTATCAAAAGAATAATCGGGATTATAATGACAATTCTCATTATGAGCTCCATATTTGCATGTCTGGGAAGTACATCACAGGCAAGGAACAGGATAGATACCTCCAAGAAAGGGACCATTAGGTTATCCTATAAGTGCGATATAACAGAAGATAATGTGAGTAACCCTATGCCAATAAGTGGCGTTAACGTTCATCTATATCGCATAGCTTCTGTGAATGAAGCCGGTGCGTTTGCATGGGAATCGCCATATGCAGATATTGCAGAAGTTAGCGCTATTTCTGTCAATAAGATTTCATCTGCAGATGAATGGAATATACTTCTTGGACCAATTAAGACATATATTTATACCAATAGTATAAGTGCGGATGCAAATGGCATATCTGATTCTGATGGGACAGCTGTAATAAGTGGACTTGATCTTGGTGTATATCTGGTGGTTGGAGATACGCTTGAAGATAAGTCTCAAAACTGCACATACACTTTTACACCATTTTTCGCCACTATTCCTACGATCGATCCGGAAACAGATACATGGGTATATGATAATGGAGATGAGTATATTGTAGATGTATCTGCCAAGTGTGAATATTATTTAAATCCTAAGGAAGTCCAATATAATATTTACAAAAACTGGGTTGATAATGGCACGGAGCGCCCAGAGTCAATTGAAGTAGGGATCTATCTTGATGGAGACTTATATCAGACAGTTACACTTTCAGCATCTAATAACTGGCACTATTTCTGGACATACAAGGAAGGACATAGCTTTACTATATCAGAGACTGTGCCTGCAGGTTATACAGTATCATATTCTCAGAACGGCAATGTCTTTACGATGACCAATACCGGTAATGATACGCCACCAACAACCCCCTCTGAGCCGGAGAATCCCAAGACACCTGACAATCCTGTTGAAGAGGTTCTGGGAGCAGTCAGACTTGCAATTACAGAAGATGACACACCTGAAGTGCTTGGAGCAACAAGACTTCCTCAGACAGGTCAGATCTGGTGGCCGGTATTTGCTTTAGCGCTTATTGGGATAGGATTTTTTACAGTAGGATTTATTAGTGACAAAAAGAGCGCATAAGAACAATTGTTTTTATGCACAAAAGAATTACAATTAAAAGCGGGAAGGAGCGGGGATGCTTTCTTCTCGCTGTTTTTTAGGAATTTTCAGAGCTTTATAAAGGCAAGGAAACGGAGTTGTTTATGAAAATGACTAAAGGAAAAGTAATGATGGCTGTTGGCTTTATATGCATAATAGGTGCAATGGCTTTTGTTGTTAGAAATTATATAGAAAGCAGAAATGCAGGTGACCTTGCAGATTCTTATATGACTCTTGTTGAGCAGCAGATTCCTGATCATGATGATGGAATTGCTATTCCCAAAGAAGGTGAGATGCCTGCTATAGATGTAGATGGAAATAGTTTTATCGGAATAGTTTCTATACCTGCATTGGATATAAGTCTTCCAATACAGCGCGACTGGTCATCCCAAAATGCCAAAATATCTCCGTGCCGTTATAAAGGTTCTGTTTATGAGAACAACCTTATAGTAGCCGGACACAACTATGACAGGCACTTTGGAAGACTTAAAAACCTTGTGAGCGGCGATACAGTCATAATAACAGATGTTAATGGACTTAGCTTTTATTATACAGTTACGTATACAGAGATAATAGATTCGTACGGAGTTGATCTTATGGACCAGGGAGACTGGGATCTTACAGTATTTACCTGCACTATAGGCGGTTCTAGCCGTGTCACTGTCAGATGTGAATTTACAGGTAAAGTAGTTGTATCCGATCAAAACCTTTTTAATTAAAAAAATATAATGATCATAATAAAATACTAGTCAAAGAGTTTGACATTATGTGGTATACTTAATCTGTTGCAGTATGTTTTATAAGGGCGGAATTTTGTTTTAAAGGAGCGAGATTATGGCAGAGAATAAGACAGGCGACAAGATCAAAAAGATTAAAGACTCCTTGACGGAAGTGGCTCAGGACCTTTCACAGCAGGCTAAACCGGTACTTGATGACATCAAAGATGCAACAATACCGGTCATTGAGAATGCCCGCAAGAATGCCGAGCCATATGTAGAGAACATAAAATCCAAAGCACAGCCTTTTATTGATGATACAAAAAAGAAGGCTGATCCCTACATCAAGAAAGCCAGAAAGGCAGCAGAGCCAGCAGCCAAAAGCATAAAAGAAGGTTCTGAAAAGGCCAGGAGAGCTGCAAAATTTGTCAGCGATGATATAACTCGTCAGGTCATGAAGAAAAATGAGAAAGACGAAGTTTATATCCAGTATAAAAATACGGAAGTTCGTACAACCGATATTCTTGAAAAAGCAAGAGAGAATTATGTTGCCAATGGACATAAGCTTACCGATATACAAGAAGTACAGGTATATATCAAGCCTGAGGACAATAAAGCTTATTATGTTGTCAACCATAAGGATACCGGAAGATTCGAACTATAAACTAAAAAGACATCTAAGGATGAACGGATAATGGATGACAATATTCAGGATGTAAGACCTATACAAAAACACACTTTCTTCAACTTCAACCATTACAATTATGGTGAAGCCTTTTTTGGAAGTTACAAGGGAATGAGGTACAGACTAGCAAGAGATCCTCTTGTCAATGTTATCTTTATCCCGGTTGATCAAAGAGGTGAAGCAAAGCTAGTTGCAACTGTATGGCCTGAACCATTTGCATATGGTCAGACAGATCCATCCAAAATGACAACATGTGAGTTTGAATTCAGTGAAGATGGATTTGATCAGGCGGTTTCATGGTTTAATGATCAATATATGCAGCGTATTGATGAGTGGAGCTTAGATCATAGTATTCTTGACTGACCCCACGGAATGGAGTTTATTTGAAAATACGTGAAAATCTTGAAAAGCGGGAAGCTGAGACACTGAGTAAATATGCGGTTCTTAGCAGAGATTCCAAAGGCCGCGAGAGGGATGAGGAACTTTGTGACATAAGGCCATGTTTTCAAAGGGACAGAGACAGGATCCTCTATTCCAAATCCTTCAGAAGATTAAAAGATAAAACACAGGTCTTCCTGACACCTGATGGAGATCATTACAGGACCAGGATGACACATACTCTTGAAGTTGCTCAGAATGCCAGAACACTTGCAAGGGCACTTAGACTGAATGAAGATCTATGTGAAGCAATAGCTCTGGGACATGATCTTGGACATACGCCCTTTGGTCATGCCGGTGAAAGAGCTCTTAATGCTGTTAGCCCATACGGTTTCAGGCACAATGAACAGAGCCTTAGGCTTGTTACAATGCTTGAAAAAGAAGGTAAAGGACTTAATCTTACCTGGGAAGTAAGAGACGGTATTATAAATCATGAGATGGAACTTACACCTGCAACTTTGGAAGGCAGAGTTGTAAGGCTTTCTGACAAAATAGCTTATATTCATCATGATATGGATGATGCGATAAGAGGCGGTATATTAAGCCCTGATGATGTTCCGGAACAGATCAGCAGGATTGTAGGCAAGACCAACGGAGAATGGCTTGATACCTTTATCCATGATATTGTTGAGAACAGTACTGACAAGGACGACATCAGAATGTCGGACGAAGTCTACAATGCAATGCTGGAGCTGCGAAAGTTCATGTTTGCAAGAGTATATACCAACCCTGTTGCCAAAGGGGAAGAGGGCAAGGCGGTTGATCTTGTCAAAACATTATATGATTATTACTTACACCACGAAGACAGATTCCCGGGATATTTGAAGAATCTTTTGGACAAAGGTGAACCTATTGAGAAAGTCACCTGCGATTATGTCAGCTCTATGACAGATCGTTTTGCTATAGCGCGCTATGAAGAATTATTCATTCCTAAATCGTGGTCAGTTTATTAGAGGACATAGGGAGACGATAGTAATATAATAATCTAATTGCTATAGGATCCGCGAATTGGTGTCGCGAGCTCCACCAATATCGAACCATTAGTCACTCGCGGCATGAGGTTAATAATGCAGTTCACACCCGAGTTGATTGAAGAAATCCGCTCACGTAACGATATAGTAGATGTGATAGGACAATACGTCCATCTTGAAAAAAAAGGATCGAATTATATGGGGCTATGCCCCTTTCATAACGAGAAATCACCTTCTTTTTCGGTTTCCCAGAGCAAACAGATGTATCATTGTTTTGGATGTGGCGTCGGAGGAGATGTTTTTAGCTTCCTGCAGCGCTATAACAGTCTGACATTTCCGGAAGCAGTCAAGGAACTGGCAGACAGGTCCGGAGTTGCGCTTTCGGCAGCAGATGATACTGAAGAAGCCAGAAAAGAAAGATCCCAAAGGCAGCTATTATATGATATCAATAAAGAGGCTGCCAAGTATTATTTTTATGAGCTTCGTGGAACCGGCGGTAAGACAGGACTTGATTATTTCCAGAAAAGGAAATTATCAAACGAGACCATGCAGAAGTTTGGACTTGGCTATTCTCCTGTGGGAGCAGGTAATCTTGTTAATTATCTTAGGAAAAAAGGCTACTCTGATGAGATAATGATCCTTGCAGGGCTTGCCTCACATGATGAAAAAAGAGGAACGCATGATGTGTTCTGGAACAGAGTCATGTTTCCTATTTTTGATATAAATAACAGAGTTATAGGATTTGGCGGACGAGTATTAGGAGATGCCAAACCCAAATATGTTAATACCAATGACACGCCTATTTTTAACAAAAGAAGAAATCTATACGGTTTGTCTTTTGCCAAGAATTCAAAAGCCGGTAACTTCATATTATGTGAAGGGTATATGGATGTAATAGCTATGCATCAGGCAGGGTTTACTCAGGCGGTAGCTTCGCTTGGAACTGCATTTACAGCAGAACAGGCCCAGCTTATAAAAAGGTATACACAGGAAGTTATCTTGTCGTATGATAGTGACGGCCCGGGAGTTAAAGCCGAGCTTAGAGCTATACAGATACTCAAAGAAGCAGGACTTCGTGGAAAAGCTCTTAACCTTGAGCCTTATAAAGATCCAGATGAATTTATCAAAAACGAAGGACAGGAAGCCTTTGAAAAAAGACTTCGAAATGCGGAAAACACATTTTTCTTTGAGATACGGATAATGCAAAGGGACTATGATATGACAGATCCTGCCGGCAAAACTGCGTATTACAGAGCTGTCGCAAGGCGTTTGTGCGAATTTAGTGAAAGCCTCGAAAGAGAAAACTATATTCAGGCGACGGCAGCCAAACTTGCAATTCCGATTGGAGATCTAAAAAATCTCGTTGTTTCGATAGCTTCTGAAGGCATAACTTCGAAGCAGTCAGGAAAGGATATTAAGGCTTATCAGAATCAAAGAAGGAGGGATCCCAAGGATAATATCCTTAGACCTCAACGCTTACTGCTTACATGGATTGCTGATGAACCTGATATTTATAAAATAGTCAAAAAATATATAAGTCCGGATGACTTTACCGATGAACTTTATCGTAAAGTCGCTGAGAAGATGTACGAAGGCCTTGACGCAGGAAGATTTTTGGCTGCATCCATTCTCTCTCTTTTTCCTGATGATGAAGAGCAGCAGTCGAGGGTATCGGAAATCTTCAATACCAATCTGGTCCGAATTGAGACCAGAGAGGAAAAAGAAAAAGCTTTGCACGATATCATTTATGATATCCGCAGGATGTCTTATGAAAAGAAAAAAAGTGAGATACAGCTGGGAGATGCAAACGCGCTTAAAACAATAGTGGACAGCAAAAAGAAGCTGGAAGAGCTGGCGCATAGTCGCATTGGACTTGACTGAAGATCACACGATACGGTTTTTTTAGAAGGTGCATATTTGCCCCAAGGGAGGAAAAAATGAGTACCAGTAAGAAGACGCTAAGTGATGACAAGAAGACAGAAAAATCAAAGGCAGTATCAAAGACAGACAAAGGTAAGACACAAAGTGCCAAAGAAGCTTCACCCAAGGCTAAAGATAAGTCTGTAAAGAAAGTGAGCGAAAAGGCAGAAACAACAAAAACAGGGAAGAAGGAAGTAAAAAGCAAAGTGAGTCAGACAAAAGCAACAAAGGAAGAAAAAGAAATCAAGGAAACAAAAACAACCAGCAAGACAACAAAGCTAAAAGCTACAACAAAGAAAGCGGCAGATAAGACTGCTGATAAAGTAGAAGATAAAGAAGTAAAGACTGCAAAGGCACAGGAAAAGGAAGTTAAACCTGTCAAGGCTGCAAAAGCGCCCAAAGCACCAAAAGCTGACAAGACTCCTAAAGCAAAAGCCGATACATTAGAAAAAGATAATCAGTCATCAGGCGAAATGGATGAAGATGCTCAGGAAAGATTCAAGGTTAAGCTTAAAGAACTTCTTGCTCTTGCCAAGAAGAAAAAGAACGTACTTGAATATGATGAGATCAGCGATCAGCTCTCAGAGCTTAATCTTAACGAAGATCAGCTTGATAGTGTACTTGAAGTACTTGAAAAATCAGGAATAGATGTTCTTCGTATGTCAGAGGATGTAGATGATATCCCTGTTGATGATGAAGATATCGATCTTGATGATGAAGAAGAAGTCGATATGGAGAATATCGATCTCTCAGTTCCTGATGGCGTAAGTATAGAAGATCCTGTACGTATGTATCTTAAGGAAATCGGTAAAGTGCCGCTCCTTAATGCTGATCAGGAGATAGTTCTTGCTCAGGATATGGAGAATGGTATGCTGGCAGAGAGAGTTCTCAAAGCTCAGGACCGTAGTTCTCTGGATCTTAAAGATGACGAAAAAGAACTTATAGAAGGCAAGACAGATGAAGAACTCAAAGAGCTTATTGAACTTGGTAATGATGCCAAGAATAAGCTTGCAGAAGCTAACCTTCGTCTTGTTGTATCTATAGCCAAAAGATATGTTGGCCGTGGAATGCTCTTCCTGGATCTTATTCAGGAAGGTAACCTTGGTCTTATCAAGGCTGTAGAGAAGTTTGATTTCCGTAAGGGATTCAAGTTCTCAACATATGCTACATGGTGGATTCGTCAGGCTATAACAAGAGCCATAGCAGATCAGGCCAGAACTATTCGTATTCCTGTTCATATGGTTGAGACTATCAATAAGCTTATTCGTATCAGCAGACAGCTTCTTCAGGAACTTGGCCGTGAGCCTCTTCCGGAAGAGATTGCAAAAGAGATGAATATGCCTGTAGAAAGAGTTCGTGAGATCCTTAAGATCTCTCAGGAGCCTGTATCTCTTGAAACTCCTATAGGTGAAGAGGAAGATTCGCATCTTGGAGATTTCATTCAGGATGATAATGTTCCGGTTCCTGCTGATGCAGCAGCATTTACTCTTCTTAAAGAGCAGCTTGTTGAAGTCCTTGGAACACTTACAGAGCGTGAGCAGAAAGTATTAAGACTCAGATTCGGTCTTGATGACGGAAGAGCCAGAACTCTTGAAGAAGTAGGTAAAGAGTTCAACGTTACTCGTGAACGTATCCGTCAGATTGAAGCAAAAGCACTTCGTAAACTGCGTCATCCCAGCAGAAGCCGCAAGCTTAAGGATTATCTCGACTGATGAGACAAAAGATTTATGAATACACACACCAACAGGCATTTGTCAAGAAATTGGCGCTTATGCTGATTGGTGTTCTGTGTATGGGATTTTTCCTATCTTTTCTTATCGAGGTTAATCTTGGTACAGATCCTTGTACATTTATGAATGTTGCAATATCCAGAAAATTTGGGATACTTTTTGGCACCTGGCAGCTTTTATTAAATGCAGTTTTACTTTTGATCGTAATTAAATATGACATAAGACAGATTGGACCTGGCACAATTGCGAATATGGTATTGATAGGTTATGTTGCTGATATTTGCAGATGGCTTTGGTCAAAAATCTTACCAAAAGAGTTTTTTACAACATTTCCATATAGAGGTGTCATATTTGCAGTAGCGATCATAAGTTTTGTTATAAGCGTAGCGATTTACATGAATACCGACATGGGAGTAGCACCATATGATGCTTTTCCTATAATAGTTCATGATAGACTTTTGAAGAATATTCCGTTCAAGTATGTACGAATGGGCTATGATTTTCTTGCAATCATTATCGGATATCTTCTTGGCGCAGTTCCAAACATAGGAATAGTTATAATGGCTTTATTATTAGGTCCTGCTATTTCGTATGTAGGCAAAAAGCTCGCTCCTTATCTGAATTGAAGTTGTTTTAAAATAGTTATTTAAAATAGTTATAAAAAGCCTTCGAATACATGTTTAATATATTCGAAGGCTTTTTGTTATTTATAGAAATGTTAATGGTAGGACTGCTTCAAAGAATGCTCTATCCGACAGGATGCATCTCAGTATCTGAAGGAAGTTTAGTTCCTATAGTATTCATTATTTCCATTACCCTGCAAAGACCAGCATATACATCAGCTCTTGTTATGGGGCATCCTCCGTCTGTAATATCACTTGAATCAAAACTTGAAGGATCGATATATACAGCTTCGGGAGGAACTATACCATCAGCAACAGCCCTGTGAAGGCACTCAGAAAGTCCGAGGTCTGGTCTTTTCAAGACTTCCTTTTCCATGCCGCGCTCGCATAGACTGGCAAATTCTGCATAAGTAAGTGGATCATCAGGCCTGAACATATCGTTAGGAGTAGTATTCTCATCGATAAGATTCTCCTGAACACAGGTTTCAACAAAAGATGAATCCCACTCGTATCTTCCTATATCTATATATCTTCCATGATATGGACGTCTTCCTTCAATTCGAAGAGCCTTAAAAAGGACCATCAGAACCTGAGCTCTTGGCATAGTCTGCATAGGATGAAGATACATGATGCAAGGATCAAGAAGACCGCCTTTGAAAGCTGTAGCTATGCGCTCGTACTGTGGGATACCCTCTATATCAACGTAAGGGATATTTATATCAAAGATGCTGCTTTCTTCAGGTTCTTTTGGAAGCTCCTTGATATCCAGATCGGGTGTAAATGGAGCCGGATCCGCAGGAGATATGAAATTACACAAAGGCTCTATGTTATTGTTTCTGATCTCGTCAGCAACGATCCCAGCTATAAGAGATGCGCCATAATCGTTGGTATGAGTTTGATCCATAAAATAATCATTAGCCCTGTCATCAAGTTCAATCCATTTATTGAAAGTCAGTGTATGAAGATCTATGAATGGAACATTGAGTTCTTCACTGGCCTGCCTTGCAGCAAGAGCATAAGTTTTTAAAAGAGAACATTTTTTGCCTGTTTCTTCATCAGTGAAAGGAATACGGCTTATTGGAGAGCATATGATTGGATAAGCTCCAAACTCACGTATTTTTTTGACATACCATCTTAGATTATTGATATACCCACCAAATGCAGTGAGATTGCGGCGCTTTTGATCATTATGTCCGAATTGGAGCATGAATATATCCCCTTCACGAATTGACTTCGTAAGGATATCCCAATGTCCGTCATCTCTGAAACAGTTAGTAGTAAGGCCTGAGTGAGCATAATTACATACACTTATATTTTCGAAATACTGAGCTATATTCTGAGCCCATCCGCCTCCGCTTCCGTATGGATAGTAAGGAGCAGGAGCGTTCTGATCTGTAAGGGTCGAGTCCCCTGCAACATACAGTACGGGTACCTGATCTTGAACTATATCTAACTTGGAAATTCCCGCATTTTTACCTGTAATGCTTATATAGACAGCTTTTTCCATACAAGGCACACTTGTTAGTGCAGGTATATAAGGAGTAACATTAACATAGAAAGATCTTGAATACGATCCGCCAAGTGGCACATCTATTTCGGAAGCAATGAGATTTCTACGTCCGGCGAATATTCGCATATTTTTGATATCGCCTTTATCAGCGTTTACATTAAGAGTTATTTTGTAGGTCCCGAAATCAGGAACTAATGACTTAAAGATTATCACATCTCTTGAATGATTAATATAAACTCCATTATCTGTAGCAGTAACAATATCATCCCAGGGCGTCTTATAGGATTTCCTGAGATTCCAACCACCTGCATACAAAGACCTTTCAGATGCGGTATTGCCTATAGGAGAACTTAGATCAACAAAACCATATCCCTTTGATTTGTCATAAAAAGATGTATCACCTATCATATTTTCTTTAGAACCGAAACTATAGGATGCAATTAACACGTTAATTCCTCCTTAATTCAAAAATATATGTGAGGTTAAATATTTAAAGAAATACTAAATGCCCATATAGGTTATTTTCGGACATATTGTTATTTTAATGAATATGCAACTTTCAAAAGTTAGAATCATCATAATAAACTTCGTGTGCACATTATCATTATAAAATAATATATTTAATAATCCAATTTTCTAAGGACTAGTTTGATGCAAAAATGACCATGTATCTGTACTTCAAACGCTGATCGATGAAAAAGGGATAACTGCACAAGTCTTCGATGTTATTTTTGAATGAAATGCTAATTGAAAAAAGGAAACTAACTATTTAAAATAAGTTTTCGAGTATGTTATAATTATGTCAGGAAAGGATACAGCAATGAGCGACAGAACATTTGAGATTTTGGAAACTAAAGAACGGGTTATTGCTGACAATGATGCAGAAGCATCCAAAGTCAGAAAACTCCTGGATGAACATAAGATATTTCTTGTAAATCTTATGGCATCTCCAGGCGCTGGGAAAACTACAACACTTGTACGTACTATAAATGCACTTAAAGATAAATACAGGATAGGTGTCATGGAAGCTGATGTTGACAGCGATGTAGATGCTAAAACTGTATCGTTGGCAGGAGCCAAGGTTATACAGCTCCATACAGGCGGAAGCTGCCATATGGATGCAGATATGACAAGAAGAGGCCTTGAAGGACTTGGACTTGATGATGTCGATGTAGTATTTCTTGAAAATGTCGGCAATCTGGTCTGCCCGGCAGAATTTGATGTTGGAGCCAATAAGCGCGTTATGATACTGAGCGTTCCGGAAGGTGATGATAAGCCGCTTAAGTACCCTCTTATGTTCAGCGTAAGCGACTGTATGCTCATTGGTAAGATAGATGTAGCTCCTGTGTTTGATTTTGATTTTGATGCTTGTAAGAAGAGGGTTAAAGCTCTTAACCCCGATATTGAGATAATAGAAGTCTCCTCTCTTAAAGGCGACGGATTTGATGAATGGATAAACTGGCTTACACAGCAGATTGAGAGGAGCAGATAGTGTGAAAAAATATATCGATATGACAATTTTTCACGCGACTATTTGATACGAGCCCAAATAGCCCTGATGGCAAATTCGAATCTGATATTCGGATTACCGGACTTACACAAGGACTCGTCATGGAGGAATAATATGAAGACAATTGAACTCAATGCTTCGGTCACAGCATCTAATGATGCAGATGCAGATGCTATGAGAATGGAACTTAAGGCAAAAGGAACTCTTCTTATAAATCTGATGTCATCACCCGGATCAGGCAAGACAACTCTTTTGTCAAGAATCATCAAAGATCTTGGTAAAGAAAAGAAGATAGGAGTTATGGAGGCAGACATAGCTTCTGATGTAGATGCATTAAAAATAGAAAACCTTGGAGCAAGAAGTATTCAGGCTCACACAGATGGAATGTGTCATATGGATGCAGGAATGACAAGACGTGCCATGGATGCTATGGGATGTGATGATCTTGATCTTATTTTCCTTGAGAATGTAGGCAATCTTATATGCCCTGCAGAATTTGATACAGGAGCAGGCAGGAATATCATGATACTCAGCATTCCGGAAGGTGATGATAAGCCTCTTAAATATCCACTCATGTTCGAAAAAAGCGATGCGCTTGTTATAACCAAGATGGATACTAAAGATTATTTTGACTTTGATCTTGAAAAGTGTATTGAAAGGGTAAAGCGTCTTAACTCGGATATTGCCATATTCCCTGTTTCGGCTAAGACAGGTGAAGGAATGGATGACTTTGAAGACTTTCTTTTAAGTCAGATGGCACTTTGGAAAGAATAAAAAAATTCAGGATGGCAAGGTCCTGATAATGTTTTTATAAAAAAAGGGTAAAGGTTAGGTAAGAGATGAAAGAACAGAAGAATCGTATGACTAATGAGGGGGATTTCGTGCAGGATCCTTCTTACAAGGCTAGGGATCCTGAGAAGGAGAAGGTCATCAAAAAACTTGGTGAGATGATAACAGATCGTTATGCTGTTAAGCTTACTCATTCGCTTGGTGTTGATGATCCTGAGTATTGGGCACTTGATGATGTGCTCACCAAAGAAGAAGCTAAATTTCTTCTTAGTTTCAAGAAGACACGTGTTAATTACAAGCCTGAACAGCTTGCCAAGATGAATAACATGTCACTTGAAGATACTCAGAAGATGATAGATCATCTTGTATGGATCGGTGTTCTTGAAATGAACAGAGAGAACCCCGAGCATACCAAGCAGTATGATGTTCCGATATTCGTACCGGGATCTGCAGAATTTATGATGATGCAGGATAAACTCACAGATGAGCATCCAAGGATTGCATCATTTTTCAACCTTATGACACAGATGCCTCTTGAAGGCATGACTCCCAATATCCCTATGGGCGGAGCCGGAGTCGGAATGCACGTCATCCCTGTAGAGAAAGCTATCCAGACGCAGTCACAGTCAGTTTCTGTAGAACACCTGTCACATTGGCTCAAGAAATATGACAAGTATTCAGTCAGCCAGTGTACATGTCGTAAGCAGCAGGAGATGCGAGGCGAAGGAAGCGGTGAAGTCAACGGTGAATTCTGTATCGGAGTAGGTGATATGGCAGAATTCCTCGTAGATAGAGGTACAGCTCGCTATATAACATACGAAGAAGCTCTTGAAGTATTAGAAAGAGGAGAACGTCACGGTTTCGTACATCAGACAACCAATATTGACGGAGAAGACAAGATCGTAGGTATTTGCAACTGCGCTCCCGGTGTCTGCAATGCCCTCCGTACATCTCAGCTTTATAATACACCTAATATGTCTAGAAGCGCATATCGTGCGCATGTTGAGACAGATAAGTGTGTTGCCTGCGGTAAGTGCGTAGAAGTATGCCCGGTAGGCGCAGCTAAGCTGGGACAGAAGCTTTGCAAGAAGGACGGATCTAAGGTAGAGTATCCACTTACTCTTTTGCCTGATAATACAAAATGGACAGCTGATAACTGGAACGTAAACTATAGAGAGGATGCTAAGATCAACTGTTACGATACAGGTACAGCTCCATGTAAGGCTAACTGCCCTGCTCATCTTGCTGTTCAGGGATACGTCAAGATGGCAGGCGAAGGCAGATATATGGATGCCCTTAAACTCATCAAGCAGGACAATCCATTCCCTGCAGTATGCGGAGCTATCTGCAACAGAAGATGTGAAGATGCGTGTACGAGAGGCACTATAGATAAGCCTGTAGCAATAGATGAGATCAAGAAGTTCATCGCAGCAAAAGAGCTTAACGAATCAGAAAGATATATTCCTATTTGTGAAAAAGATGATGGCGGTATGTGGGGCGCTGATTACAAGATGGCAGTTATTGGAGCTGGCCCTGCCGGCATGACATGTGCATACTATCTGCGTACCAGAGGATATGATGTTACTGTTTTCGAAAAAGAAGACAGAGCAGGCGGTATGCTCATGAATGGAATCCCTAATTTCCGTCTGGAAAAAAGTGTGTTAAAAGCAGAGATAGAAGTTCTCGAGAAGATGGGCGTAGAGTTCAGATTCGGCGTAGAAGTCGGTAAAGATAAGACTATAAGTCAGCTTAGAGAAGAAGGCTATAAGGCATTCTATATTGCTATAGGTCTCCAGGGTGGCCGAAAGGCTGGAGTTGCCGGAGAAGACGCAGAAGGTGTAGAATCCGGCGTATCATTCCTTAAGAGAGTTGCACTTGGACTTTCTAAGGATGGAAATTCAGATACTGTAAAGCTAAACGGAGATGTTGTAGTAGTTGGCGGTGGTAACGTTGCTGTAGACGTAGCAAGAACTGCTGCAAGAAGTACAGATGGTAAAGTTACAATGCTCTGCCTTGAATCAGAAAAAGAGATGCCGGCAGCAGCTGATGAAGTAGAAGAAGCGAAGGCAGAAGGAATTGAAGTCAAGAATGGATGGGGACCAAAAGAGATTCTCACCAAGGAAGTTGATGGACAGACTGTTGTAACAGGAATCGTGTTCAAACGCTGCACCAGTGTCAAAGATTCAGATGGAAGATTCAATCCTTCATATGATGAAAACGATACAATCACAATATCTTGCAGCAATGTACTTCAGGCAATCGGACAGTCTGCTGAGTGGGGTTCACTTTTAGAAGGAACCAAAGTTGAACTTGGCCGCGGCGGCACAGCTGTTCATGACAGCCTTACATTCCAGACAGGCGAACCGGATATCTTCGTTGGAGGAGACATAGGACACGGCGCTCGCTTTGCTATAGATGCAATTGCTGATGGCAAAAAAGCCTGTGAGTCCATGCATAGGTTCGTTCATAAGGGACAGTCACTTACTATCGCACGTGATAAGAGAGAGTTTATCGAACTTGATAAGGATGATATCAGTGTTGCAAGTTATGATAATACCCCTCGCCAGGTTGCCGGAGTAAAAGCAGGTGATGCAAAAGGAACCTATCATGATCTTAGAGAACCTCTGACACAGGAGCAGATAATTGCAGAGAGTAAGAGATGCCTTGGATGCGGTGCTACAACAGTTGATCTAAACCGTTGTATCGGATGCGGACTTTGTACTACAAGATGTGAATTTGACGCCATCCACCTTACTAGAGATCTTCCGGGGTGCACCAATATGATAAGGTGTGAAGATAAGATAGGACCTGTTGCCAAGTATGCGTTAAAGCGTAACTTCAAGATTCTTTTCTCTGGCGATAAGAATACAAAATAATTAAAGAATACAAATAATAAAGACTTCAAGAAAATAAAGACTACGTCATATGGTGTCAGAAGAGAATTTTGACATCCGGCTCATAATATGACCTTAAATTCAAATGTCTCTACGGATTCGTAGAGACATTTGAATTATAAAAAGAAAAAATACATTTCACGAGGAATTAGTATATGCATGAAATGGGAATTGTTACTCATCTTGCCAAAACGCTTGATGAAACAGCAATAGAGAATAACCTCACCAAGATAGGCTCAGTAACATTGCAGATAGGCGAAGTGTCAGGAATAATGACAGATTATTTTGTTGAATGCTGGGATTATTTCAAAGGCCGTCATCCGGTACTCAAAGACTCTACTCTTAAACTGGAACAGATACCGGCAGTCACCTGGTGCAACTCTTGTAAAAAAGAATATGAAACAGTAAAATACGGAAGAGAATGTCCCTACTGCCATAGCGGCGAAACCTGGCTTTTAAAAGGAAACGAATGTATCATTAAAGAGATAGAAGCTGAAGGGGGCAATAATCCATAATACAATAGCGAAGTAAGGCTTGAAAATGATTTGTTTTCAAACCCAAATTGGTGCCGCGAGCTCCACCAATTTGAACTATTAATCACTTGTATTGCTCGCGACATGAGGTTAAAAATGCGTTTTGTAATACAGGTAGTTACTGATTCACAGGTTACAGTTGATGGTGAAGTTAAAGGGAAAATAGGCAAAGGCTTTATGGTTCTCATAGGAATAGGACATGAAGATACTAAAGAAATTGCTGATGTAATGGTCAAGAAGATGTTAGGTCTTAGAATTTTTGCAGATGAAAACGGTAAGACCAATCTGTCTTTAGACAAAGTAGATGGACAGCTCCTTCTAATATCGCAGTTTACTCTCTATGCAGATTGCAGACATGGTAATCGCCCGGGATTTACTTATGCTGCCGGACCCGAGCTTGCCAACGATCTATATGAATATATAATTAGTAAATGTAAAGAGAAAGTACCTGTTGTCGAAAAAGGTGTATTTGGAGCAGACATGAAAGTGAGCCTTACCAATGATGGCCCATTTACTATTGTTCTTGATTCCAAAGATTTGATCAAATAAAGATCTTATAGGTAGCATAAGTATACTTATGATATATTGATACAATTATCTGCTTTTACAACAGTATATTATTACCCTATTGATAAGGGGATTTGATTACATGATCAGAAAAGAAATGGTATTTTATGGCGGCGTTCAAGGTGTTGGTTTTCGTTATACTGCTTATCATATAGCCAATAGCTTAGGGATTACAGGCTTTGTTCACAATGAATGGGACGGTTCAGTCAAAGCCCAGCTTCAAGGTGACAAAGAGCAGATCGATCTTTTTCTAGATCAGATCGGACGCGGAAGGTATATAAGTATTGATCGCATAGAGCAAAGAGATATACCTGTAGACGAGGATGAACGTACATTTAGGATTGAGTAAAAAGGTATATGAATAAAAAAGAATTAGAAAAAAATAGTCTTCCACCTATTTCAAACAGGCTCAAAACAGTAGCAGATATGGTGCCGGAAGGAAGTAAAATAGCGGATGTAGGGACAGATCATGGATTTGTCCCTATTTATCTTGCACTAAGTCATCGTATAGAACATGCCATTGCCATGGATGTACGAAAGGGACCGCTTGAAAGAGCAACTCTTCATGTAGAAGAGTATGGTCTTTATGACATGATAGAAACAAGGCTTTCAGATGGTCTTGAGAAGCTTAAGGAAGGTGAAGCTGATACAATGATCTGTGCAGGTATGGGAGGTCCTCTTATGAGAAGTATCCTTGAAAGTAATCCGCCGCGCAGATTCGGCCTTAAAACTCTTATACTTGAGCCTCAGTCTGAGATAATGAACTTCCGTATCTTTTTAAGAGAAAATGGATACGAGATACAAAAAGAAGATTTTCTCTTAGAAGATGGCAAGTATTATCCTGTGATCAAAGCCCATGTTATAGACCTTGAGGAACAGGATAATAAGGATAAGTATTGTAATAAAACTTATCGTGATAATATGACAGACACAAGTATAGAGACAGACACAGGTGTAGATACAGATATCGAGATATCAATGCTTCCTGATTCTTACAAAGATGCTATTTTTGAAACCGGAAAGCGCTTAAAAGATAAGAATATTATAGTCGCAGATTCTCAACTCGTAAGATTATGTGACCGTTTTGGACCATGTATATTATTATCTGGGAAGGCGGATTTTAAGAGCTTTCTTGTGCATGGCAATGAAGTCTGTGATACAATTTTAAGTAAGATAAAAGATGCTGGGAAGTCTCACCAGGGACGCTTTGACCAGGTATCTTTAGAACAAGCGGATATCAAAATGGCGCTCCATCTTTTTTGACAGGGGGAAAGAAAATGCAGTGTCGCGACATTATAGAACATTTAGAACAGTTGTCTCCGGTTTCCTTTGCATCAGACTGGGATAATGTAGGACTTCTTGCAGGTCGCAGAGAAAAAGAAGTCCAGAGAATTTTTATAGCGCTGGATGCAACAGATGAGATCGTTGATGAAGCAGTACGGGTAGATGCAGATATGCTCCTTACACATCATCCGCTTATTTTTAAAGGAATCAAAAATGTCAGCGACAGTGATTTTATAGGCCGTAGGATATTAAGACTTATACGCTATGATATCAGTTATTATGCCATGCATACTAATTTTGATGTTATGGGGATGGCAGATGCGGCAGCAGATGAGATGAAGCTTGAACATAGAGAAGTGCTTGACGTCACTTATGAAGATGATCTGTCGAGAGAGGGAATAGGTCGGATTGGCGATCTTCCTTCAAAGATGTCGCTTATAGAATGTGCCCGTTATGTTAAGGAGTGTTTCCATATAGGGAATGTTCGTATGTACGGCGATCCAGCCAAGAAAATAAAAAGAGTTGCCATATGTCCGGGTTCAGGATCTGACGTAATTCAGAATGCTATAGACAAGAAAGTTGATGTGCTCATAACAGGAGATATAGGTCACCACGACGGAATAGATGCAGTGGCATGCGGACTGCCTGTTATAGATGCAAGTCATTACGGACTTGAGAAAATATTTATACCTTACATGAGGGACTTTTTGCACAGAGAACTTCCAGGACTTGAAGTAATGTGTGCTGAGTACAAGCCGCCATATCAGGATATTTGATCTTATGCATTAATTATTAAGGAGGTATTAATTATGCCTACATTAGTGATTCAGGGTGAGAGAAAAGAATACGCGAAAGGAACTACTTTTGAAGAAATAGCTAAGGAGTATCAGGTTCGCTTTACTAATCGTATAGGACTAGTGATATTTAATGGCAAGATCCGTGAACTCTTTAAGAAAGTTGAAAATGATGGAGTCCTTTCTTTTGTTACGATGGATGACAGTATAGGACACAAGACATATGGAAGAACAGCTATTATGATGCTCATCAAGGCAGCACATGATGTTAATCCAAATGTACGTACAAAAGTCGAGTTTACAATAGGATACGGATATTACTGCACATTTAAGAACAAGGACAAGGAAATTGAAAATGTCAGTGATGATTTTGTCAAAAAGTTGCAGGCCCGCATGGAAGAAATGCGTGATCAGGCTCTTCCTATCACCAAGAAGACATATCCTATTGACGACGCTATGGAGATATTTAGTAAACAAGGAATGATTGACAAGGTCAATCTTTTTAAATATCGCAGAGCCAGCGAGATCAATGTTTATCGAATGGACGGATTCTGCGATTATTTCTATGGATATATGCTTCCTAATACATCCTATGTAGAATATTTCAAAGTTCAGAAATACCATGCAGGAGTATTGCTTGTTCTTCCTCCGGCATCAAGCCCCAATGAGATCAGAACTTTTGATCCCAGAGAGAAAGTTTTTGAGCAGATGATTCTGTCTAGTAACTGGGGCCATATGATGGGAATAGAGAATGTAGGTGATCTCAATAACGCCATATGTTCCGGAAGGCTCAGTGATCTTATTCTCGTTCAGGAAGCTCTTCAGGAGCACCGTATTGGTAAGATAGCAGAGAATATCTATTCATCTCCTCATGTTAAGTTTGTCATGATTGCAGGGCCCAGTTCTTCCGGTAAGACAAGCTTTTCGCACAGACTTGCTATACAGCTTCGTACACACGGCCTTGTGCCTCATCAGATATCACTTGATAATTATTTTAAAAATCGTGAGGATACGCCGCGAGATGAAGATGGCAATTACGATTTTGAATGCCTTGGAGCTATGGATATAGAGCAGTTCAACGAAGATATGACCAAGCTTCTTAACGGTGAAGAAGTGGACCTTCCTGTATTTAACTTCCTTACAGGTAAGCGTGAATATACCGGCAATCCAATGAAACTTGGCGAAGACGATATCTTTGTAATTGAGGGAATACATGGACTTAATGAAGAAATGAGCTATTCACTTCCCAAAGACAGTAAATACAAGATTTATGTAAGTTCGCTTACAACGCTTAATGTTGATGCACATAATCGTATCTCTACCACAGATGCAAGACTCATAAGACGTATGGTTCGCGATGCCAGAACCAGAGGTGCATCAGGCAAGAAGACAATATCTATGTGGCCGTCTGTAAGAAGAGGTGAGGAGAGGAATATCTTCCCGTTCCAGGAAAGTGCTGATGAGATGTTCAATTCAGCCCAGATATATGAGCTTGCAGTTCTTAAGAATCAGGCTGAACCGCTTCTTTTCTCTATCACCAAAGATGATCCGGAATATTATGAAGCCAAAAGACTTCTTAAGTTCCTTGACTACTTTATAGGTATTGACTCTACAGAACTTCCTCACAATTCAATTGTCAGGGAATTTGTAGGCGGAAGCATATTTAATGTTTGATTTAAACAAGATGATATAAAAGTTAATATAAAAGATTGCTGGTTAGATTCAAGATTTTGAATCTGAATGCTATATATTATCTTGACAACTTTACAACTAAAGGCGTAAATTAAATATCTGAGCAGACTAGATGATCGCGGCTGCAATATCCGAAAGGGTGCAGGTGAGGAAAGTCCGGGCTTCAAAGGGCAGGATACCGGATAACGTCCGGCGGAGGTGACTCCCGGGATAGTGCAACAGAGATATACCGCCAACTTTTGTTGGTAAGGGTGGAAAGGCAGTGTAAGAGACTACCGTGCGGGTGGTAACATCCGTAGCCATGTAAACCCTATCCGAAGCAAGACCGAATAGAAAGCTATGGGCCGGCCCGGTCCGCTTTCAGGTGGGTCGCTTGAAGCGTCTGGCAACAGGCGTTCTAGATAGATGATCATCCTAGACATAACCCGGCTTACAGGTCTGCTCTTCTAAAAAAATATGAGCAAAAATATATCACAACAAGCCAAAAAGATATCCCTGTCAGTATTTCTGCTGGGGATATTTGTATTTGTGGCAATAATCACACTACAATTTGATGATTTCAAAGAATTCATAGGCTTTTCCAAAAATAAAGGAACCCCTATGACTATTCTCGATGAACCTGATCTTGGCGCCTCTTTTGAAAATGCTAAGCAGACAATGGTTCAGATCCATATATATACAGATCTTTCAGGCAGTGTATATTCTGATGCCTCGTATACTAGTGATACAGATTATTATACTTTGGATTCTAATTCTCAGGTAGTTAATCCTTCCATAACAGATCCTTCGATATACGGAAGTTTTGGAAGCGGATGCATATGGGAATATGATGAAAATACTATTTTAGTAGCTACCAATTATCATGTTATATCCCAGGTAGTTACTAAAAATGCTCTTGGATATGTAGTTTTTTATAACGGCGTGATATCGGAATTTACAGTGGAAGCTTTTGATGATGATGCAGACTGTGCCTTTTTGTCTGTTGATTCATCCTGTATGGATGAAGATGAGCTAAAACAGCTTCGATGTGTAGTCCCCTATGATAGTCAGACAACTGTATTATCTGCAGAAGAACCCATGTTTGTAATACATTCCAAAGAGATAATGCGTCAAGACCTTGTGTCAGGCAATACGACTGGTATGATTGCTGATACATCTTATGCTGGATACATTATGGAACCATCAGTTTATGTTTCTGCGCTCCTTCAGGATATGCTCTACTGCAGATGTAGCGCAGACGCAGGCATGAGCGGAGGTCCAACCTTTGATGCATATGGTCACTATATTGGTATGCTCACAGGAGCAACAGATCAAGGCGAGACAGTAAGTGTACTGCTTTCAGATGTAGAAGAGATTTACTCTCGGATCCAGACAGGACAATAAACGTACTGTATTAAGAGATATAACAGATTTACTTGCAGATCAAATCGAGACGCAAAATGCTTGCCTGCTTTACTAGACTAAAGGAATATGTTATAATTTGCGACTGATAGAAAATTAAAGTCTATAATAATCAACAGATAGAAAGAAGAGGAAATATTCATGGCTCTTATTAAAAAGCCCGTAACAGGAATGAAGGACGTGCTTCCTGCAGAGATGCAGCTGCGCGACTATGTAATTGGTGTGATCAAGGAGACATATGCCAGATATGGTTTTACAAGTATAGATACACCTTGCGTTGAGTCACTTGCAAATCTTAATTCCAAACAGGGCGGAGATAACGAAAAGCTTATATTCAAGATCATGAAAAGAGGCGAGAAGCTTCGCCTTGCTGAAGCTAAAGAGGAGAATGATCTCACAGATTCAGGACTTAGATATGACCTTACCGTACCGCTTGTACGTTTTTATGCTAATCATGCCAATGAACTTCCATCTCCTTTTAAGGCACTGCAGATGGGATATGTATGGAGAGCTGACCGTCCTCAGAAGGGAAGATATCGTCAGTTCATGCAGTGTGATATAGATATCCTTGGTGAGCCTTCTAACCTCGCAGAGATAGAGCTTATCCTTGCTACAACATCTACTCTTGGCAAGCTTGGCTTTAAAGGATTCCAGATCCGTATCAATGATAGAAGGATTCTTAAGGATATGGCAGCATATGCCGGATTCTCAGAAGAGTCATATGATTCTGTATTTATTACAGTTGATAAGATGGACAAGATTGGCCTTGAAGGCGTAGAAGCTGAACTTATCGAAAACGGATATTCTAAAGAGTCTGTAGATAAGTATCTTGGTCTTTTCAAGGGACTTGAAGTTAACAAGGGTATCGAAGGACTTAAATTCCTTGCTGAAACACTTGGAGATTTCCTTGAAGCAGATGCAAAGCTTAATCTTGAAGAGATAATCTCAAGCGTAGATGCCAATAAGGCAGCAGAGTTTGAAATAGTATTTGATCCTACTCTTGTAAGAGGAATGAGCTATTATACAGGAACTATTTTTGAGATCGCAATGCCTCAGTATGGAGGAAGCTGCGGTGGCGGTGGTCGTTACGACAAGATGGTAGGCAAGTTCCTGGGTCAGGAGACTCCTGCATGCGGATTCTCAATTGGATTTGAGAGAATCATAATGATCATGATGGATGAGGGATTCAAGGTTCCGGGCGTTTCAGATAAGACAGCATACCTTATCGAGAAGGGTATTAGCGGACAGATGCTTTCAGATATTCTTGGACAGGCTCAGGAAGCTCGTAAGAATGGTGAGCAGATACTTGTGGTTCGTATGAACAAGAATAAGAAATTCCAGAAGCAGGCCCTTGAAGAGCAGGGTTACAATAACTTTAAGGAATTCTATAAGAATCCTCTTAACTAAAAAATAAAAGTACAAAGATGTACTTCTATTCCCGACGTTACAGGACGTAAAAAGGGAATGTCCAGAAGTACAAAGATGTACTTCTATTCCCGACGTTACAGGACGTAATAGGGGAATGTCCAGAAGTATATGGATGTACTTCTATTCCCGTCTCTTAAGGGTGTTAATGAGTAATAGGACCAGTATTTATACGGATTTGAGACGGAATAGTTTCAAATTGTCCTGATATTTATATGTAATTTTTCGGGCGCCGATTTGCGGCGTCCGTATTCTTGAATGTAACATCTATTGAAATCATTTATAAACCGCTTATTGCGGTGCCACTCATCGTTCTGATGCGTGGAAATTTCCAAATTATGCCTTCGGCATTCAAATATTTAAATTTAGGGCATACTTTTTGTGCCTGTGGGAGAGATTCATGATGCTAAGTGAGTACCTTGTGAGGCAAGATATGCCCTAAACGAGATAGATACAGTAGCGTGGGGCATAGAATTGTGTGCTAGGAGGAGAGTTGATAGGGTTGCCAGGGGGAGAGTATGCCCTAGACAAGTTAGATATATTAGTATAGGGCATAGAACCACATGCTAGAAACTTGACTTGCAGGTGCTTCACAGGCAAATGTATGCCTTACGATGATGAAAAATAGCTATGCGAAGGCATATTCAAGCTAATAATACCCAATATTCCACAAAAGTCATTAGCAATAAACATCTATGAAAAAGGAATGAAAGATGTTGCTTGAATGATTCTGCATTGATTAAAATAGATACAAAAAGTGGCGAAGGATGACGCTGATAAAGCTCTTTTCCACCGTTGAAGTGGTTAGGGCCAAAGATAAAAACAAGGTCAAAAACAAAGGATAAGAGAAAAATCTCCATCCTGTGGAGGACTGAGTTAAATCATCTTTTAGAGAGAAATGATCTTCCCAAATATAGAGAAAAGAGCAAGCTGTTCATTCAGGAAAAGCTCATTTAAAAAGTTCCCGGTGAAATCCTGTGGAAGCAGGCATATGAGGAATTGTTTGAGAGAGACTATAACACAATAGCGGAAGAAATTGAGACCTATAGAAAGAATCGAAGAAAAGCATAGAAGGATGGAAGTATATTAAGTTAAAATAGTTTTGTGTCAAAGGAGGAAACAGATGAGCAGAGTTAATTTTGGAGCAAAACCACTAATGTACCCGCAGCCGGTTCTTATCATTGCAACATATGATGAGAATGGAGTACCGAATGCTATGAACGCAGCCTGGGGTATAACCACTGACTTTAAAGAGATTTCAATCAGCCTGTCTGAACACAAGACTACTGACAATCTCGCAAAGAGAGGTGCTTTCACAGTAAGTCTTGCTACTGAAGACCAGGTAATTCCCTGCGATTACGTTGGAATAGAATCAGGAAGAAAAGTACCTGACAAATTTGAAAAGGCCGGATTCCACGCAACAAAGAGTGAGTTTGTTGATGCACCTTTGATTGATGAACTTCCTGTTGCTCTTGAGTGTAAGGTAAAGAGCTTTGAGGATGGCATTCTGATTGGAGAAATCGTAAATGTCTCTGCAGATGAAAGCGTAGTGACAGATGGAGCGGTTGATATCACCAAACTTAAGCCTATAAGCTTTGATCCATTTGGTAATGGATATTACGGAGTTGGAGAAAAGGTGGGCAATGCTTTTAAGGATGGCGCAAAGCTGAAGTGATAAAGAGATTTAAAGAGGGGCAAAAAGTTATTGACAGCTAACAGGGCTATGTCTATACTTACAACTAATAATCTTGGAGGAATGCCAGTTATATGACAAATACACGTCTCGTCAATAGAATGGTGGTCAATTATGTGTTCGTGGAAAATATTCAGGGGCTTAGATTACCATGCGAGATGAGGCCGTGCTATATGATGAATCTGTAAACTTTTTGATTCATTAAACAAGTGTATTAAGACCTTATCAAGCTAAAATAGTTTTGATAAGGTCTATTTTTTACATTCAGGAGGAGAACACTATGAAAATTGCAGAAGAAATGTTAACGCTTAATGATGGAAGAACTCCAAAGGCATTCAAACTGAAGGACGGAACATACATTGATGAAGTTAATATGATTTTGTTTCTGTGATTTAAACACGAAGATCGGAGGTTTCTATGATAATACAAAATGAAATACCATTATTGGAATATGATGACAGTTCATCGGAAGTTATAGCTCCTGAGCATGACTGGACAGCTGAGAGATTGCCGGAGAAGTGTTTATTTGCATTCCTTGGAGATGTAGTCCATAAATACGCCAAAGAGAATAATGCAGCTATGGTAGAAGAGCTTATTACAGTCTCTCACAATATAAAGATATATGTACTACATGAGGAAAAAGAAGATATATGTCTGGTGCAGTCACCTATAGGCTCGGCATCAGCAACGCAGGTTCTTGATACACTTGTTAACTGTGGATGTACGAAGATAATTGCAGTTGGTTCTTGCGGAGTTCTTGCGGATTTTCCGGAGGATGCTTTTATTGTTCCGGTAAAGGCGTTGAGAGCTGAAGGTACTTCATATCACTATCTTCCAGCATCCAGATATATTGAACTTGATCAGGAACCGATAGCAGCTATCGAAAGCTCATTTAATAAACATGATCTTCCGTTTGTAACCTGTACAACCTGGACAACAGATGGCTTTTTCAGAGAGACCAAGGATATGGTGAGATACCGCCTTGAGGAAGGCTGTTCTGTGGTGGAAATGGAATGTGCAGCCCTTGCAGCATGCTGCAGGAAACGTGGAGCGAAGTTTGGACAGTTCCTGTTCACTGCTGATTCATTGGCTAATGTGCATGAGTATGATGCCAGGTCATTTGGTACAGGGTCCCATGAGAAAGCATTATTGCTTGGACTTGATGTTTTGAGAGATTATAACTAAGATAATAGAGGCTTTTGGCCTAACTCCAAATGAGAAGGAAGAAAAGGAATATCGCTTTGGGGGCTGATTATTTTATACTACAAATATAATGACAACTAAAGTTGCCGGTGTTACTATACTATATAGAAAGAGATAAGCGGAGCAGATAAGATCTCCCGGAAAGGAAAAGAAAGAGACATGACAACAATGAATCGCAATTATTGCCTCTATAGCGAAAGTTATGAATCATCACTCCAGAGCAAATCAGAGTGGATGTTTAATTTCATGCGCTCATTTAAGGATAGGCAAATGCGAGAAAATGTTGTTTTGGCAAAGAGCCGGATAGTATAGAGAACGGATCAGAAGCTTATAGATAAACATGTTTGAGTACCGCTTACCTTAGATGAAAAAGGCAAGCGGTTTTTCTTTTGCCTAAAAATATGCAGAGTTGGCGTGGTTGGTACAGCATCGGTCTTGAAAACCGACATTCCTCACGGATATCTGGGTTCGATCTACGCTCCGCTCCGGTCGTTGCTAAGCAGATGTCCCCCGGACATCTAGCAACCCTCTGTGTCCGCTATTCCAGGATAGCGTGGGAGGTAGAGCATCCGCTTCATACGCGGAAGGTTATGGGATCCCTCGCAGAGCTCGGAGTCGCAAGCATGGCATCCCCCGGATGCCTGCTACCCGTTTCTGGGACTATTATTTAATCATTTTTATAGAGCAATTTTCTAATTTATCAACCACGGGTTTATATACAATGGAATTAATCTACAATACAATATATATGAGAAAAGGAATAGGTTTATTGATTACATGGTATGTGCCGGAATATAAAGAGATAGAAGACCGATATTTTGAAGAAAGTAAGAAACTTGACCAATATAGAGACGAGTGCAAGGACAGAGCTATTGATATGTTTAAAGAATGGTTTTGGGACCTTTGGGATTGATGAAAAGATTACATTCAGAGTAGACATAGAGGGAAAATATTTATGGATGAAAGATATGAAAAAATAATGGAAATCATTGAAATGAATAGATTTCGGCAGAGACTGGGACTATTGGATTACATAGCATGCTGGGAAGAACCTGACAGGGTAAAGGGGCTTGATCTTGAAGCTACAAAGAAAAAGGTGTGTGATCTTATTAAAGCAAAGGGGTTAAAAGATAAGACTATCGCTGATAAATTGGGTATTACTCCACAGGCGGTTAATAAATGGCGCCATAAAGGATCATTTTTCGTGATTGAAAACCTTTATGTTCTCAGCGGTCTCTTGGGTGTAAGTGTTGATAAACTTTTAGTTCCTGTAGCCGTAAAGAAATGGGAAGTACTGATTGAGAAAAGATGAGAGTCTTGATATTAGTGAAGTACTGAAACAGATGGAATAATTGGAGATTTTTTGAAATGAGCAGAGTACTTGTGATTCCTGATGTACATTTAAAGCCATGGATTTTTGATATGGCTGATAGAGTTGATGAGAACAGCTACGATGACATCGTGATTCTTGGAGATCTGGTAGATGATTGGGGAAAGGAAAATGATTTATACGCATATAACGAGACTTTGGACAGGGCTGCTGAATTTGGCAAAGAGCATGATCAGTCATTGTGGTGCTATGGTAATCACGATGTATCTTATCTTTGGGATGCCATGGAATCGGGATATTCTGTCCAGGCAAGGATAACTGCTATTGAAGGCATTACCAGACTGGAACGTGTTCTTGAAGAACGTTTTAGATTTATCCATAAAATTGATGATGTGCTATTCAGTCATGCCGGTCTTACGGAAAGTTTTGTCTTTCAGACGTGTGGATATCATATGAAAGAGATAGAGGATATCCTTGCAAGGATTAACCGTATGGGTAAGCAGGAACTGTGGAGGGATAATTCACCAATTTGGGCAAGACCTCAGGCTGATTTTTACAGAATGTTCAGGGATGATCTCTTTTATCAGGTTGTGGGACATACACCTGTAGAGGAACCACTTGATCTGGGAGGAGTACTGACGCTGGATCTTTTTTCAACATACTCAAATGGGGATCCGTATGGTAACCAGAAGCTGTATATTGTGGATACTGCAACCCGGAAGTTTGAAGAAGCATAATTATTTTTGCTGATTTAGAAAAAAGTGCTTTACAGATCCACTGGTATGTGAAGCAAGAGGAATCGTAATCGATGTGGTTCAGCTTTCTGTGGTCTGCTGGCCGTTTGATAAGTTTTTTAATGTACAGGAACAGTACGCCAATAATTAACTTTAGGAGGAAAAATGGGACGAGATGAGAATGTCATTATCTTCAGAAACACAGAGAAGATGTGCAATGAGAACAGCAGGCTTAAAGAATCTATAAGGAAAGCGAGAAATGGTCAGAAACTGATTCTGGCTGGAGAGCCATTGCCCTCTTTTAACAGAAGTAGATATACAGACAGGGTCAGCCTTACTGTATCTAAGAAAAGAACTTTAGAGGCTGCGGCAGCTTATAAAAACATGAGAGTTGCTGTTCATAATTTTGCTTCTGCCACAAATCCTGGTGGAGGTGTAACTAAAGGGTCTACAGCACAGGAAGAATGCCTGTGCAGATGCTCTGCTTTGTATGAAATGCTTAATACGAAGGAAATGTGGGATGGTTTCTATAATCCGCATAGAGCTGCTTCTGATCCGGTTCATAATGATGACATAATATATACTCCGGGAGTTGTAGTGTTTAAGACAGATACGTCAGCTCCTGTTACCATGCCTGAATCGGAGTGGTATGAAGTAGATGTGATCACTTGTGCGGCGCCAAATCTAAGGGACAATCCCAGCAATCCATATAACCAGAATGATGGAATGAGAAAAGTGAAAATTTCAGATAACGAGCTACTGGAGATTCATGAGAAGAGGCTGAGACGTATATTGGATGTTGCTGCATATAATGATGAAGAAGTAGTTGTACTGGGAGCTTTTGGATGTGGAGCATTTCAAAACAAACCTGAGGTTGTTGCAAGGGCTGCAGCGAATGTTATAGGAGATTATCTGAATGCATTTAGGATTATTGAATTTGCAGTATATTGCAGTCCCAGAGATTTAAGGAATTATGATGTGTTTAAGAGAGTGATCCATTAGAGAGCTTACATGATGAACTGAGTGGAGAATTAGCTATTTTATGGCTTTGAAGCTCGACATATACTACGCTAACGTTCTTGACTCCATCATATTTTGTAGCAACTGTAAGTGAGTGCACTAAAGAGCAGGTCACTAATTATATAAGCAGTCAGAAAGAAAAGTAACACATGAAGATATACTCCACGTATTCCGTTAAAATAAAACAATACAATCATATATTTTCTGAGACAGTAACTATATACAGGGACGCTGTCAATTTTCTTATGGATGTATGTCTGGCTGAATGGGACCTGGTTTCTGCCATAAAAGGTAATCAGGCTCAAATGATGCATGTAGAGTCGCTTTGTCATAAAACCAAAGAGAACTCTTCTCCTAAATACGATTTCGATTCCAGATTCTATAAGATGCCGTCATATATACGCAGAGCAGCAATATCTGAAGCTATAGGCAAAGTATCATCTTATAAGTCTAACCTTGCTAACTGGAAGTTAAATCCTACAGGTAAGAAACCTACTCTTAATAACTGTGGGTACGTGTATCCATCCTTATATCGCATAGGGATGTATAATCTCACAGACGATTATTCTGCACAGATTAAGATATACCATAACAACACATGGAATTGGCTATCCATTAGTCTTCGCAAATCAGACATGGATTATATCTATCATAGGTGTAATGGTCGTAAGATGTGCGCTCCTACGCTTCAGAAACGAGGTAAAGAATGGTTTTTAGACTTCCCGTTTGAAGAAAAGGTTACTCTTACAGATACAAACGGCCTTGTGGTTGGCGTTGACCTTGGTTTAAATTCAGCATGTACGTGTTGCATCATGGATTCAAAAGGCACTATCTACGGCAGACGTTTCCTTGGACTGCCAAGTGAAACAGACCGTTTGAACCATGCTGTAAACCGTATAAAGAAAGCCCAGCAGTATGGCAACCGTAAGATGCCGAGGCTGTGGGCTAAAGCTAAAGGTATTAACGATGACATAGCTGTTAAAACAGCTAACTTTATCATAGATACAGCCGTAATGTACAATGCTGACACCATAGTTTTTGAACACTTGGACCTTGCAGGTAAAAAGCGTGGCTCTAAGAAACAAAAGCTCCATATGTGGAAGGCAAAGTACGTGCAATCTATGGTAACAGACAAGGCTCACAGACTTAGTATGAGGATATCTCATATTTGCGCATGGGGGGACATCACGACTAGCTTTCGATGGCAGTGGCAGAGTTCTTCGAGGTAAGGACGCAGATATGCCCACATACAGTTTGTGTAGATTCCAAAATGGCAAAACATACAACTGCGATCTTAATGCTTCGTATAATATAGCAGCCCGCTATTATATACGAGAAATTTTTAAATCCTGTTTGGTGACGGACAGGTTGGACATTGAGGCTAAAGTCCCTCAGTGCTCTAAGAGAAGCACCTGCACGTTGGCTGACCTTATTAGCTTAAATGCGGTCTTAGACAACATATTAGTTGCCTAAGTACTGAGTTTTAGCTGTATGGACAGAAACGCAGTCCAATGCCCTAAAAGGCAACCACAACGTAGATTGTGGCAATAGGAAGCACGCGACTTTAGTCGTGTGAGGCTTCACTCCACAGGTAAAAGAAAATGCAATACTGGTCGGAAAAATGATAACAATGGTCGAAGGCACTTTAGCTAATACTACAGGGCGGATGTAAGCGATAACAGTATAGTAGAGCTTTGGAAACATGATATAGAAGCAGGCAAACTATAATCTACTAGCTTTGCTTATGTTTAAAAGAGCTGAACAAAGTATAGAGTAAATACCGGTAAAAAGTATGATATTACCGATATTTACTTGGATTAATTCTATGTACAGAGTATATTTAAAGATAGATGGAAAAGAAGTACCGGTAACATGGGAGAATAAAAAATTACAGCCTTTATTGAGGGGCATAACACATGTACTTTGGCAACAGCTTCTGAAGGACATACAAGATGCACACCGATAGAATACAACTTCGTGGATAACTGTTTCTATTTTTTCTCCGAAGGTGGATTAAAGTTCCGTGGACGTAAGAAAAACAAGCATGTGGGAATGGCAATCTATGAGCCATACAACGGATTCGGTAATCTAAAGAGCCTACAGATTGAAGGAATGGCAAGTCTTGTGGAGCCTTTCAGTGAAGAGTACTTAAAGGTCATGGAATATAAAAAGATTCCGGAAGAAGCTATGAGAAATCTTCCGCAGCCAATGGCTCTTATAAAGGTTGTTCCGGAGGTATTTGATCTGTTGGATTCTGAACTTAAGAAAGAAGACTTTGGCAGCAGGCAGCACTATGTAGTGTAAAAGAGGCAAGACATGAGGGATAAAATCGCAAAGTATTTAAAGAAAAAATATGGTACGGAGCCAGAATATCTTTGAAAGAGATACCCAAGATTTGCTGTGTTCCGTCATGATGATAATCGTAAATGGTACGCAGTGATTATGAATGTAACCCCAGATAAGATAGGTGCGATGGGATGCGATGAGATAGATATCATCGATGTAAAAATAGATGATCTTATGCTCAGGGATATATTGCTTCAGCAGGAAGGATATTATCCTGGCTATCACATGAACAAGGGCAACTGGATTACTATAGTTCTTGATGGCACAGTAGTATTTGATGAAGTTTGTCGCATGATTGACGCAAGTTATGAAATCACTGCGTCAGCAAAGAAAAAGCAGAAGTTTAGACAGCCTAAGGAATGGATTATTCCGGCTAATCCCAAGTATTATGATATTGAGCATGCATTTGATAACACTGATGAAATAGATTGGAAGCAGGGTGCCGGAATTATAAAGGGCGATACTGTCTTTATGTATGTTGGTTCACCGGTATCCGCAATTTTGTATAAGTGCAAAGTCACAGAGGTTGATATTCCTTGTGACTATGAGGATAAGAATCTTAAGATCACAGCACTTATGAAGATAAAGCTGCAAAAGAGATATAAGCCTGACAAGTTCACTTTTGACAGGCTGAAATCGGAGTATGGAATATATGCTGTGCGAGGACCTAGGGGGATTCCGAATAGTCTTAGTGCGGCGCTGAAATAAAGAGGAATAGGATAAGTGGAGTTTGTAGTTAAGCATTTTAATGAGCTCAGCACATTGTGGAGTTGTACCCAGTAGCAAACGCAGATCAGATAAAAAGACTTATCGGCGGAGCTTTTGGTACAGAAGTAAAGACGAAAAAGAAAAAAACTGACTATACAGCTACGCATATTTCCATGTGCATCTGGCGTCATTGGTGGGTTATGAGGTTATCTCAATGAAGGACCTTGATGGATTCAGTGATGAGACTAAAGAAATAGTAGAGCGTATGGTTAGATGAGTTCAGTTGTGGTTTTGTTTAAACCAGGTGCTTGACTTTATGATCATAGAGACTGCCATTATCAATACGATAGAGCATACTCCTAAGCCTGTAAGTGCGGTCATCTGCTTCCTGAAACTGATATCTTCTGCACCAAAACGGGCTGTCATTGCAATCTCAAGAGAAAGCATGGAGACAAGAGCTGCCGTGAAGCTGGAAATCCTGGCTGCGGTAAACATTGGATGAGTATGACCTCGATATTTTACAGCATTTACAGCTGTTGCGATTGTTGCATAAAAAGAATAAAAGGCCATCCCAAATATCAGAAGACCTGGATAATCAATTGTGCCTTCAAGTCTTGATGCCATCACTGTTATGAAGCAGAGAAATAAGTTTAGAACAAGAAGCTGGATTCCACAGAATCTGTAAGTTTTATACTCTCCGCGAAAGTCGTTACTTTCAGTATATATTCTGTCTGCTCTTATGATGAACAATCTTAAGATGGCAAGGAACAAGTAGTATAAGCCAAAAAGGATAAGCCATGCAGAGTGATATATTGTTCCGGTTGTGATCTTAAGGATCACATACAAAAGGTTTATAAAGGCCCCAATGTAAAGAACTGTCCTTATTCGAATAGCATCGTTAGTAATCCAGCTTCCTATAATTGGAAGTGATGTCAGCCATAAATAAAATCTGCTGTGAAGGAAAGATTTTTTCCATGAGGGGATAAGTCTTGTGATAGCAATACATGTTATTACAAGAGCATAGCTGGAAAGAAAGTATGCCAGATATGCCACCGGACCTGTGATTTCTTTTGCGAGCACAGCTCCGACTAATACATACAGTGGGATAGAAATAAGTATAGCGGTGGATGGCTTAGGAATAAAAAGCCTCTGTAATATTTTTTTCATAAAAATCCTTTAGTTTCTGCCCTGATACTCTGAACTGATAACCTGCGCTATTTCTTCCGGAGACTTGTCGCATCCATGATCAAGCCATATCTTTACTATGCGGTTAAAACCGCCTCTGAAGAACTCCATATGATACATAATGTCTTCACCATGGAAATCGTACTTTTAAAAATAGCACACATAACAGGCGTATCCGTCAGGGCACGCCTGTTTTTTTAAAGTTGCTATAACATTACCATTAAGATCTGTGATCACATTTTTGGTAATATCGGCATTGAAGTTCGAGATACCATATGACAACCCCCTGCCGTCGCATTTTATGAAAGCCTCTTTGGCAGACCAGATCTCATAAAAAAGGTTTTCTTTTTCCAAATTGCTAACAGCACTTTGAATGATATTGTTTTCAACTCTGGTATAGAAGCGATCTGCAATATCCAGAACATTTTTCCTGTCTTTAGCCTGAATATCTATTCCTATACTCTTACATTCCGCTGATGTAGCAGTTACAACGGCTGCATATGAACCGGAATGGGATATAGAGAACTTAAGATCCGGAGCTTCTGCAATATATGGCTTTCCGATGTCTTCACATTTTATACTGATTGGAAAAGTGATATTAAATAAGCCTGGATATTCCTTAGTACAATCATCGAAAATGTTTTTTTCTGATAGTCCTGGTATGCTTGAAGCATCCGACCTAGATGCAGTGTTTGTTATAGATAAATGATCTGAAGCGGATAAAGTATCCCTTAATTCTTTTACGATATCAGTTAGAAGAATAGAACCGGCAAGGCTTCTTAATCTGTCATCTTCATTCTTAAAAGATAAAAGATGTTCTTTTCTTTCCGGACTTATGCGTTCAAGGTAAGAGGCATAACGTTCTTCAAAACCCAGATTCTTCATACCTTGCGTGCTTTCTTTAAAGTTGTTAATATTTGAATAGTAAGCTTTCATATTTTTTATTGTATAAAAATATACTGAAGCTGAAAACCCATATATGATTATTTTAGGAGGCATATTTTATATGCAGTTAACCAAGGGATCTGTAATACAGCTTATTATACTTTTGATATTACTAGTATTGTCTTCTTTTTTCTCAGGAGCAGAATCTGCTTTTTCTACAGTTAACAAAATAGCGATCAAGTCACTTACGGATGATAAGGATGCAAGAGCCAAAAGAGCTGGAGTGGTTCTTTATATACTGGATCATTATCAGAAATTCCTCTCAACGATCCTTCTTGGCAATAATATCGTTAACCTCTCTGCATCAGCACTTATGACAGTGATAATAACAAAACTCTTTGGAAGTGCTATGGTAGGAGTAGGCACAGGAATACTTACAGTGCTTATTCTTATATTTGGAGAGATCACCCCTAAATCGGCAGCAACTGCCCAGTCTCAGAAAACCTGTCTTAGGTATGCATATATCATCAATTTTCTGATGGTCATATTCACTCCGCTTGTAGTCATAGTTGATGCACTCTCCGGAATTGTGCTTAATGCTCTGCATATAGACAGAGATGCACGTAAGTCCATTACCGAGAAGGAACTGAGAACCTACGTTGATGCCAGTCATGAAGATGGAGTCATAGAATCTGAAGAAAAAGAGATGATAATCAACGTGTTTGATTTTGGCGATACAGTAGCCAAGGATGTCATGATTCCAAGAATAGATATGTCCTGCGTTTCAGCAGACGCAGACTACGATGAGGTCAGGGCGGTCTTTCATAAAGATATGTACACGAGGATCCCGGTATATGAAGATAATCAGGACAATGTTATAGGGCTTATCAATATCAAGGATATTTTCTTTGTCAAAGATAAAGAGAATTTTCATGTTAAAAACTATCTAAGAAAAGCATATTATACCTATGAATTCAAGAAGACAGCAGATCTTATGGAAGAAATGCGCGCCAAGGCATATAATGTGGCCTTTGTGCTATCCGAATACGGAACAACAGTAGGAATGATCACGCTTGAAGACCTTCTTGAAGAGATAGTAGGTGAAATAAGAGACGAATATGATCAGGACGAGGCGCTTCAGATAAGAGACCTTGGAGATGGCAAGTACCTAATCGAAGGTGCTATGAAACTTGATGATATCAACAATGCCCTTCATACAGAATTTGAGAGCGAAGATTATGATTCTATAGGCGGACTTATGATAGGACAGCTGGACAGACTTCCATATAACCGCGAAGTAGTAAAACTTGATAATGGAATCACGCTGGCAGTAAGAGGAATCCGTCAACACAGGATCATGAAAGTACTTATGACCCTGCCTCCTGAACTTAGACAGATTCAGGCTGACAAGGATAAGGAATCTGATGAAGACAATTCCAAAGAATCCGACAGCAAGGATAATGAGAATTTGTGATTCGGATTTTTTCATGACCCCAGACATAATTATCTAAAACAATGCAATTCGAACAAATTTGTGATTCGAACTTTTTTCTTATGACAAAATACACCTCCTCTTTATGCTGGCTAAGAATGTGCAGCTACAAGATGAGGTGTTTTTTATAAGTCAAAATATAGTCTTGTATTTAAAGTCAATCATTGAATATTGTTCTGACATTTATTCCATTAACTTCGACGTGGTCATCAACCTTAATTACAATGCACTGTCTTCCATCAATGATCCTGGTTTCTACAAGATCTGTTCTTTCCGGATTGACCTTTATTTCTACATCAGGAGTTTCAATCCTGAATTTCTTGTCATTAGCAATGTTACTTGCAAGAAGAGGATAGTCTTCATTTTCACCGATGCAATTTTCGTAATTTTTGTTGAATCTTTCCATATTCTGTTCAGGAACACCAGCATCCTGAAGAAGGCTTCTAAGATCTTCTTTACCAATAGTAAGAGGAGTCTGGTCTTCTGCATGATCCTCTATCATCTGTTCAAGATTCTCATGAAGAGTCTTTATAGTGTCATAACTTCCTTCTTCGCCAATAGTATCAGTTATAATGGCATTAAATGTATCCTTCTGATCAGGCGCTGACATAGGCGGTCTTCCGCCAAAAAGTGCGGTAATGAATTCGGGCTGCAGATCTTCAGGCTTCTTGGTAAAGTAAAGCATGTTGTGAATGTCTGTGTTCCTGTCTATAAAAGCCGGGAACAGCATGCCTTTAGAAGGCGCATCTACAACCCAGTCTCTGAATCTATCTTCTATACGATTATCTGTCTCATTATATCCAAGACCAGCCTTAGAGAGCTTGACTGGACAGATGCTGCACAGTATATAGTCGTATACATCAGTAGAAGCGTCATCATTTTCTATATGGTCACTTGTTACGCCGGGAATATCATACATGGCATGAACAAGAATTATGTAATAGTTTTCAGCATTTACATAATTAGCTATAACCCTGTCATAGAATTCGTCTACAAGAGAATCGTCCTCGAGATGAGTATCGCGAAGAGCAAGAAGGAAATTCTGAGTACCACCTTCCTCTTCCTGATCCATAGGAAACTCAAGCGGGATAAGATTCTTACCTATAGTACCGGTAAGAGTGTGTTTGAAGATATCGAGATATTTATACATCTCTTCTTCCGGAATGGAGCCAAAAGCTCTCTTATCAACCATGAGCTTGTTTTTCTCATGATCTACATAACATCCGCAGATGCGATCGATAGTACATCTGTCAGGCGCAAACTGCTTCTTTATTTCTACAATTTCAGCTTTATTCATTAATTGATCCTCCTTATGAAAAAAATAGACTGCTGCATTAGATTGTAAATACCCTGTTAAAGTAACAAAGCATGATATCTGTATTTTTTTATTCTGGCATCCAAACTCACTTCGAGACAGTCTCGTGGATCCCATAATAAAAATCTCCATCTATCACGCTCATGAATTCTATAAAATGATTAAAAAGTGTGACAATGATATATATACTGCCACCCTCCGTAAAGGCTTTGAGGATGTTGGTTCGTCCAAGTGGGAAGTGTGAGCAATTATAAAGTACTCATCCCCTATAGTGATCTTTTGGCATTTTAGAGAACTTGATATTGTTGGAAATGCATTTTTTATTTTAACATAAAATATCGAACAAATAACAAAATACTCGAATTTCCTATTTGTAAAACGTAGCTCAAAGAGGTGTAGGGGGTTAAGATGGAATTTTAAATAGCTAAAAGCAAAAAGGTGCAGAAATATCTAATCAAACGTAGTCAAAAAAACTAAATAACGATTTATTCAAAAAATGTTTGACATCGGGCCTGTAAAGACATATAATCAATTTCGCTGTCGCAAATAACAGCTTTCCCTGAGGGTCGGGAGACCGCTTATATAGCTGCAAGGATAGCAAAAAAGATTATAAAAAAGTTCTTGACAATTACAAAGCAGCGAGTTAAGATATAACACGTTGCGGCGA
>NZ_FOER01000012.1:0-134449 GCF_900110805.1 Butyrivibrio sp. TB | reverse complement strand
TGTCCTTAGTACGAGAGGACCGGGATGGACGGACCGCTGGTGTATCTGCTGCGAAGGCAATCGCATAAGGCAGGGTAGCCAAGTCTGGCAGGGATAAACGCTGAAGGCATCTAAGCGTGAAGCCCCCCTCAAGATGAGATATCCCCACGCAAGTGGTAAGACCCCTTGGAGAGTACGAGGTTGATAGGCACAAGGTGTAAGAGTGGTAACATTCTCAGCTGATGTGTACTAATAGGTCGAGGACTTAACCAAAAAGTCAAGAAAAGTTTGGAGATTCAGTGTTCGGTTTTGAAGGAATGATCAAGGCTCTGTGCATTGCACGGAGCTTTTTTTATTGGTATAAAATATACTACTAATATATTTGTCAATACCATCCGATATCTCTTATGCAATACTGTCAAAAAAATATTTATTTTAAGCCTTAAGTTACCAGGCTCTAAGCCGATATAATAAGTGAGCCATTATTTATTTCATTGCGAGGTGATAAGATGGAAAGTAAAATTCTGTTGGAAAACGGTACTAATGAGCTGGAGGTTTTGGAATTTAAAATTGACGATCACTGTTATGGAATAAACGTTGCTAAGATAAAAGAAATAATTACTTATCAGGAAGTAACGCCTGTTCCTAATGCACATCCTAGTATCGAAGGCATATTTATGCCACGTGATATGATGATCACTGCAATCGATCTTCGCAATTGTCTTCAAAGAGGAACATCGAAACCCGGCGGACTCTTTATTGTTACTAATTTCAATAAGCTCGATATTGCATTCCATGTTGATTCCGTTATTGGTATTCATCGTGTGTCCTGGGCTGATATAATCAAGCCCAATGCTACTATATCCACAGCTGAACAAAGTATTTCCACAGGTATCATTAAATTTGAAGATCGTCTTATCATCATCCTTGATTTTGAAAAGATTGTATCTGATATTAATCCTAATACTGGTCTTAATATGGATCAGATAAAGGATATCGGTCCAAGAACAAGGACAGATGTACCGATTGTCCTTGCAGAAGACTCACAGCTTCTTAATAAGCTCATTGTTGATGCTCTTAACAAGGCAGGATATTCTAATGTAAGACATTTTGAAAATGGTAAGCTTGCATATGATTATATTCAGGAGCTTAAGAAGAGAGAAAAGCTTGATCAGGTTAAATGTATAATTACTGATGTAGAAATGCCTATCATGGATGGTCATCGTCTTACTAAACTTGTTAAGACAGATGAAGCAACTAAGGATATTCCTCTTATCATCTTCTCATCACTGGTTAATGAGGAAATGAGAAGAAAAGGTGAAGCTCTTGGTGCTGACAGACAGCTATCAAAGCCTGAGATTGGTAACCTTGTATCCGTGATTGATGAACTTGTACAGGTTCAGGATACAGAAGGCTGACAATATATAAAGATTATAAACTCCCTTTACAGGTGCAGGTAGGATGACTACTTCGTATCCTATGAAGGGAGTTTTTATGTATTAATTGCAGACTTCGCACTTGGGTGATACTGCACCGTTCAAGTGCGAAGTCAGTTATTAATGCTGTTGCAGCCATAAAAGTCATTGTTTTATAATACTTATGCATTAAAATAGGAATTATGCTTGGATATAATCTTCAAGTTTTTTACTATTTAATAAATAATAAAAATTTATAACGAGGTTATTATGGATAATATACTTGTACCTGCACTTAGTCAGACAAAGAAGGTTCTTATAGGACTTGGAGAAGAATGGTTTTATGATTATAAAAACATTTCAAATGATATAGATTATAAAAATCTTCTGGAAAAGGCTTGTCTTGATCACGAATGGCTTATTCCCTTTATTCAGTACCATTATATGAAAAATCATGATGATTCAAGGACCAGGGCTTTTACTAAGCTCGCAGATCTTATTAAGGATAAAGATTATTTTATCGTTTCAACTATATATGATTTTAGTAATAAAGATAATCTTTTTGATTCTTCAAGGATGGTCTTTCCATGCGGTAATATTGAATATCTGCAGCAGAAGCAAAGTAGAGACGGCGAACTCATCTCGGTAGAAGAATCGGAAGATTTCGCACAGCTGATGCAACAAATTGACAAAGCACTAAAAAATAATGGGGAACTCTCCGAAATAAAAAGAGTAATATATGGCAATGATGAGCTCATATTCAATCAGAAAAGGCGTGAATGGAGCAAGGCACAGTACAATGAGAGTGCTTATCTTGCGCAATGGAACAATTATCAAAGATGGCTATCAGGGACTTTGTCGGAGGATCTACTGATTCTGGAACTTGGAGTAGGGCTGGAATATCCGACTGTTATTCGATTCCCTTTTGAAAAGATAGCATATATCAATAATAAAGCTTATATGATTCGTGTACATGAAAAATTGTATCAGCTGACTGAGCAAATTAGTAAGAAGGCGGTATCTGTACAAGGTAATTCGATGGATTACATAAAACAAGTATGAGGACATTATGGCATCGATCGATAAGACAAATGAAATTGATTCATTATCAAGATTGGCAGGCAAAGTGCCCGTCGCATCTTCTGATGCACAAAACGAGATCGATGTAGACAATGAAGACCTGAAAGAAATCAATAATCTTCTCAGTAAAGTTGATAGTGGAGAGATCATTGACCCTGGACTTGCTCAGGTAGCTAGAAGTTATAAGGCTGCTGAAGCTGCTAGCGAAGGTATACCGCATTATACAGTTGGAGATGAATCACCTGATTTTTTTGATGATGATGAAGAAGAGCAGGATCTTGATAAGGCTATAGCTCAAGCTGAAGAGGCTATGCATAGGTTGGAGGATCCTGATGCTAACAGTGAACTTGCACAAGATGATCAAAATTTAGATGATAACGAGTCTGAACAGGAAGAACCTGTCGAAGCTACAGAAGAAGCTTTGAAGGAAGTTCCGGAAAAAGATGTTAATGAGCCTGAAATAGCAGACTCTGTCGAAGCTATAGAAGAAGTTTCGCAGGAAGTTCCGGTAAAAGATGTTAATGAGCCTGAAATAGTAGACTCTGTAGTAGCTACAGAAGAAACCTCACAGGAAGTTCCGATAAAAGATGTTAATGAGACTGAACAAGTAGAATCTATAACAGCTGATAAGGAAACAAAACAGGAAGACTCATCAATAGATATCAACGAATCAGATACTCCTGAATTGGAGAAAGGTGCAAACGTGGCTGATAACAATGTACCTGAAGTGCCAACTGCATCAGATGATCCCAACAAGCAGTTATCTCCTGAAGAGATAGCGGCTATGTTTGCTGCGGCCGGAGGCGGAGACAGTGAACCGGAGCCTGAGCCAGAGCCAGAACCGGCACCTGCAGCACCTGGTCCAGGGGATGATCCCAACAAGAAGTTGTCTCCTGAAGAGATAGCGGCTATGTTTGCTGCGGCCGGAGGCGGAGACAGTGAACCGGAGCCAGAGCCAGAACCGGCACCTGCAGCACCTGATCCCGGGGATGATCCTAACAAGAAGCTGTCTCCTGAAGAGATAGCGGCTATGTTTGCTGCGGCCGGAGGCGGGGATAGTGAACCGGAGCCTGAGCCGGAACAGACACCTTCAGAGGATGCAGGTAAGGGAGATGATGATACTCCTTCTCCGGACGATATTTTAAAATCTATGCAGCCGGCAGATGATGATCCTAACAGGGCACTTAGTCCTGAAGAAATAGAAGCTATGTTTGCTGCAGCCGGTGGAGGAGATGATGCTGCCGGAGACAGTAGTACAGAAGAAGTCAGTGGAACTTCAGATGATACTGCAGATAGTGCTAATGAAGCAGAAGAATCATCGGAAGATGCCGGTGCTGATGAACTGTCATTAGATGATATTCAGGAAGAAACACCTGCTGCAGATGAAAGCGGTGAATCGGCAGAAGGTGCTGCTGAAGAAGAGAAAAATTCTGATGACAGTAACTCTGAAGATAGTAATTCGGAAGAAAGTAAAGATGAAAATAGAGTAGAAGAAGCTGCATCATCAGAAGAATCGTCGCAAGGTGATGCTACAGAAGAAGCATCTGCTTCTGAAGCTACTCAAGACGCTTCTAATGATGAGTCAGATGAAGCGTCAGAAGACCTTGACTCCTTGATGGATTCGCTTGGAAGTGATGACATGGATCTTCTTGAGAATGAAGGGGCAAGTGGTGATTCTGGCGAAGGCGCATCTGACGAACTTAATATAGAAGAGCCATCAGAAGTACCAAAAGATGAGCTGAATATAGAAGAGCCTTCTGCTGAGAGTGATGAATTAAGCCTTGAAGAGCCGGTAGAGGGCGGAGAAGATCTAAATCTTGATGGCGACGGAGATGATCTTATGTCGCTTTCTGAAGGCGGTGCATCAGGTGAAGAACCAGAAGATGAGGAGTCTGCTGTTTCCAATGATGAGCTTGATGACATCGAACTTGAGAAGAAGTCTTCTAAAGGCAAAAAAGGTGGCAAGAAACCTGCAAAAGAAAAGAAAGGCAAGGAAGATGACGGCGAAAAGAAAGGATTTTTTGCCAAGATACTTGCAGCACTTTTCAAAGAAGATGATGAAGAAGATGGAAGCGGCAATGTAGAGAATAACGAGCTTGCATCACTGACAGATGAGAATCAGGCTGTTCTCAATGAAATAGAAGGCGACAAGAAGAAAAAGAAGGAAAAGAAGGAAAAAGAGCCAAAGCCAAAGAAAGAGAAGAAGCCTGCAAAGAAGAAAGAAAAAAAGCCAAAGCCGCCAAAGGAGCCGAAACCCAAGAAAGAAAAGAAACCGAAGGTTCCGGAGGGGCCGCCGCCTAAGCCTATTCCGCCAAGGAAATTCATACTTGCATTTCTTTTGGTTATACCTATTGGAATATTATGTGCACTTCCGGCATACACTGTTCCAGAGAAGGCTATTCATGAAGAAGCGCAGATGGCCTTTCTTAACGGTGATTATGAAGGTGCATACAGAGATTATTACAGCTTATACAGGGCAGGAAAACTCTCTGAAGATGATCAGATCCTGTATTGGAAAGCAAGATATATATCCCAGATGAGGCACTATTATAAGCAGTATGAAGTATTTGCTTCTATAGGGCTGAATGTCGAAGCTTTGAACGCGCTTGTAAAAGGTGTTGAGCAGTATGAAGAGATCCTGGAGGACAATGAGAGACTTAAAGAACTGGAACTTGAATATAACCCTAGTGCTACACCTGATTCTTTAGTTGAAACTGAAGTCAATATAGCGTACTATAATATACAATCGGCGCTAGAAACTGAATATGGCCTTTCAATTGATGATGTTAAGGAACTCATCACCATAGAAGAGGAAGTTGATTATACCAAGCAGCTTCAGATAATATGTGGCCTTAGAGCAGCGCCTGAGTAGCTATTGTATATGCAAAAAGGGAGGAGAGTTTTTTGGTCGCTATATTGGATTATGATGCCGGTAATATAAAGAGCGTTGAAAAGGCATTTAAGTTTCTTGGAACAGATGTAGTTACAACACGAGATGAGAAGGAAATAGCCAGAGCTGATCATGTTGTGTTACCTGGTGTTGGTGCTTTTGGCGATGCCATGGGCAGATTAAATGAATACGGACTTGTGGATGTTATAAAAAAGACTGTATCGTCTGACATCCCCTTTTTAGGAATATGCCTGGGCCAGCAACTCATGTTCGATTCAAGTGAAGAATCGGAGGGAGTTGACGGCCTGGGTATTTTTCGTGGAACAATCAAGAAAATCCCGCAGGTACATGGTCTTAAAGTTCCGCAGATTGGATGGAATGATCTTTCTTTTCCCAGGCAGGGACGTCTTTTTAAGAATATTCCGGAACATTCTTACGTGTATTTTGTTCATTCTTATTATCTTGATGCTATGGACAAGACTATAGTAACAGCAACTACTGATTACGGCGTGTGCGTAGAAGCTTCTGTAGAAAAAGACAATGTATTTGCATGTCAGTTTCATCCGGAGAAAAGCTCAGAAGTAGGAATGCAGATTTTGAAGAATTTTTTGGAGGTATAAGTTTGAAAGTGTTCCACTTTCAAACCCAAATTGGTGTCGCGAGCAACACCAATTTGAACCATTAGTCACTCGTTTCACTCGCGACATGAGGTTAAAAATGCTTACTAAAAGGATAATACCTTGTCTTGATGTTAAAGACGGAAGAGTTGTTAAAGGAATTAATTTTGTAGAGCTTAGAGATGCAGGCGATCCGGTTTCTGTAGGAGAAGCTTACAGCAAAGCAGGTGCCGATGAGCTTGTTTTTTTGGATATTACTGCTACATCTGATGCCAGGCAGACTGTTGTGGATATGGTCAGAAAAGTTGCTGAGCGAGTTTTTATCCCGTTTACAGTTGGCGGTGGAATTCGAACTGTCGATGACATGAAAGCTATATTAAGAGAAGGTGCTGATAAGTGTGCAGTCAACTCTGCCGCCATAAACAGACCTGAGCTCATATCAGAAGGCGCTGACAAATTTGGAAGTCAGTGCGTAGTAGTAGCAATAGATGCAAGAAAAAGAGAAGACGGATCAGGATGGAACGTGTTCAAAAACGGTGGTCGTATTGATACCGGGCTTGATGCGGTAGAGTGGGCAAGGAAAGCATATGAACTCGGAGCGGGCGAGATACTTCTTACCAGCATGGATGGAGATGGAACTAAAGCCGGTTATGATATAGAACTGACAAGGGCAATCGCTGATCAGGTTGGAATTCCGGTTATAGCATCCGGCGGAGCCGGCACTAAAGAACATTTCTACGAGGCACTTACCAAGGGCGGCGCAGATGCAGCACTTGCGGCATCGTTGTTTCATTACAAGGAACTGGAGATTCTGGAAGTCAAGGAATACTTAAGAAGCAAGGGCGTTCCTGTGAGATTATAAAAGGTAATATTTTGAAAATGTTACATTTTCTAATCAAATATATAAATATAGAAATATAGACTTAAAGAGTAATAAACGATCATTGATATGATTATCGATATGCGTTAAAGAGGATAAAATGGGAGCAATTGAAGGAAAATGGGCTGATGCTCTTAAAGAAGAGTTCAGAAAACCATACTATGCCAATTTATACAAATTTATAAAAGAGGAATACAGTTCGCACGTTGTATATCCGCCATCTGAAGACATATTTAATGCTCTTCATCTGACAGATCTTAAAGATATAAAGGTTGTCATATTGGGCCAGGATCCATATCACGAACCGGGACAGGCTCATGGCCTATGCTTCTCGGTGAGACCGGAGGTTGATATTCCGCCGTCACTTGTGAATATCTATAAAGAGCTTCATGATGATCTTGGATGTAAGATCCCGGATAACGGATATCTTGTTCATTGGGCCGAGCAGGGAGTGCTTCTTTTGAACACGCTTCTTACTGTTAGAGCTCATCAGGCTTTTTCTCATAGAGGTAAAGGGTGGGAGAACTTCACAGATGCGATCATAAGGGCTGTTAATAAAGAAGACAGACCTATCGTCTACATGTTATGGGGAAGCCCTGCTCAGAAGAAGGCAGAAATGCTGGACAATCCCAAGCATCTTATTCTAAAAGCTCCACATCCAAGCCCATTGTCAGCATATAGGGGATTTTTTGGCTGTAGGCATTTTAGTAAGTGTAATGAGTTTTTGGAAAAAAACGGCATTGCTCCTATTGACTGGCAGATTCCTGATAAAGCTGATATCTAAAAGCAGTAAGCTGGGATAGACTAAGCCCACTGCGATTTTAACCAATTTAAAAAACTTATTTTAAACTCTGTACAAGTGGCATGATTTATGGTACTTTTACTAGAGTAAACGTTCAAATTGTATACAAAGATACAATTACACAAAAAGAAAGGCATAAATTGTAATATGAAAAGAGCTTTTATCAGCAAAGAACAGGCGGAAGCAATTGCAAAAGAGTATCCAACCCCTTTTTATATTTATGATGAAAAGGCTATAAGAGAGAATGCCCGTGCGGTTAACAAGGCATTTTCATGGAATAAAGGTTTCCGTGAATATTTTGCAGTCAAGGCAACTCCCAATCCTGAGATTCTTAAGATCCTGTTTGAAGAAGGATGTGGTTTTGATTGTTCATCCATGGCAGAACTTGTACTATCAAAAGCTGTTGGGGCCAAGGGGAAGGACATTATGTTTTCCTCCAATGATACTCCTTTAGAAGAGTTTTTCTATGCTGATGAGCTTGGTTCTATCATTAATCTTGATGATCTTACACATGTTGACTATTTTATAGACAATAACATTCCTTTTCAGGAGACAATGTGCTGTAGATTTAATCCGGGTGGAGTATTCAAGATGAGTAATGGAATCATGGACAATCCCGGAGATTCCAAGTACGGAATGAGTGAAGAGCAGATGGCTACAGCGTTTACCAGAATGATGGAAAGAGGTGTCAAGCATTTTGGAATTCACGCTTTCCTGGCTAGTAACACAGTGACCAATGATTATTATCCACAGCTTGCAGGCCAGCTTTTTGAGCTTGCAATAAGGCTAAAGAAAGCTACCGGAGCAGACATTAAGTTTATCAATCTTTCAGGCGGAGTAGGTATTCCTTATACTCCGGATCAGACTCCAAACGATATTGCTGTTATCGGAGAAGGTGTTCATAAAAAGTTTGACGAGATCATGGTTCCTGCAGGCCTTTCTGATGTAGCCATATTTACAGAAATGGGAAGATTCATGATGGGACCTTATGGAAGCCTTGTAACAAGAGCAATCCATGAGAAACATATATACAAAGAGTATATAGGTGTTGATGCATGTGCAGCCAATCTTATGCGTCCTGCTATGTATGGCTCTTATCATCACATAACAGTTCTTGGCAAAGAAAATGAGCCTTATGATCATACATATGATGTTACAGGTTCTCTTTGTGAGAATAATGACAAGTTTGCTATAGACAGAAAACTTCCCAAGATTGATATGGGTGATCTTCTCTATATTCATGATGCAGGTGCTCATGGTTTTGCGATGGGTTACAATTATAACGGCCGTTTATGGAGCAGTGAGCTTTTGCTCAAAGAAGACGGAAGCGTAAAATGCATCAGAAGAGCTCAGACTATGAGAGATTATTTTGCTACATTTGATGAGCTCCCTGTATTTGATGCTATTGAAGAGGCTATTGAAGAGTCAGGTGGAATTTGAGCCTTTTGTTAATTGCAATTAAGAGCATTACGGGAATTAAAGGTATATAAGGTATATAAAGTATTAACAGGCAATAAACTGCCTATGATAATATTTGGAAGGTGGAGAAATAAAGGCAATGAGTTCAAAGAATAATGTAAAGAAGTACACAGAGATGTCCAAGGATGAGCTTAAACAGGAGCTCGTTTCATTGAAAAAGGAGTATGAGAGATATCAGGCTATGGAGATGACTCTTGATATGAGTCGCGGTAAGCCTTGCAAAGAGCAGCTTGATCTTTCCATGGGAATGATGGATGTTCTTAGTTCTGATTCTGATCTTGCCTGCGAAGATGGCACAGATTGTCGTAATTATGGTGTTCTTACAGGTATTGATGAAGCTAAGGAGCTTCTTTCAGATATGATGGAGAACAATCCTGATAATATCATCATTTTCGGTAATTCTTCTCTTAATGTTATGTATGATTGTATCAGCCGTTCTTTCACACACGGAGTTATGGGCAATACTCCTTGGTGCAAGCTTGACAAGGTTAAGTGGCTTTGTCCTGCTCCCGGATATGACAGACATTTTGCGATAACAGAGTATTTTGGTATCGAGATGATCACGGTTCCGATGTCACCTGAGGGACCTGATATGGATATGATCGAGAAGCTTGTTTCTGAAGATGAAAGCATTAAGGGTATCTGGTGTGTTCCGAAGTATTCTAATCCTCAGGGCTATTCATATTCTGATGTTACTGTAAGACGATTTGCTAATCTTAAGCCTGCAGCACATGACTTTAGAATCTACTGGGACAATGCGTATGGTATACATCACCTGTATGACAAGGAACAAGATTATCTTATCGAGATCCTTGCAGAATGCAAGAAGGCTGGTAATCCGGATCTTGTATACAAATTCGCTTCTACATCCAAGATCACTTTCCCCGGATCAGGAATTGCTGCAATGGCTACAAGCCCTAATAATATGGAGGATATAGTCAAGCAGATGAACTTCCAGACAATAGGTCACGACAAGGTTAATCAGCTTCGTCATGTAAGATATTTTAAGGATATTCATGGTATGGTAGAGCATATGAAGAAGCAGGCTGACATCTTAAGACCTAAATTTGAAGCAGTTGAGAATATATTTGAAGAGAATCTTGGCGGCCTTGGAATAGGACAGTGGACCAATCCCAAGGGAGGATATTTCATCAGTTTTGATTCTTTGCCTGGATGTGCTAAGAGTATTGTTGCCTATTGCAAGAAGGCAGGTGTTAAGCTGACAGGCGCAGGATCAACATATCCATATCACAAGGATCCTACAGATAGCAACATCCGTATTGCTCCGACATATCCATCACTTGCAGATCTTAAGACAGCAGCAACCCTTTTTACACTTTGTGTAAAATATGTTAGTGCTGAAAAGCTCCTTTCAACTATGAATTAAGCTTATTGAATTATTGCTTTAAAATTATATAATAAATATATGAAGATCCCACTGCTCCTTACGGGTAGTGGGTAATCTTTTATCTGAATTGCCGCTTTTTAAAACTGCCATGAGCTATCATAACAGGTGAAATCCATGGAAGAAGCCATTGACGAATTTATAAGATATCTAAGCTTTGTCAAAGAAGCCAAAGAAAATTCGCTGGTATCATATAGGCGGGATCTTATGCGCCTTTTATTTTTTATGCGCAAAGAGAGTATAAACAGCTGGTCGGAGGTTACTGAGGACCAGCTTTATTCATATGTAAGAAGTATGAATGAGAAGCTTATGGCTGACACCACTATATCAAGACATATCTCTACAATTCGGTCATTCTGGCACTTTATGATTGAGAGCGGAGAGCTTGAAAATGATATTACAGAAGGACTTAAAGCGCCCCACATAGAAAAGTCTCTTCCTAAAATTCTTACCGAACGTGAGATAGCTATGCTTTTGGAACAGCCGGATATTAATACTCCTAAGGGAAAAAGAGATAAAGCTATGCTTGAACTTCTTTTCGCTACTGGTATACGTGCAAGTGAGATTATAAGATTGCGAATTGATGATATAGAATTTAGACTAAACTGTATTGATTTTAAAAACTTTGGTCAAGACAGAATAGTTCCTTTTGGACAGCATGCAAGAAGCGCTATCATGGATTATCTAAAAGGGGGAAGGTTGAACCTTCTTGGAGATACCGTTGATGAGGGGATTCTTTTTTTATCAGCAACTGGTGGCAAAGCCATGAGCAGGCAAGGTGTGTGGAAGATGATCAAGAAATACGGGAAGATGGCTGGAATAAAGGCAGATATAACACCTTTTTCCATAAGGCATACATTTGCTTCTCATATGATTGAAAATGGCGCTGATATACAGGTGGTGCAGGAAATGCTGGGACATACAGATATAGCTTCTACGCAGCGCTATGCTGACAATAAACATAATTATATAAGAGAGATATATCAAAGAACTCAGCCAAGGTAAGCAGTACTATTAGACCTATACTAACCGGAATAAGTAATGACTATAAGCCTAAATACGATTACATAATAAAACGGTGTTGTATCCATAAAGACTTTTTTCGTGGGTACGTGGCAAAATTTATCATCTATATGCCTATAAATACGTTCCCATGAAATGTCTTTGAGGATATAACATCGTCTAAGTTGATCGTTCTTAATGTATAAAAATTATATCAGCTAAGTTCAGCAATATCATAAAGGAGTCTTTCTGTAGCATCCCATCCAAGACATGGATCGGTAATAGACTTGCCGTAGATGCCTTCTCCAATCTTTTGAGCACCTTCTTCGATGTAACTTTCTATCATTACACCCTTTACAAGTTTATGAATTTCGTCAGAGTGCTGGCGGCTGTGAAGCACTTCCTTGACAATCCTTACCTGTTCACGGTACTTCTTGCCTGAGTTATTATGGTTGGAATCAACGATAACTGCAGGGTTTTGGATGTCGTGCTCTTTGTAGAGCTGGTTAACAAGACTAAGATCCTCATAATGGTAGTTAGGTATATTACGTCCGTTCTTGTTCTGAGATCCGCGCAGTACGCAGTGTGCAAGGGGGTTACCGGATGTTGTGACTTCATAGCCCCTGTACAGGAATGAATGAGGATGCTGGGCTGCATATATTGAATTGAGCATGACAGTAAGATATCCGCTTGTGGGATTTTTCATTCCGGCAGGAACATCGAATCCGCTTGCTGTCATTCGGTGCTGCTGATCTTCTACAGAACGGGCTCCTATAGCTACGTAGGAAAGAATATCTTCTACATAACCCCAGTTTTCAGGGTAAAGCATCTCATCAGCAGATGTAAGGCCGGATTCTTCGATCGCACGTATGTGCATATGTCTCATGGCTATAAGACCCTGTCTGAAATCTGGCTTTCCTTCGGGATCAGGCTGTGATGTGATGCCTTTATAGCCTTCGCCTGTAGTACGTGGCTTATTGGTATAGATTCTTGGAATAATGATAAGTTTATCCTTGACTTTATCGTTGACTTTTGCAAGGCGTGATACATAATCGATAACAGCTTCTTCATTGTCAGCAGAACATGGTCCGACTATAACCAGGAATTTATCGCTTTTTCCTGTAAAAACGTCTGCAATGGCCTTATCTCTTTCTTTTTTGATCTCTTTAAGTGATGCTGCAACAGGGAATTCTTCCTGTATCTCCTGAGGTGTAGGAACCTTCTGAATGTATTCGAATGACATGGTGCTCCTTTCAAAGGTGGTAAAAGACAAGCATTTACCACTAAATGCTTTTATACTTTGGCGCTTTAAAGTGTCGATATAAAGTATAACATATTTTCTATAAAAATAAAGAAGAAATTTAGTGACGATATTAATTATTTTAAGGAAACAACCAAATGTCAAGAGAATTTGCATTTCATCCTATATTTATGACGTTTTATCAGAATTATGTGATATTCTATAAAACAGTGTTAAATTATAATTATCAAAATAATATATTGAGGTGAGATAATGAATGTTCAGATAAGTAATGAGGATTTTGCCTGGTCACAGCAGGCTATAGGTAGACTTTCAAGATATTTTGAGCAGAATGTTGTAGGACAAAAGCTCCTGGAAAGATCAATGATAGCAGCGCTTCTTGGTAACGGGCATGTACTTGTAGAGTCAGTTCCGGGGCTTGCTAAGACTACAGCAGCAAGAGCTTTGGCAGATGCGGTCGGTGGTAAATTTTCAAGGATACAGTGTACACCGGATCTTTTGCCAGGTGATATAGTTGGTACACAGATATACAGACAGGATTCCGGTAAGTTTGAAACAGTCCTTGGACCGGTATTTGCTAATATAGTACTTCTTGATGAGATCAACAGATCAAGTGCAAAAACTCAAAGTGCAATGCTTGAGGCCATGCAGGAGAAGCAGGTTACTATAGGTGGTAACTCTTATCATATGCCTAAAGATACTTTCTTTGTAATTGCAACACAGAACCCTATTGAACAGGAAGGTACATATCCTTTATCAGAGGCACAGGCTGACCGTTTTCTTATAAAAGAGAAGATTTCTTATCCGTCTATTCAGGAAGAGGTTTCTATCCTTAATATGATGGAAGCTATAGATAATAATGTAAAACAGGAGAAGCAGCCTGCAGTTCTTACTATTGAAGAGATTGCCAGACTTCAGAAAATTGTGGCATCTATTTATTGTGATCCTACAGTTAAGAACTACATTGCAGCTATTGTTGCTGCAACAAGATGCGCGGATCAGTACCTTCCCAATAATCTCAAAGGTTATGTGAGTCTTGGAGCCAGCCCCAGGGCAACTATTGCTTTTCTTAAGATGGGTAAGGCACTTGCGCTTATGCAGGGAAGACTTTTTGTGACTCCTGATGATATTAAGAGCATCTCAAGACAGGTTTTGAGACATCGTATATCTCTTCGCTATCTGGCAGCAGCAGATGGAATCAATGAGGATATGATCGTTGATGGTATCGTTAGAGCCATCAGAACTCCGTGAAAGGAATAAAACCATATGATGGGGAAAAAGCATAATACCGGTACATTAAGACTTCGTCCGGATTACGAGGCGCTTAATCTGCCGTCAGCTCAAATACATTTTAACGGGTTCTCTAAGACAGTGGGACGTTCAGACGGAGCTTTTAGATCTGTTTTCAGAGGTAGGAGTATGGAGCTTGAGGATCTGCGGGAATATGTCGCAGGTGACAATCTTCGTGATATTGACTGGAAATCTTCATCCAGAACAGGAGAGATTCTTGTCAGAAACTATGTTGCAGATAAGAAAAGAAGATTCATGTTTGTAGTGGATACTGGCAAGAACATGCTGGGTGCTATGCCGGATGGACATTCTAAGACTGCTGCAGGTATCATTACTGCAGCAAGTGCAGCTTACATGTGCACAAGGGCAGGAGCGGAATACCAGATCCTAGGAAGCATGGAAGCAGGACGGCAGGAGAGATATTCGTGTGGCCCCGGTTTTTTGGAGGCTTCATTAAGACGTCTTGAAGGATGCTACAGTATGAGCGTAAAGCTTGCAGGAAGAAAGAAAGCTTTACTTTCTGATGAATTCAACATGCAGCTTAGACGTATCACATCAACTCCTATGAGGAGCGTGTCACTTTTTTTGATAACAGACCTGTACGGAGTCCTTACTCTTGATGACAGGCTTATAAGGAGTATATGCTCAGTCAGAGACCTGTACGTGCTTCTTATGGAAGACGCAGACTGGGGAAGCAGCCATATATATAATGCACAGACAGGCGTTGCTGTCTCAGAGTATCTGTCATATTCTTCCAGAATGGCCAATGAGATCAGCGACAAGAAGGCTGCTCTTTTGACCAAAGCAATGAGAAATTTGCGCGCTTGTGGTGCTTCTTATGATATAGTCAGAAGTACTCAGGATATTACAGAATCTATAATTAAAGTATTAAATAGAGGAGTGGGCTAATGGAATTTTCAATTTCTCTTCAGAATGCCTTTTTTGATGACAAATATCTCTATATCGTGCTCATATCCCTGGCGATGGCAGCAGCAATATGTTTTGTGACTTTCTGCCTGATAAGGATAGAAAAGCCTGTGGCAGCAGTTGTTAAGAATGCTCCAAACAAGACGAATGAGATGATAGAGAAAAAACGTATTGAGACTCTGACAAGACTTAACGATCTTGATGTGAGATACAAGAGAAAAGAAATCGGAGTCAGAGAGACTAGTACGATTATCAGTATCACAGTAAGAGAATTTCTTACATATGCTACTGGCAAAGAGATGGATTGTAGTACACTTACCGAAATGAATAAGTGGAACAGTAAAGACCTTACAAAACTTATCGGATGCCTGTACGGCGCAGAGTTTTCAAAATATTCAGCAAAGGATGCAGCTAATTTCTTACGAGATGCTAAAAAACTGGTGGCAGCATGGAGATAGTACTTAGAAATAAAGAGCTGGCAATTTGTGTCGCGATAGGTGCAGCACTTGTGATTGCCGGGATACTTGGATTTAGAGAATATAAGAAAAGAAAAGCTCTTTCTAAAGATGAAATGAGCAAATATATGGGCTATGGCGCAATGTGGATGGTAGGTAGCATGAAAAGCTACAGGATCAGAAGTCTTATTCACAAGGTGCTTAATGTTATAGGAATCCTTGGTATTTCACTTAGTATAGTGTCTTCGGCATATCTTGTCGGAAGACCTTCATATACTGAGGAAGTAACAACAGGTGTTCAGAGACGAGATATATTCCTGTGTCTGGATGTTTCATATTCACTGTATGCTCTTAATTATGACTTTGTAGAGAATCTTAAGACTGTTGTAAAGGGGCTTGATGGAGATAGAATAGGTATTTCTATTTTTAATACTTCATCAGTCCTTTATATGCCGCTTACAGATGACAAAGAGTTCGCCTGTGAAAAGCTTGATGAGCTTGAACAGTACTTCATCAATCAGAAAAGATATTATGAATTGTATCAAAAATATTATGATGATATTACAGATGAAGAGGAAGAAGAGTTCTACGATCTTATAGATTGGCTTCTGGATTTTGAAGCGGGAACCGTTGTGAACAGTGATAATCTTGGAAGTTCACTTATTGGTGAAGGTCTGGCAACCTGCTTATATGATTTTCCTTCACTTGAAGACTCTGAGAGGACCAGAATAATCCTTCTGGTAACAGATAATGCAGAAAATGCATTCAAGAAGCCTTTTGTAAGACTTCCTGAAGCAGCAGATCTATGTGCAAAAAATGATGTAGTACTATTCAGTGTCTTCCCGCCTGAGGACAAGTTTAATGAAATGAACTATGGTTATGACTTTGATGAGCTAAGTGAAGAACTTGAAGATTCTTCCGTCAAGACTGGTGGAGCATTTTATATAGCTGATGAAGATTTTGATACAAAAGGTATAGTCAGTGAGATACAGTCGCATGAAGCCATGCAGGTTGATGAAATAAAAGAGACGAGAACTTATGATATGCCCAAAACACCTTTTATATTTGTGGTAGTTGGAATTCTTGCACTGGCTTTAGCAAGAGCAGGAGGTGCATGTTGATTACCAATCCTATATTTCCTTTAATAGTTATAATACCTGTAATAGTTTTGGTTTTTATAGGACTTTTTATCGGGACTGTAAGGTCTCATGCCGGAATGTTCAAAAAGGTTATAGAAACAGTTGTTACAGTGCTTATATGTATTTGTATATATGTTATCAATTTGAGAATTATGTTACCTTCAAGCCAGGCAACTGTTAAGGTTCCAAGTCTTAATGTTCTTTTTGTCATGGATTCTACGATCAGTATGTGGGCTGAGGATTATGACGGTGATAACTCTCGTATGGATGGAGCGATAGAGGCTTGTAACTATATAATTGATGAGTTCAATGGCAGCTCTTTTGCACTGATCACTTTTGATCATGAAGCAAAGGTCAAGATACCGCTTACTCCTGATAGGGAGTCTATAACAGATGCACTTGAATATATCTATGAGCCCAGCATGTATGTTGCTAAGGGTAGTGATATGAACAGCCCTGTAGATGAGATGAGCAGGATACTAACTCATATGAAGGATAAATATGAGAACAGAGAGACAATTGTATTCTTTTTCTCTGACGGAGAGGAAACCTTCGATAGTTCAAAAGAGTCTGGTAAGGATGGCTCTAAAGATGATGAGTCCGGAGATGAACAAGATGATGAGTCATCAGAATATAGTTATGCATCTTATGCAAGGCTTATAGGCCTCGTTGACGGAGGAGCTATAGTTGGCGTAGGTTCTGAAGATGGAACTACCATGAAAGACGGCGATGGCAATGATATATATGATCCTGAAACCGGTGATCTTGCAGTTTCATGTATAGGAGAAGAAAGCCTTGAGAGCATTGCATCTAAAGTGGGATTGGAGTATGTCCATATGGAGGATGTTGATGATCTGGAAGATATAGTAGATCATGTCATAGAAGATGCTACTTATGAGGCAGAATTAAGAGATGACGTTGAGAACAAAGAGGACACATATTATTATGTTCTTCCAATTCTTATGATACTGCTTGTATCAGAACTTATGATGTTCAGAAAGTGACCTTGAATAGGTAAATGTGAGGTTTTTAATGAAAAAGGTAAAGTTTGGCTTTTTGGCTGCGGCATTTGTCATTGCGATTCTGGCTGTAATAGTTTTTGGCAGAGTCGGATTAAACCATGTGTTTGCAAAAATGGTTGATTCAGGGAAATATTATATCTTGATGGAAGATATGGAAGACAGGGATCGTTATATGAATATGGAACAGAAGGTTCTGGAGATGCTTCCATATGATGCCTATGTTATGAACTATAATCTTGGTAATGCCAATTATAAGAATAAAGATTATTCCAAAGCTCAGATCTATTACGAAAAATGTCTTGAGTTCGAACTTCCAAAACAGAAAGAGTGTTCTATACGCATCAATCTCACAATGACAAAGATCATGCAGATTGACTTTAATACAGTAGATACAGGATATGAGGCATTTAAAAACGATGAAGAAGTTGATAAAGAAGCTCTTATAAAAAAGATAGACGGTGTTATAGATCAGCTCAAGGCTGACAGAGAGATCCTTACTGAGAAAAACTGTGCTGGGGCAGAGGATGATAATGGTCATAGCAAAGAGGCTGAGACTCTGAAAAAAGATATCGATGATAAGATCGAAGAGCTTGAAAAGATGAAGGAAGAGATCCAGAAAAAGATCGATGAAGAAAAGCAGCAGAATAAGGATCAAGACCAGAATCAGCAGGATCAGGACAAGCAGAATGAACAGAAAAACTCTGATGATAAACAAAACCAGGATAATAAACAGGACCAGAATAACAATAATTCTAAGCCTGACGATGTAGATGATGATCGCGAAGATGACATCAAAGAAAAAATGAAAGAAAAAGAACAAGACGCAAGACAGGAAAGAGAAGATGACCAGAAACAGTCTCAAAAGAATAAAGAAAGTCAGGAATATTGGGACAACTACACTTATGGAAGTGAAGGCGGACAGAATGATAAAAGCAAAGAGAGGATATGGTGATCATGAAGTGTCCTAATTGCGGAGTTGAGAATGATGATAACGCATTGTATTGCTATTTTTGTGGACGCGTGTTGCCACAAAAAGAGTGGAATATAAGTGCAGATCCGGATTCGGATCTAAAAAAGAAAAAATCAAATAGGATTCTAAAGATCATGCTAGGCATATTGGGCGGCCTTTTGGCCGTCAGCCTGGCTTTTCTTGCTGTAATGATAGTAAGAGATAATAAAAAAACTGATCCTGAACCTGTGGACATGCTGGAACTTGCTAACAAGTTGTATGAAGAAAAGGATTATATGACCGCAGCTACAAGGTATGAACTGGTACTGCAGGATGACCCGGATAATGAGGAAGCGGCCTTTGGGGCAGCTATGTCCAAATTGTATTTTATATCTGAAGAACTCGGAAGATATGTCATGGACGAAGAGTACATGGAAGCTTCGGAGTATATGAGAGACTTTTTGATTAATGATCAAATAGAAGATGCAAATGAGCTTGGATTGGAATTCCCTATAATATGTGAGACTATGTATGGTAAAGTCGGTTTTTATCTGGATAGCGAAGATAGATGCTATGTATATGTAGGCGATTTTGAAGACAGCATAAGGAGCGGATTTGGCTGCATTATCGCAAGTGATGTAAGTGATTTTATCCACGGAACGATAGAATGTTATGCAGCATATGGTCAATGGAAGGATGATATGCCCAATGGACAGATGGAAGTTATCAGAGATAGCGCTACAGATGATCATACATATATCAAAGGCACAGTCAAAAATGGCGTATGGACAGGTGATGTCGAATTCATAGGAATTGGATATAGCGGAGAGAATACCTTTGACCTTTGGTGTGAGTTCGAGGACGGAATTGCGGTGATACAGGAAGAAGTCAAGAATCAGGAAGGAAGATTTTATCGTATAAGTAAGGATGGCGATGATACAGGTACGTATATTGTTCAACCGATTGATGCCAGCGATATGACATATGGAATATATGCATACGCAGACATTATGTGATAATAAGTGGTTTTTGGTTAGGGGAGATTATTATTGATTGAATGATTAATAATAAACAAAAAGGATAAAAAAAGTCTATCTTTTTTGTGCATAATGTGATACATTATGTAGTAGTTAAGGCTATGTGATTTATGACTAGCCATAAAAGAGGGGATGCTTCCACTTAAGAGAAGCAGAGGGTGAGAAAAAAGTGAAAAGTTATATAGAATTGATTACTGCCAGTTCAGGATCAGTTATTGTTGATAATGGATTTGTACTTGCTGCATATTCAGATGGGAACGGAGCTGTACAGATCGGTATAGAAAGTGTGGGAGTAAAGAGTCGTAGTGGTGTCAGAAAGAAAAGAAATCTTGAGGCCATTCTCGATGCGCTTTCATACATGATGGAACATCCCGGGGAGGATAATAATCAGTCTTCTGTTGCAGATAACCTTCGTATTGTTCTTCATCATGCAGATGGTGGAGTTACAACAACAGGTAATGCAGTCTTATATAACGCTCGCCAGAATAATTATTATTTTGTAGGACTTGGATGCGATTCTCCTTATATAGAGCTTTTTTATCGTTTTGTAGAGGAGCATTGTGCCAGAATGCTTGATGAAGTACCTGGAAGGGCAGGAGCTTCGTTTCTTCCTGATAAACCACTTCCCAGCGGATTTGATGAAGCATATGATGAGAGATTTTTCAAAGCGGTTCCGCATCATAAACCTCGTAAGGATCTCAGACTTAGAAGCGCATTCGATTATGTGAGCTCAGGTATTTTTGTATTTGCTTATACCAAGGAAGAGGAGAGATATATTCATCGTTTTGCTCAGATCACAGGCATTTCAGATGCAAAGATCAAAGAAGGAATGTATGAATTCTATCCTTATGTTACTATTCAGGATAGAGCAATGGTTCCTGTAAGAAAAACAAATTGGGACAATATAATATCCTGCAGAGCATTACTCTGCAGGATGGGAGATTCAAAACTATTTGATTAAAATAAATAGAGGAAACTGGGCTAGCAGGATTCGAACCTGCGAAGTGACGGAGTCAGAGTCCGTTGCCTTACCGCTTGGCGATAGCCCATTGAATATATAATGAAAATCGAGATATAACAATTATATCAGATTGACATTAGCAGATGATGAATATGTTTTCTTTTTAGATTCTGCATTAAATGTATAACGCTTGGATTTAGGGATCATCCGATAACCGTTCTCGGTATCTTTGAGCTCATATTCTTGATGGTAAATCTTATTAAGAACATCAATTGAATGTATCTGTTTGTTGCTCTTTGAAATACTCATTGCTAAATACCTTATTACCCTGTGAAAAAACCCGTGTATCAATCCACTTATGCTATTATACATAAAGGGTTGGAAAAGTCAAGCATAAAAAATTAAAAAATACAAAATCGAAAATATACTGAATAATATCCCATGTATTATCTTAAGAAAATCCCTTTTTCAGTCGATGTAATCTATACAAAAGTTGTTACTGATATTAAATATTCGGAAGGGATGATTCGCATGGAAGTGATTTTTGCCGGTATTTTTCTGGTTATTGTCGGAATCTTTGTATGTTGTCTTAACTATAGTATAGAGAACAAAATAGTAGAGAAAGAAACTGAGAAAAATAAGAAGATCGTCAGTTTCAGAGCTCATAGGTTCAAACTGCGCTTCATGAAAAAAAAGAGCAAAGTCAGAAAATCAAGGAAAGCAAGTCAATACAATAGGAGAGCTAATTCCTATTAATTTATAGATTAAGTATATATGGCAAAAACTTGTATTCGGTCTGAATTCGTGGTATCGTAAAATGGGTTCAGACCGAATTTTGTTGTCTGATTTAATACCAAAATATATCTTTTTAGTTACAATAAATTATAATTACATCTTCGCTTTTGTGCGCAATAACCAAAAAAACAGAGTTTCATAACTGTAAGTTATGACATTTTACATTGATTGTAAAGCTTTATTGGTATATTATTATTAAGGACTCGTGCGAATTTTGTGGATAATTACAAGAGGTTTTCAGATATGGATACAACAGTATATGCTAGTAGGACAGCGGTTAAGAAGAGAACTCGTACTTCTTCCAAGGCTGTTCATAAGATAAATAAGCTTACAATAGTCAAGTGGATCGTAGCAGTAGCTCTTATAGTAGGTTTTACTGTACTTACTGAAGTTGTTGCAAAGCCGGATATATTTATGTTCTTTGCGCTTGGCGCAGGACTCATAATTCTGTTTCACAAAGGCTTTTCCATTAAAAAGTATGGAAGAAATTTTATAAGCGGATGGCAGTTCTGGGTATGGACAGCTGTTTCTGTGGCTCTTTTGATTGGAGCTGATCAGCTCAAGAAATACATGCTCTGGACCATGTTTGTAGGACAGAACTCAGGCATTATACAGATCTGGCAGAAGGAGAACTATATAGGAGTAGTCTTTTATGCTATTACTATGATCATTATACTGCCGCTTGCTGAGAACCTTTTTATATGTAAGGGACTTTTATCAGGCAAGAATAAGATTGCGCTATTTGTTCTGGCTATAGCAGGTCTTTTTGTAAGAGGTTTGTTTTATGCTCATGGATTCTACGGAATCCTTTCGTATGCAGTAGTTGCTATTCCGATAGTACTTGTATATCTTAAAACCAAAAATATGTATATAACATTAACAGCTCAGATTATAGTATCTGCATATCTTTTTATTCCTGATATAGCATATGATGTTGCCAGATTAATGCTCAGATAAGAGGGCTATGTCTTATTGAGGGGGAAGCGTGAAGAAAAAAAATCTGATTCTTATTATAGCTGCTACGACTGTGGCAGCTATTTATTTAGGGGCAGCTACATTTTTCTCATTTCATTTCTGTCCCGGATCCAAACTTAATGGTCAGGATATTTCCTGGATGACTATCAGCCAGGTTAGAGATCTTGTCGATTCAAAGGCATCGAGCTATGTTCTTGATATTGTTGGAAGAAGTGGTCTTGATGAGAAGATTACAGCAAGTGATATCTCCTGGAAGCCTGATTTTAATGAAAGTCTTAATGACAATCTGGGATTTGTGAATGGTCTTAAATGGCCGGTTTATGTCCTTTCCCACCGATCATTTACCAATGAAGATATGGCTTCTTTTGATGAAGAGCTGCTTAAATCCAAAATAAACAGTATGTCTTTTTTCAAAGAAGAGAACATGATATCACCGGTAGATGCTCAGCTTGTATTCGATGAAAATCTGGCTGAATATACTATAGTTCCGGAAGATTATGGCAGCAAGGCAGATAGAGATGCCTTTTATGAGGCTGTTGTAGAAGCGCTGTCTACTATGCAGATGACATTGTCGCTTGACAAGGCCGGAGTCTATGAAGAACCCAAGATCTTGTCTGACAATAAAGCTCTTACAGACGAATGTCAGAGTCTTAATAAGTATGCTTCAGCCAAGATCACATATACATTTGGTGATGATGTGATCACAGTTGATGGCAATTATATCAAAGACTGGATCAGCTATGATGGTACAACAACAACGCTTGATACAGATAAGGTCAATGAGTTTGTTAATACGCTGGGAAGGACATATGATACCTTCGGGCGTGACAGGACATTTACAACATCTCTCGGCCAGACTATTACTGTATCCGGCGGTGATTACGGCTGGTGGATGGATAGGGATACGACTTTGAGCGAACTTGTGACTGCAATCGAGTCTACAAGTATATGCGATATGACACCGGTTTATTTCGGAACGGCAGCTCAGTACGGCCCTCAGGATTATGGTACTAGTTATGTTGAAGTGGATCTTGATCATCAGCATGTTTATGTATATGAGAATGGATCCCTGGTAATAGATACTGACTGCGTATCCGGTAAGGCTACCAATGACAGAGTGACGCCAACAGGTACTTTTGGAATCACTTATAAAGAAAGAGATGCAACTCTTACAGGACAGAACTATTCATCTGATGTAAAATATTGGATGCCTTTTTATGGTAATGTTGGACTCCATGATGCAAGTTGGAGATCATCTTTTGGCTCTGATATTTATGTTACTAACGGATCACATGGATGTATTAATCTTCCACCTGATGCTGCTGCAGTCATATTCGAGCATGTAGAAAAGGGTGAAGCGGTTATAGTCTATGGCGGCATACAACCAAGTCAGGCCAAAGACTATTTGAAAAATAAGGATAAATCAGAAGAAGGAAATACTGATAATACTGACGATGGAGATTCTGCGGCAGGTGATGGAAATTCGCAGCCTCCGGTCGCTCCTGAAAACACAGGCACACCGGATGCTACAGATGCATCTTCAAATGTTCCGACACCGGATACTTCCACAGATGAATCTTTGGCGGTACCGGAGTCAACTGACCCGAGCGAGCAGATATCCGGAAGTGGTGAATAAGGTATTTGATATTAAGAAAGCGTCGACTCATGTATTAGTGAGCCGACGCTTTCCTTGTGCCGAGTACTATAAAACAGAATAACTGTAATTTTAGGGAGGAGGGACGGACTGATGGGGATCAATCCGTCCGGTATGAAAAAAGTTTTGTTGGGGAGTCAGAAACAATTGACTGTTTCTGATGATTATTATATTACAACGAATTTGTGTCCTAAATTTGGATAGTTTCTAAAGGCTTTATAAAGTAAAAATAAAAGTAAAAGTATTAATACAAATCTTCCTACTAGTGGGAAATTCGAGTCGCTTTGCTTTATTACCGGATTATTAAGGCATTAGATACTTATAATACTTCAATTAATGGGTGGGAAACATTCTGATATATGGTAGAATAAAACTACATGTAAGTAAGTTTTGTTTTGGAGGATTATAAAAATGGCAACTCAGGAATATGAATGCCCTGCGTGTGGAGGAGTTATGGAGTTTGATGCTCCTTCGCAGAAGCTTAAATGCTTATACTGTGATACTACAATATCTGTAGATGAGTATCATAAGATGGTTTCTAAAGGTAAAGCAGAGAAAGCAGCTGATTCAGAAGAGAAGTCTGACAGATTGTCTGATGAAGAGGCTGAAAACTATGGATTTGGCAAAGACAAAAATGTATATATCTGTAAGTCTTGTGGCGGCGAGATCATAGCAGACAAGACTCAGGGTGCTACCCAGTGTCCGTTTTGTGGCAATAATGTAACTTTTAAAGAGGTCTTTACTAATGGTCGAAGACCTGACTATGTAATCCCGTTTCAGCTTACCAAGGAACAGGCCAAGCAGAAATATAAGGATTATATCAAGGGTAGAAAACTTCTTCCCAAAGCTTTTTCCACAGAAAATCATATAGATGAGATCAAAGGGGTATACATTCCATACTGGCTTTTTGATGCCAATATGCATGTGTCTCTTAACTGCGAAGCAACCAAGGTAAGAACCTGGAGTGACAGGGATTATAGATATACAGAGACAAGCTTTTATGACGTATATCGTGAAGGCGATGTGCCTTTTAGTAAAGTCCCCGTAGATGGATCCAGCAAGATGCCTGATGATCTGACAGAATCAATAGAGCCCTATGATGACAAAGGACTTAAAAAATATGACGATGCGTATTTTGCAGGATATGTTGCCAATCAGTATGATGTTGATGAAGAAAAGTCAAGACCTCGTGCTAAGCAGCGTATGACAAATAGTGCTGTTAATGAGATCAAAAACAGTGTTCAGGGTTATAGCTCTGTAATGGTACGTAACCAAAATGTAGCTACTACATCAGAAGCCTGTAAATATGCTCTTTATCCCGTATGGCTTTTGTCTACGACCTGGAATGGACAAAATTTCTTATTTGCGATGAACGGACAGACCGGTAAATTTGTCGGAAACCTGCCTGTTGATAAGGGCGCAGCTTTTAAATATTTTGCGCTTAGTTCAGTTTTGTTTACTGTGCTTTTTGCAGTACTGGAACTGATATTCCGTATTTGAGACTGGGGGATGGACGATGAAAGGCTTATTTAAAAATAAAAGAATAATTACGCTTTGCGCAGGAATGGCAGCTGCTATTTTTATGTCGGCTCCTTTGTGCAATGAAGTATATGCCCAAAATGCGCAGGTTAGATCCGGCGAATATGGCTTTGTATATGATGATGGTGACCTTCTTACTGACGAAGAGGAAAAAGATCTTCAGGATAAGCTTGAAGAAGTTGGAAGTGCACATGATGTTCAGATTGCTGTAGTTACTACAGATTCATATTCTCAGTATACTATTGAAGAGTATGCGGATGATATGATGGATAGTGGTGAACTTGGCATGGCTAAAGGCAATAATGATGCAGGTATCCTTCTTGCAGTATGCATGGATACAAGAGAGTTTTATGCAAGTACCAGAGGAGAAGCTATTCAGATTTTTACAGATAATAATCTGTATTCTCTTGAAGATAAGTATACTTCTTATCTTTCAAGCGGTGATTATGCCAGAGCATTTGATAAGTTTGCAGATGGAGTTGACAGCTACTGCACAGCATATGAAAACAGAGATAAGATACCTGCTTGGAAATGGTTTGTATGCTTCCTTCTTGGACTCTTGTTTGGAGGTATCACAGTTGGCGTCATGGCAAGTGGCATGAAAAATATCAAACAAAATAACAGCGCTGCAGAGTATGAGCAGAAAAATAATGTCCGAATCACAGGAAGACATGATAGATTTATAAGAAAGAGTGTTAACAGAACTCGCAAGGAGACTGAGAATAGATCCGGAGGCGGTTCTACAACACATCGTTCGTCTTCCGGCAACACACACGGCGGTCATGGCGGACATTTCTAAATGTGTAGCATAAATAATTAAAAAGATAAAATTATTTTATATCATTGTTTTTTATATATAAAATCTTTAAAATTTTGAATCAGAAAGCTTTTTACGGCTTTCTGATTTTTTTAATATAATAAAATCCGGCAATTGGGAGCGTGGGAGGATTTGGCATGAAACAGACATCTTTGGACGAAGTCAGAAAGATTGCAGCATCAGGGGATTATAAACTAATACCTGTCAAAAGAGAGATCTTTTCTGATATAAGAACACCGCTTGAAACACTTAGAGCGCTTCAGAATGTAAGTAATCACTGTTTTCTTCTTGAAAGTTGTGAAGATAACAGACAGTGGGGCAGATATAGTTTTCTAGGCTATGCTCCTGATATGACTATTACAGTTAAGGATCATAAACTTACTGTAGTGACTTCAAATGGAACTAACACAAGCAAATGCGATAATCCCGGAGAGTATATCAAAAAAATAGTCGAAGACAATAAAGCTCCGAGTATTCCGGAGTTTCCGACTTTTACCGGAGGTCTTGTAGGCTATTTTAGTTATGAATATATGCAATACGGGGAACCTTCTCTTCATTTTAAATCCCAAAACGAAAATGATTTTGACGATATGGATCTGATGCTTTTTAGAAAGATCATCTGTTATGATAACTTAAAGCAGAAGATCCTTCTAATAGCTAATGTGGGAACTGATGATATAGAAGCATCATATAAGGAAGCTGTATCCGGAATAGATGAAATGGAGCATCTTATAAAAGGGGGACTCCAGAAACCTGTGATGAAGGGAATATTAAAGACAGAACTCAAACCAAAGTTTAGTAAAGAAGAGTTCTGTGAGAAGATAGAAAAGGTAAAGTATCACATCACAGAGGGCGATATATTCCAGCTCGTTCTATCTAATCCCATGGAAGCAGAATTTGAAGGATCACTTCTCAATACTTACAGAGTCCTTAGAACTACAAATCCAAGTCCATATATGTTCTATTTTTATGGTGATATGGAGATCGCCGGTGCATCACCTGAGACACTTGTAAAAGTTACAGACAGGACCATAAGAACATTTCCTCTTGCAGGTACCAGGCCAAGAGGCGCCACATACGAAGAGGATCAGGCTTTGGAAAAAGAGCTTCTGGCCGATGAAAAAGAAAAAGCTGAGCATAATATGCTGGTTGATCTGGGACGAAACGATCTTGGAAGATTGTGCAAGTTTGGATCTGTAGAAGTAGAAAAATACATGGAAGTAGAAAGATACTCACATGTAATGCATATCGGATCTGAAGTAAAAGGAATACTTAGTGATGAACGATCACAAGTTGAAGCGATAGATTCTGTTCTTCCTGCCGGAACACTATCCGGAGCTCCTAAAATAAGAGCCTGTGAGATCATAGATGAACTTGAAGACAGCCGCAGAGGAATATATGGTGGAGCTATCGGATATGTAGACTTTACAGGCAATCTTGATACCTGCATAGCTATACGACTTGCATACAAAAAAGGTGGCAAAGTATTTGTCAGAAGCGGAGCTGGTATTGTTGCTGATTCTATAGCAGAGAACGAATATCAGGAATGCATCAACAAGGCCAAAGCCGTAGTTCTTGCGATTAAGGAAGCGGAGGAAGAATAAATGATACTACTCATCGACAATTATGACAGTTTTACTTATAACCTGTATCAGTATTTTGGAACTCTCGATCCTGATATCAAAGCAGTAAGAAATGATAAAATTACTATAGAAGAGATTAGAAAGCTATGTCCCAAAGCAATAATCCTCTCTCCAGGTCCCGGAAAGCCCAAAGATGCAGGAATCTGTGAAGAGGTTGTAGGCCAGCTTGGGGATAAGATCCCGATACTTGGAGTATGCCTTGGACACCAGGCTATATGTGAATATTATGGCGGAACTGTAGATCATGCCAAAAAGCTTATGCATGGCAAACAGTCTGATACACAAATAGATACAACATCTCCCCTTTTTAATGAAATGCCTGCTATAATAAAAGTAGCAAGATATCATTCTCTTTCCCTTAAAGAGGATACACTTCCGGATTGCCTTAAAGTAGTTGCAAGGGCGGATGATGGTGAGATTATGGCAGTGCAGCACAAACAGTACAATGTGTTTGGAGTTCAGTTTCACCCGGAATCCATAATGACTCCTCTAGGAATGGATATACTTAAGAATTTTCTTAAGCTCACATGATCTCTTGACTTAGTGCAGGACATGAGGTTAAGTTTGGAAATGTTCCATTTTCAAACCCAAATTGGTGTCGCGAGCTTCACCAATTTGAACCATAAGTCACTTGCTTTGCTCGCGACATGAGGTTATTTATGAGTGCTGAAAACAAAGGAAAAAGAAAAACATTCAGGATCAATCCATGGCTTGCTAAGATTCTAATTGTGATACTGGTGGTTGTTATCGGGTACGAAGGCTATGATATTTACAAAGAAGTCCATGAAAGAGAAGTGGCTGTCAAGGAGTATGACGATATTGCAAGTAGCGCAGTTTCGACCAATCCCGAAAAGGACCCTGAAACAGGAGAGGAAAGTGTTGCAATAGATGAAGAAACCGGAATACCGGAGCTTGTTATTGATTATGACCTTCTATCCTCCCAGAATAGTGATTTTATAGGATGGCTTTACTGGGACTTTGATGTTGAAGATGATAAGTTCGACTTTACTTTGAACTATCCTATAGTCAAAGAGCATTATGCTAATCAGTATCTGCATGTTACGTTTACAGGTGAGAAGAACTCTTCTGGATGCATATTCCTTGACGAATTTTCTAACGAGAATTTTATGGGATACAGTGATTTCCTTTTTGGTCATAATATGCGTAACGGATCTATGTTTGGATCTTTGGACAGCCTTTATAAAATGCCAAATAGAGAAGAACTTAGTGAAGAACCTATGTATTTTTACATCTATACCAAAGATGCAGTTTTTAAATATGTGGTATATGAATTTGAAAGTACCACCAACGGCGATGATACTGTTTATGCGGTCATAGAAGATGATGCCGGATATGACTCATATGTATCAAGACTTAAGAACCTGAACAATTACAATTGCCCTATAGATATATCCTTTGAGGATAGACCAGAGATACTGAATCTATCAACTTGCTCCGGTCCGCATGGATCTTCAAAAAGATTCGTTATACACGCAGTTAAAGTAGGGACAATGGAAAATACATAAAAATAAAAAACAAGAATCTTGGAAACAAGGTTCTTGTTTTTTGTTTTATTACCGATAAATAAAAAAGAGCAGAAGTAAAATAACAATCATAAAAATACACTGATACTTGAAAAATAATCACAAATATGATAGTATAAACATGAGTAATGAGACCATGGAGGAAATCATTATGAGGAAATTTAAGAGTATTAAGAAAACGGTATCGGTTATTATCACTGCGCTGTTCGTGCTAGGAGCTGCAGCGTGTGGTTCAAGAAATGCAGAGATCGGAGATGCTGCATATCGTGCTGCGGGCGAGGGAGCCGGAGAGTTTTATATTGATAACAATGCTATAATCCTTTCTGGTGAGTTTAAATCTACTGAAGAAATCAATGCAGCTCTTTCTGATGCGCTGGCACTTGTAAATGCGCAAAGAGCCGCTGCAGGACTATCTGCACTTGTATGGAGTGAGGGACTTGCTGACGCAGCTGCTGTTCGTGCTCATGAGATTACAACTTTGTTCTCACATACTCGTCCTGATGGATCGAATTGGTGGACTGTAAACAGTACGCTTCAATATGGAGAGAACCTTGCAAAGCTATATCAGAGCTCGTCTTCTGTAGTAGATGCATGGATGAATTCTCCAACACACAGAGCTAATATCATGGATGGTTCCTTTGTTACAGTAGGAATGGCAATATACCAGACGGATAATGGATCCTGGTATTGGGCTCAGGAGTTCGGATACTAAAGATTAAATATATGAATATCAAAAATCTTCCTATCTGTTTTTGGGTAGGAAGATTTTTTTGTGGGCATATAAGATGAAAATGTCATTAAGGAATATCTTTTATTTGTTGGCAATTTGTTTGATGTACAAAATATCCAAAAATAAGATGACTATATCCGGATGATTAGTGCTTATTTTAAAAACATCGTGTACAATTTAATGCTTTTTTTATAATTTCGTGGAAATAACCAAAATGATATTGACTTTCAAAATCTCTAACTGTATTATAATGTTAGCTGCGGGTAACTATTTTGTTATGCGCAAAAATAAATGTTTTCCGGGTTATACATCCCGGAAATACTGAATCGAAGCTTGTTAGGATAATACTGATTCAGGAAATATAGAAAGTAAAGGAGTTTGAATGATGCCACTTACATTATTAGCACCCGGCAATGTAGCAACTGTCCGCAAAGTTGGCGGATTGGAGGATACAAGAAGATTCCTTGAAAACCTCGGTTTTACTGAAGGCGCAGAGGTAACAGCAGTGAGTACTATGGATGGCAATATGATCGTTAAGATCAGAGATGCCAGAGTAGCAATAAATATGGATATGGCCAAAAAAATAATGGTCTAAAGGAGAGGAGACTAATGAAAACATTAAGAGACGTTCAGGTTGGAGAGACAGTAACTGTTAAGAAGCTTGACGGAGCTGATTCTGCACTGAAAAGAAGAGTAATGGACATGGGGATCACAAAGGGTAGTTCTGTATACATCAGAAAGGTTGCTCCTTTAGGGGATCCTGTAGAGATCACAGTTCGTGGTTATGAGCTTTCTCTTAGAAAAGAAGATGCTCAGATAGTTGAAGTAGAATAATTATTTTTTTTTACTTGTTAAATGAAAATGATTATCAGAACAGATATCATTAAACCTGGTTGATTTTTAATTAAAATAACATATAACGTTAGAGGAGAAGATCATGGCACTTAAAATTGCACTGGCAGGTAATCCGAACTGCGGTAAAACAACTCTGTTTAATGCACTTACCGGTTCCAATCAGTATGTAGGTAACTGGCCGGGTGTTACAGTTGAGAAAAAAGAGGGTAAATTAAAGGGACAGAAGGATGTAGTAGTAACTGACCTTCCCGGTATCTATTCTCTTTCACCATATACACTCGAAGAAGTAGTATCTCGTAAGTATCTTCTGGAAGAAACTCCTGATGCTATTATAAATATGGTGGATGCGACCAATATTGAACGTAATCTGTATCTTACAACTCAGGTTGTAGAACTTGGAATCCCTGTTGTTATTGCTCTTAACATGATGGATGTTGTACGTAAGAACGGAGATAAGATTGATTCCAAGAAGCTTTCATCAGAACTTGGAGTAGAAGTAGTTGAGATATCTGCTCTTAAATCTGAAGGCCTTGATAAGCTTATATCCAAAGCTGTTGCAGCTGCTAAGTCAGGTAAGGCTACTACACCTGTTAGATTTGATGATAATACAGAAAAAGCAATTGCTGCAGCAGATACTATTCTTCCTCAGAATGCTTGCAAGTCTGAGCAGCGCAGATGGTTTGATATAAAACTTCTTGAGAAAGATTCAAAGGTTCTTGAAAAGCTCACAATTACTGATCAGAGTATGAAAGAGCTTGATAAAGTAAGAGCAGAGCTTGAAACTGCAAATGATGATGATACAGAAAGCGTTATCACAAATGCAAGATATGAAGTGATCACAGATGTTGTAAAGAAGTCTGTATCAAAGGCAAATTCAGGACTTTCAGTTTCTGATAAGATTGACAGGATCGTAACTAACAGAATTCTTGCACTTCCTATTTTTGCACTTGTTATGTTCATTGTATATTATGTATCCGTTACAACAATAGGTACAATTGTTACAGACTGGACCAATGATGTGCTTTTTGGAGATATAATTCCTCCACTTGTAGAGTCCGGACTTGATGCAATTGGTGTTGCCGGTTGGCTTAAGAGCCTTATCCTTGATGGTATTGTTGCGGGTGTTGGTGCTGTACTTGGTTTCGTACCTCAGATGCTTATCCTGTTTATATTCCTTGCATTCCTTGAGTACTGCGGATATATGGCTCGTGTAGCATTCATCATGGACAGAATCTTCCGTAAATTCGGTCTTTCAGGTAAATCCTTCATTCCTATGCTTATCGCATCAGGATGCGGAGTTCCCGGCGTAATGGCTTCTCGTACAATTGATACTGAGAAAGACCGCCGTATGACTATCATGACAACAACTTTCATCCCTTGCGGAGCTAAGCTTCCTATCATCGCTCTTATTGCAGGTGCTTTCTTTGGAAATAGCGGATGGGTAGCATGGAGTTCATACTTTATCGGAATAGCAGCTGTCATCTTTACAGGTATCGTACTTAAGAAGACTAAGGTATTTGCAGGTGATCCTGCACCATTCGTTATGGAGCTTCCTGCTTATCATATGCCTACTGTTGGAAGTATCCTTCGCAGCATGTGGGAGCGTGGTTGGTCATTCATCAAGAAGGCCGGTACAGTTATCCTACTTTCAACAATCGTTCTCTGGTTCCTTATGAACTTCGGATTCACAGAAAACGGATTTGGAATGCTTGACTTTGGCGATCTTGAAGGTGAAGCTCTGATCGTAGCACAGGAAGAATCAATTCTTGCCAAGATTGGTGGTTTCCTTGCTCCTATCTTTGCTCCTCTTGGATTTGGAACATGGCAGATGACAGTCGCTGCTGTATCTGGCCTTATCGCTAAGGAAAACGTTGTAGCAACAATCGGTATGCTCTTCGGATTTGCAGAAGTTGCAGAAGATGGTGCGGAGTACTGGGATATCATTCAGGCTCACATCGTTCCTATAGCAGCATATGCTTATCTTGTATTCAACCTTCTGTGTGCTCCTTGCTTTGCAGCTATGGGTGCTATCAAGAGAGAGATGAACAATGGTAAGTGGACAATGTTCGCAATCGGATATCAGTGCGTACTTGCTTATGTAGTAGGCCTCATCATCTATCAGATCGGCGGACTTATCATTGGACAGGTAAGCTTTGGAATTGGTACAATAGTAGCAGCAGCCCTTGTAATCGGAATGGTATATCTTCTTGTTCGTCCTAACCCATACAAGGATGCTCAGATTGAGAGCCGTAGAGCTGTTTCTGAGAACTAAGAAAGAAGTAGTTTTGATATACCCCTAAGCTTTATAGCTGTAGGAAGGAGGCACTTTGGTAGCAACAATTATAATTGCCGCTTTGATATTCGGATATTGCGCGTATCTTCTATATAATATGATCAAAGGATTTAAAAGCGGAAAGGGTAATCCGTATTCCTGCACGGGGGATTGTACATCCTGCCACGGCGGATGTCACAGTCATAAATAAGTTTATACAATAAGTATTCAAAACTTTTTCATTTGAGAGTATTTATGCATCGAATGGAAAGTTAGTATAAAAAGATTTCCGTTATCTTGTATATAAGAATCGGAAATCTTTTTTGTGCAATAAAGAAAAGCCGCGAAACCATTATGCTTGGTTTCGCGGCTTATGTATATTATAAGCAATGACCTGCGTCAAAGTCTGCGTCGTTCTCTGTGTATTTCTCATCACAGTATTTGCAGCGATATATCTCATTGGCTTCATCCGCAAGGTAGAAGATATGAGGGAGTCCCTGCTCGATAGAAGTGATGCAGCGAGGATTGTGGCATCTAAGAACCTGCTTGATCTCTTTTGGAAGAACGAGAGCTCTTTTTTCAATGATCTCTCCATCCTTTATAACATTAACAGTGATGTTATGATCGATGAAAGCAAGGATGTTAAGATCCATAGAATCGATATCGCATTCAACTTTCAGGATATCCTTACGGCCCATCTTGCCTGAGCGGGCATTCTTGATAATGGCAACTGTGCAATCAAGGCGGTTAAGACCCAGGTGATGATAGATTGACATTGCCTTACCGGCCTGAATATGATCTAGAACGAAGCCTTCGTCTATTTTACCAACATTAAGCATTGTGTATTCCTCCGTATGTATAAATCTTGATATGTGAATCAGGAACTATTTCTATACCAATTGAATTGAATCGCATTCTGTATGGATAGATAAAAGCGGTTCAATCCAATAAATCCTTGGTATCAGGATCAGAATTTTCTTAGAAGCCCATCATTGATATGAGCATCTGTCATGTTAAGAAGAGTGAGTATTAGAGCCATTCTGACATAAAGTCCATACTGAACCTGTTTGAAGTAGGCGGCTCTTGGATCATCATCAACTTCTACAGATATCTCGTTGACACGTGGAAGCGGATGGAGTACCTGCATGGTGGACTTTGCCATATCGAGCTTTTTCTTATCAAGGATATAGAAATCTTTAAGTCTTATATAGTCTTCCTCGTTGAAGAAACGCTCCTTCTGAACTCTTGTCATGTAGAGGAAGTCAAGATCAGCGATGACATCTTCAAGTTTGATCACTTCGCGGTAGGGGATATTCTTGGAATTCAGCATCTCTGTGATATAATCAGGGACTCTCAGTTCCTGAGGTGAGATGAAGATGAAGTTGATACCTTCGTATCTGGTAAGAGCATTGATAAGAGAGTGGACAGTACGACCGAACTTAAGATCGCCGCAAAGACCGATGGTGAAGTTGTTAAGACTGCCATGAAGTGATCTTATAGTAAGAAGATCTGTAAGAGTCTGAGTCGGATGCTGATGACCACCGTCACCTGCATTGATAACAGGAATAAGAGATTTGGAAGCAGCTACCATAGGAGCACCTTCTTTGGGATGACGCATAGCGCATATATCAGCGAAGCAGCTTATAACACGGATTGTATCAGCTACGCTCTCTCCCTTGGAAGCAGAAGAGTTAGAAGCATCTGCAAAACCCAATGTCTTGCCGCCGAGTCGAAGCATTGCAGTTTCAAAAGAAAGACGGGTTCTTGTACTAGGCTCATAGAAACAGGTTGCAAGAATCTTGCCATCACATTTATGTGAGTACTTGTCCATATTGCGTTCGATGTCATTGGCAACATCAAACAGGTCTTCTAATTCCTGAACAGTAAAGTCCATAGGGCTCATTAAATGACGCATTGAATTCATAATATTCCTCCATTGTATGCATAATAAAAGAGATATTTATTTTAAAAAATAAATATCCCTTCATAATTGATGTTTATTAAAATAATGATTAGAAATAACAATAAAAAATGAAAAATACAAAGCAGAAAAGAGCGGCTGCAGACACATGGGTATTGTACCGGTTGTAGACTTAGTGATGCGCATACTCTCTCCTTATTTGTAATAGTTTTATTATCTAGGGTATAATAACATGCCGGACTGATAAGTTCAACAGTTTTTTATAAGGTAGATAACGCAGATAACGTAAGGAGTGTCGTATGTTTAGCAAGTGCGAAGTTTTAGATGCTGAAAAATTACAGTTTGACTTATTCGATCATTCAATAGGATTAAAAAGGCTCGGAGCCTCAGATCCGTCTATAGGCATATGATATATGCGCATGTCATCATTGAAGGCCGTGAAGTACACATATTTGGAAGTAAGACTTATGTGAAAATATAGTCCCTGCAGAACCGGCACATCACTTGAGCCGTCAAGAGTCATGACATGAAGGGCAGGTATCAGCGCTTCCGAAACAGAATAGAAGATGTAGTTGTCATTAAGATTAAAGCAGTCCACACGATTAGAGGTAAGTTCCTCTACTCTATTGGTTGAAAGTTCCATGCGCTTTAAATGATAATTGTCCACAGCATCCATGTAATATATATACCCGTCGTGGTAGATCGGATAGAAGATATATCCGTCTGCAATCTTGGTTATCTTATCATTGTTTTGAGTATCCATCATATATAGATTATGATCATTAGTAACACCGGTAAAATAGATCTTTCCATCATAGAATCCGCAAGGATCAATGTACTCTTCGGATACTATGGACAGATTGGTCTTATCGGTTTTGATCTTGGCAAGCTGTCCGCCATCGGCTTCTTTGATCTGAAAGTATATATAATTGCCGCAAAGCTGCTGAGCAGCAGTCCTGCCGCGATACAGGCACTTCTGCTTGGTTCCGTCCGTTCTTGACTGATATACACCGTAGTACTTGACTGTAGTTCCGATACCGCTTGTAGAGTTGGACAAGTGCTGGGAATCCATATAATAATACAGATAATTGCCTGCTCCGCTTACAAAATATACGTTCATAGTAGTCAGAGGCTTAATGTCCTGTTCATCAACAGTCATACTGTAAAGACATCCGTTGTCATAATTGTTACGAAAGTAAACATGGTCGTCCAGTTCGCAGAAATACCCACCATTATAGAGATTTCCGACAGTGTTACCTGCATAGGTAGGATCGTTGTCAGGGATCATATTGATATAAAAGTAGAAAACAACTGCAGCTCCAATTATTACTGTAACAAGGATGGCAATTATAATATTTCTTATTCTACTCATAATTGCTTAATTTTCCTTTCTTGCGCCATCTATCAATACGCGGTATTATTTTTTTAACGCAAAGATAAGACTATGAAACTTATAGAATCAGTTAAAAAATCAAACTATTATACGCAGCATTAACGATATCTCTTAATAGTTATCGGCATAAAAGTGCAAGCTTATAATGTTTTAACTAAAACTTTCCACTTGTATGATGCAGTATCACCAAAGTGGAAAGTATAGATCTACGACCATATTAAAAGTAATATAAATGCATTCTGGAGGTATTAATGGATTTAAAAGATCTTAGAGCAAAGCTCGATGAAATTGACCCTAAAATTGTCGAATTGTATGAGCAGCGAATGGACATCTGCTCACAGGTTGCGGACTACAAAATAGGTACAGGCAAGAAAGTATTTGATCCTGCCAGGGAAAAAGAAAAGATAGACACAGTAAAAAGTCTTACACACAACGATTTCAACCGCACAGGAGTAGAGGAACTCTTCGAGCAGATAATGGCCATGAGCAGAAAGCTTCAGTATCAGAAGCTTACACAGGCCGGATCGCTTGGAAGACTTCCTTTTATATCCATAGATTCTATTGACAAAAAATCCTGCCGAGTAGTATTTCAGGGAGCAGAAGGCGCATATTCTCAGGCTGCCATGTTCAAGTTTTTTGGCAAAAAAGTCAACAACTTCCATGTAGATACCTTTAGAGATGCAATGATCGCTATAGAAGAAGGTGCTGCTGACTATGCAGTACTTCCAATCGAGAATTCTACAGCAGGAATAGTATCAGAGATCTATGACCTTCTGACAGAGTACGAGAACTACATAATAGGGGAGCAGATCATCAAGATAGAGCACTGCCTTATAGGTCTTCCCGGAGCTAAGATAAGTGATATAAAGACAGTGTATTCTCATGCGCAGTCCCTAATGCAAAGCAGCAAATTTCTGTCAGACCACCCTGCCTGGCAACAGATCAGCATGAAAAACAACGCCTTCGGAGTTCAGAAGATAGCAAGTGACGGTGATATCTCACAGGCTGCTATCGCAAGTGAGTATGCAGCTGAGTACTATGGTATGAATATACTAAAAAAAGGCATTAATAAATCTGATACCAATTCTACAAGATTTATAATTGTTACCAATCAGAAAGTTTTCCTCAAAAAGGCAAATAAGATCAGTATCATGCTTGAAATAGGAAATGAGGTAGGAGCTTTATATCACATCCTGTCTCATTTTCATTACAACCATGTTAACCTTTCAAGAATAGAATCCCGCCCTATTGGCGATAGAAATTGGGAATACAGGTTCTTCATCGACTTTGAAGGTAATCTTGCAGACAGCTCTGTTAAGAACGCTCTAAGAGGCCTTAGAGAAGAAGCCAAAGCCTTAAGAGTACTTGGTAATTACTGATATTTTTATAAAACACAAAGTAGATGTCAGCTTTGCTAACAGGATTACAAGAAGATAAACACACATGAATTACTTATTTTGAATAAATTATGGAGATGGTATAATGATAGAAGAACTGATCTGCTACAGGAATTTTGAAAATGACAAGCTATTGATGATGGTCTCTGAGCTTATGGACCAGACCACTCAGGGAAGTTTTGTGACTGTGAGTAGTCATGACAAAGAGCTTTTTTATAATAGTATGTCAGAACTTATAAGATTTGCCGGAGAAGGCGGATTTTATGGCAATCTGTGGCATGACTATCTTACATCACTTCTTGTTAATAATGAAAATACCTATTCGCTTGCCTGTGAGATGAAAGGCCAAGTAGATGGTACGATCAATGACATTGTCATTCATGACATGGAAGTTTTTGAAAAATTCTTCCATTACGATTTTAAGACGCTTTTGGATAACCTTGGAGACACGCAGTTCTATAAACTTTTAGATTATAAGCCTGTAGGTGAAGGCTCAAAGATATATAACAAAAGGATAAGAGACCGTATATGTATTCTTGCAAGGGATCTTAGTCTGGCAGACGGTGCAGCCGCTATGAAGGACTGCCTTACGTCGTTCTATAAAGAGTATGGAGTAGGTAAACTTGGACTTCATAAGGCATTTCGCGTGAGTCGTCATATGGATGATGAGATAGGTGACTTGTCAGATGACAGAGCATATACAAGGCCTGTACCATCATACAATAACCGTGTCACAATTGAGCCTATCAAGAATATAAGACATGTTAAGTTTGATGACCTTATAGGATATGATAATGCCAAGAATAAGCTGATAGACAACACAGAAGCTTTTCTTGCGGGACGACCTGCCAATAACTGCCTCTTATACGGCGATGCGGGAACCGGCAAATCTACATGTATCAAAGCTCTTGCCAATACCTATTTTGACAAGGGACTTCGTATCATAGAGATATACAAGCATCAGTTCAAAGACTTAAATGATGTGATAGCGATGGTCAAAGGCAGGAACTATCGCTTCATTATATATATGGATGATCTGTCATTTGAAGATTTTGAAACTGAGTACAAATACTTAAAAGCTGTAATTGAGGGCGGTCTTGAGAAAAAGCCTGAGAACGTCCTGATCTATGCTACGTCCAATAGAAGACATCTTATCAAAGAAAGCTTCAAGGATAAAAAGAGCCTGTCTGATGATGGCGATATCCATTCAAGTGACACAGTTCAGGAGAAGATATCCTTGTCGGCTAGATTTGGTGTATCTATCTATTTTGGTAAGCCAGATCCCAAGGAATTTAAGCTTATAGTAAAAGGGCTTGCTGACAGGAATGGAATAGATATGCCGGAGGAAGAGCTTCTAAGAAAGGCCGGCCAGTGGGAACTTAATCATGGAGGCTTGTCCGGAAGATGTGCGCAGCAGTTTGTGGATTATCTTCTTGGACAGAACCTGTGACCTTGAACCTTGAGCTTCAAAAGAACTTTTTAAACATGCAGTAAATTCTTTTTATAATGAAAGGATTTGTATGAGTGATACTTTTGCAGCAGTTCATGTAGGATCATATGAACTTACAATGAAGATCTTCGAAATCTCAAAAAAAAACGGGCTGAAATGTCTCGATCATATCAGACACCGCATAGATCTTGGATCGGAGACTTATGCAACGGGGACTATTTCAAGCAGACATATGCTGGAGCTTACAAGAGTATTAAAAGAGTTCTCTGAGATCATGAAAAGCTACGGCGTTACAAACGTACAGGCTTATGGAACCAGTGCTCTTAGAGAGACTCACAATATCAACATAGTCTGCGCCCAGCTAGAGCAAAGGACCGGGATCAAGGTTGATATTCTGTCCAATTCAGAACAAAGATTCCTTGATTACAAATCAATAGCGCTTCAGTCCACCAAATTCACAGAACTTATTGAAGAACCTACTGCTATCATAGATATAGGTGGAGGCTCTATTCAGGTATCTCTTTTTGATAAGGATAAACTTGTAACAACTCAGAATATGAAGCTTGGCGTACTTCGCCTTCGCCAGACACTTGAGCACCTTGCGGAAGGTAAGGACAGGTACCCTGAACTTATTGCAGAACTGGTGGATTCACAGCTTCATGTTTTGTCAAAATTCTATCTAAATGACAGAACCTACAAGAATCTGGTTATAATAGACGATTACATGTCTCCTGTTTTTCAGAAGATATCATCACCTGGCTATGACAAGGGTTTTATCACAAGCTCTGACTTTGATAAGATGCTTGAAAGATTTTCAAGGATGTCCAATGACTATATTGCCAAAGAGTTAAGTATATCAACTGAATATGTAACACTTGCTTATATATCAGGAATCCTTGTTAAAAGGATAACTGTAGCCCTTATGTCACAGCTTCTCTGGGCACCCGGCGTCACCCTGTGTGATGGTATAGCATATGAATATGCAGAAAAGAAAAAGTATATAACACCAATTCATGACTTTGAAGCCGATATCATAGCCTGCGGAATGTCTATAGCCAAGCGCTACGGCGGAAGTAAATCAAGGGCAAGGACTCTTGAATCCATCGCACTTCCTATATTTGACAAGACCAAAAAACTTCATGGACTAGGGCATAGAGAAAGACTCCTTTTGGAATTGTCTACTATACTACATGATTGTGGCAAGTATATAAGCCTTATGAACATGGGCTTTTGCTGCTATAACATAATAATGTCAACGGAGATCATAGGCCTCTCCCACAGAGAGCGCTCTATAGTGGCCAATGTAGTAAGATTCAATCATGAAGACTTTTTGTACTTTGATGATTCGCCTGACTGTTACAAGGGACTTACCAGAAAAGACTATCTGACTATAGCCAAGCTCACAGCGATCCTAAGAGTTGCCAATGCCCTCGACAGAACACACAATCATAAGTTCAAGGACGTATCGGTTACTGTCAAAGACGATGAAGTACAGATCCTGCTGGATACGACTTCTGATATTACAATAGAAAAGGGGCTTATCAACAACAGAGCCTCTTTCTTTGAAGAGATATTCGGAGTAAAGCCTGTGATCAGACAGAAGAGACTATTTTAGTATAGTTCCTTAAGTTTGTTTTTTACGAGCTTGTAACTATCAGGTTCCAAAATACATATATATCTATAAGATTACTGATTATTTATTATTTATTTTTTAAATAATACTTCATTATCAAAAAGGAGACCGTCATATGGCATCTTCATCCAAAATAGATTTTGAAGACTCTAAATATTATATAAACAGGGAACTTTCATGGATCCAGTTCAACAAAAGGTGCTTGAATGAAGCAAGAGACAAGAATACACCATTATTCGAAAGATTAAAATTCCTGTCGATCACAGCTTCTAACCTTGATGAATTTTTCATGGTCAGAGTAGCATCTTTAAAGGATATGATCCATGCGGGCTATACCAAGCCTGATATAGCAGGCTTGTCTGCAACCAGACAGCTTGAACTGGTATCAGAAGCGCTTCATGAATTTGTAGATCTTCAGTATGATACTCTTAACAGGATGCTGACACCTTTACTTGAAGAAAACAAACTCTTTATCCTAAGAAGTCACACTGAGATGACAGACAAAGAGTGCGAGTATGCAGACAGGTATTTTAGAGAGTTCGTATATCCTGTTCTGACCCCAATGGCAGTTGACTCCTCAAGACCTTTTCCTCTTATAAGGAACAAGTCTCTTAACATAGGAGCTTTGATTAAAGCCAAGAAGCAGGAATACCGTCACATGGATGAAGGCAAGAACTCTGAAGGCAAAAAAGCTGCCAAGAAAGCATATGACTTTGCCCTTGTTCAGGTTCCGGATGTCCTTCCGCGAATCCTTGAACTTCCTATAGGCGATAAGGATGAGCACAGAGTTATTCTTCTTGAGCAGATCATCCTTAGAAATATGGATATGTTGTTTTTAAATTACAATATAGAATGTGCATATACTTTCAGAGTTGAGAGAAATGCCGACTTGTCCATAGATGAGGATGAGGCAGAAGATCTTCTTAAAGAGATAGAGAAACAGGTCAAGCAGCGCCAGTGGGGCGAAGCAATAAGACTTGAAGTTGACAAGAAGATCGACAAGCGCCTTATGGACCTTATAGTTGCAGAAATGCATGTAACAGAAAATGAGATTTATAATATAGACGGACCGCTCGATCTCACCTTCCTTATGAAGATATACAAGATACAGGGCTTTGATAAGTTCAAGGAACACAGCTACCGTGAACCTCAGCCTGTACCTGAGTTTAGAAGCGATGAGAATATATTTGCCTCCATCAGGAAAAAAGATATACTGATGCATCATCCATATCAAACCTTCGACCCAGTTGTAAGGTTTATATCAGATGCAGCGCAGGATCCTAAAGTTCTTGCCATCAAGCAGACACTTTACCGTGTCAGCGGCAATTCGCCCATTATCGCAGCCCTTGCCAAGGCAGCAGACAATGGCAAACAGGTAACAGTTCTGGTAGAACTTAAGGCTCGTTTTGATGAGGAAAATAACATCGTGTGGGCCAAGATGCTGGAGCAGGCAGGATGTCACGTTATCTACGGACTAGTGGGACTTAAGACTCACTGTAAGATAACACTTGTAGTCAGAAGAGAAGATGACGGCATAAGACGTTATGTTCATCTTGCAACAGGTAACTATAATGATTCGACAGCCCGTCAGTATACTGACGTAGGCATGTTCACCTGTAAGGATTCTTATGGTGAAGATGCAACAGCGGTATTCAATATGCTGTCAGGATATAGTGAGCCTCTTGCCTGGAACCGTCTGTCGATAGCTCCTTTGTGGCTCAAGGACCGTATACTTTACATGATCGAAAGAGAAACTGAAAATGCAAAAAAGGGAGAACCTGCAAGGATCATAGCCAAGATGAATTCCATCTGTCACAAGGATGTAATAGCAGCCCTTTATAAAGCCAGTAGCGCAGGTGTTAGAATAGACCTTATAGTAAGAGGTATATGTTGCCTTCGTACCGGAATCAAAGGCGTATCAGAGAATATTACAGTAAGATCCATAGTTGGCAATTATCTGGAGCATAGCCGCATCTTTTATTTTGAAAACGCCGGAAAGCCTGAATATTATTGCTCAAGTGCCGACTGGATGCCAAGAAACCTTGAAAGAAGAGTAGAGATACTCTTCCCGGTAGAAGATCCTGATCTTCAAAAGAAGATATGGCATATCCTTGATGTGGAGCTTCGTGATACACTAAAAGCCAGCATAATGAATGAAGACGGTGAATATGTTAAGATAGACAAGAGAGGCAAGGAAGCCCTTAATTCACAGCTTGTATTTGGTAAGGAAGCATATGAGTATGCAAGTCAGGCAATGGGGGATGTTCGGGATTCAAGAGTTTTTACACCCGAGAGAAGCCCTAAGCTTAGCTGACATAAAAATAGAAAGAGATAGTAGATTTAATGGCAACAAAAATAGTTTTAGCATCAGGAAGCCCCAGAAGAAGGGAACTAATGCAGCAGGCAGGCCTTTCGTTTGAGGTAAAACCTGCTACAGGTGAAGAAATAATAACAAGTAATATACCCCAGGAGGTAGTCAAAGAACTTTCTTTTCAGAAGGCAGCAGAAATCTTTGCACAAGAGACCGGCAGCAAGGTGAAGCGAGATGAAATCATATTTTTAAGTGATAAAATACTGCAAGAGCTTTCTGTAAATGGCAATTTTGACAAAAAATCATCCGATAAGTTTGGGAATTTTTCGGAAGGAGATATTCAAAGTCCTGTTGTAATAGGCGCTGATACCGTTGTATCATATAAGCAGAAGATACTTGGTAAACCCAAAGATAAAGATGATGCACGTAATATGATATCCGGTATTCAAGGCGATAAGCATGAAGTATATACCGGAGTCACAGTTTTGTGGAAGCAGGATGACAAAGTTCATTCTCTTGTCTTTGCAGAAGAAACGCTAGTTTTTGTATATCCTATGACGGATGAACAGATTGAAGGCTATATCTCAACAGATGAGCCTTATGATAAGGCCGGCGCTTATGGAATACAAGGTATGTTCGGAGTGTATGTAAAAGGTATACACGGAGATTACAATAATGTAGTCGGACTTCCGATCGCCAGACTTTATCAGGCACTTATGAATTACAATTTAGTGTAATGTTGTGCATAATCAGGGGCGATCTGATGCCCGAAAGGAGTAGACTATGCATGATTTTGATGATGACGTACTGGATTATTTTATTGAGAATCAGGGACAGCTTTTTCCTGAAGATGTAGCATCTTCTCGTGAAGAAGCAGAAGCTTTCCTTGAGGACTGCTGCGCTGTAGTAGTCGAGTCCGTTGATGAAGTTATCGAATACTTCGAAGACGCGGGTGTAGACTTTGATGCAGACAGTATCATGGAAGCTTCTGAGGTTTTCGATATAGGAGACGGTCGTTTTCTCATCGTAGAAGGATAAGCTTTCTTTTGAGGGAGATTATCCTATACCCGGATATGGTAAGATCTATAACCTGTCCGGCAGATTATGAAACAGATAAACCGCAGCGTGCTGATTGCCCCGCTGCGGTTTTTGCTTTAAGACTTATAACAATCAGATAGCCTTTTCGATAAAAGGAACAAGGCCGTCATGATCATTGTCTGATTCTGTGATAACATCAGCATTATCCTTGACCATATCAGTAGCATTGAGCATGGCGATGCCTGTGCCTGCAGCTTTGATCATACTGATATCATTCTGTTCATCTCCTGCAGCAAAAGAGTTTTCAATAGGTATATCAAGATAGTCGCACAGACGAACTACTGCAGAACCCTTACCGGCTTCACTAGGGAAGATCTCAAGATAGTAGGGATTTGAATACATGACAGAAAGCTTATCTGGTGCTATCTTTAAGACTTCTTCTCTGAATCTCTCCATCTTTTCATGATCATGAAGCTCTATGGCAATGCACTTGGACGGACCATATTCGAGCTCTTTAGTAACATCGTCTGTAACGATGTAAGGAGTTTTTATAACTCTTCTATAATAGTCTATGCATTCGCCGTCATCCGGTGTCAGGATGTGATCATCATTGTAGGTATGGATGTGAATATTATGCTCTTTAGCCAGATCAAAACACTTTTTCACAAGATCCAAAGGAATCTGCGCTCTGTAAACCAGCTCTTTATTATCGCAGTCATAGATCTGCCCGCCATTGTAACCTACAAGGAATGTTCCCGGGAAAAAGAGCCCCAGTTCCTTTTGTACATCCATGGCAGAATCTATGGCACGTCCTGTACTTATGGCAAAGTGATTGCCGGCATCTGTAAAACGCTTTAGCGCCTCCATTGTTTTTGATGTGATCTCTTTTTTACTGTTTAATAATGTACCATCAAGGTCAAAGAAAAATATTTTTTTACTCATGGTTAACATAATGAACTTAAATGCGGATTTAGTCAATCTCTTTAAAAGAATCATGTGTTATACTGATAGACGTGTTAATTGGATTTGAACATGAAAAAACGGAAATAACGGAATTTGTTATAGAAAGATGAGGAAAATATAATTATGAGACCTGTAGATTTACATACACATTCAACTGCATCAGACGGAACTTATACTCCCACGCAGCTTATAGATTATGCTCATGAAAAAGGCCTTGCTGCTATAGCCCTTACTGATCATGATACTACTAAGGGTCTTGCAGAGGCTATGGAAGCGGGTAGGAGATATGACGATCTTGAAGTTATCCCCGGAATTGAGTTTAGTACTGATTATGAAGGAAAAGATATCCATATAGTCGGTCTGTACATGCATTATGATGACCCAAAGATCCAGAGAAGACTTCAGGAGTTTGTAGATTCTAGGGTATCCCGTAACAGGAAGATGTGCAGACTTTTGACTGAGCACGGCGTACCTATGGATTTTGATGATCTTCAGGCTGCGTTTCCTGATTCTGTTATTACAAGAGCTCATTATGCAGCATATATGCTTGAAAAGGGCTATATCAAATCAAGACAGGAAGCTTTTGACAGATATATAGGAGATAACTGCGAGTGTTTTGTTCCAAGAGAGAAGATCACTCCCGATATGGCTGTTAAGATGATCCTTGATGCAGGCGGCGTTCCGATCCTCGCTCATCCAATCCTTTACGGAATGTCTGATGCAAGGCTTAGAAAACTTGTTGGAGAGCTGAAGGAAGCTGGACTTAAAGGTATAGAAGCGATCTATACTACTTATACAGCTTCTGATGAGCGCCAGATAATGGAGATTGCGAAGGATTATGACCTTCTTATAAGCGGAGGATCTGATTTTCATGGCGCCAACAAGCAGGATATAGACCTTGCAGTGGGATATGGCAAGCTCTTTGTACCTGAGACAGCACTTGAGAAGATCAAGGAATCTTTAAACTGACAAAACAGGCAAGTTGTTTACTATGCTTTACACAGTGCCCTTTTTTGTGTACAATACGAAATGGTGCAATTTTTTAATATTATTTTTATAGAACTATCAATACGCATTATTGCTTCTTATAGTTCGTATATCATATCTATTAGATATCTATGAGGTAAATTATGATTCAGGCAAATGGAGTAACACTTAGAGTCGGCAAGAAGGCTCTTTTCGAAGATGTTAACATCAAGTTCACAGAGGGTAACTGTTACGGTATCATCGGAGCTAATGGTGCAGGTAAGTCAACCTTCCTTAAGATCCTTTCAGGCAAGATCGAGACCACTAACGGTGAGGTTTCTATGACACCCGGTCAGCGTCTTTCATTCCTTGAACAGGATCAGTTCAAGTATGATGACAATCAGGTTCTTAACACTGTAATTGGCGGTAATGCTCGTCTCCTTGAGGTAATGGAGGAGAAAGATGCCATCTACGCCAAGGAAGATTTCACAGATGAAGATGGTATCAAGGCTTCCGAGCTTGAAGCTGAGTTCGCAGAAATGGATGGATGGGAAGCAGAAGCTAATGCAGAATCCCTTCTTAATGGTCTTGGAATCGAGACTGAGCTTCATACTAAGCTTATGAAGGAACTTAATGGTGCACAGAAGGTTAAGGTTCTCCTTGCAAGAGCTCTTTTTGGTAATCCTGATATCCTTCTTCTGGATGAGCCTACCAACCACCTTGATCTGGATGCTATCGCTTGGCTTGAAGAGTTCCTTATCAACTTTGAGAACACAGTCATCGTTGTATCCCATGACCGTTACTTCCTTAATAAGGTCTGCACATATATCGCAGATATCGACTATGGCAAGATCCAGCTCTATGCAGGTAACTATGACTTCTGGTATGAGTCTTCACAGCTCATGATCCGCCAGATGAAGGAAGCTAACAAGAAGAAGGAAGAGCAGATCAAAGAGCTCAAGGAATTCATAGCAAGATTCTCTGCTAATGCATCTAAGTCCAAGCAGGCTACATCAAGAAAGAGAGCTCTTGAGAAGATCGAGCTTGACGATATCAGACCTTCAAGCCGTAAGTATCCTTATATTGACTTTAGACCTAATCGTGAGATCGGTAACGAAGTTCTGACAGTTGAGCACCTTTCCAAGACTATCAACGGAGTTAAGGTTATCGACGATGTATCATTCGTAATACATCACGATGATAAGGTTGCATTTGTAGGCGGAACAGAGCTTGCCAAGACAACTCTCTTCCAGATCCTTATGGGCGAGATCGAACCTGATGAAGGTACATATAAGTGGGGCGTAACAACATCCCAGGCTTATTTCCCTAAGGACAATACCAAGGAATTCGACAACGATTATACAATAGCTGACTGGCTTACACAGTATTCTGAGATCAAGGATGCTACATATGTAAGAGGATATCTTGGACGTATGCTCTTTGCAGGTGAAGACGGTGTCAAGAAGGTTAAGGTTCTCTCCGGTGGTGAAAAGGTTAGATGCCTTCTTTCCAAGATGATGATCTCCGGTGCTAATGTCCTTCTTTTTGATGAGCCTACTAACCACCTTGATATGGAGTCCATCACAGCACTTAACGAAGGTATGATCAAGTTCAAGGGCGTTGAGCTCTTCGCTTGCCGTGACCACCAGGTTGTACAGACTACAGCCAACAGAATCATGGAATTCCTTCCTGATGGATCACTTATCGATAAGGTTACAACTTACGATGAATATCTTGAAAGCGATGAGATGGCTCGTAAGAGAACTGTATATCAGACAACTGAAGAAGACGAGCAGGACGACTGATATCTACAAGACCGGTGCTACTTGGCACTGGTCTTTTTGTAAAAAAGGAGAGTTTAAAATGTACTATGTACCGGATGGAACTAAAGTTGCAGGCTTTTATGAATGTAGTGAGTGTGCCAGCAGATTTTTATCAGTTAAGGTAGGACCTAGTCTTGTATGCCCATATTGTGGTAAGGAACCTGATATGGAGATAGGCCCTGATGAGAAGATGCCGGAAGCAGTTGAGACAGCAAAGCTCTTAGAGGTCATTTCTGGAGAAGAGGAAGTTGAGCGCATGGATACACTTTTGTCTCTGGCTGTTACAGGCGGAGATTATAGCTGGATCTGATACACATATTATTAGAATTGATATAAGCTGACATTTTATGTATTTATAACATTGGTATAGATATACGCCGTCCCTATTGTATTTGGTTATAGGGGCGGCGTATTTTACGTGAATATTGACGCGTCAGATTAGTAATATTAGTCATGCCCAACAGTTTAGTTTTATGTGATATTATATAAATAGGTTTATAGCTTCATTTCATATTTTCATTTTCTAAATTATAGAAATATCTAATAATCTAACAGGGGGAGTCTTTTATGAAACTCAAGCTAAACTATGGGAGAACTATACTTATTGGATTTGCCTTCATGTCTATCTGCATCTTCTGGCAGTTCTATGACAACGAAATTCCCAGGATCTTAAAATATACATTTGGCCTTGGAGAGGGTATTACGGGCTTTATCATGGCTCTTGATAATGTATTTGCACTTTTCCTTCTTCCGCTTTTTGGAACACTTTCAGACCGCACTAATACCAAGATTGGTAAAAGGATGCCTTTTATCCTTATAGGAACAGTTGCATCAACCATTCTTTTCCAGATCCTTATTAACTTTGCAAATGTTCCGGGAAGAATTGCTATATTTATAATAATACTTTTGCTTCTATTAGTATCAATGGGAATCTACAGATCACCGGCTGTAGCTATGATGCCTGATCTTACACCGCCTCCGCTTCGCTCACGCGCCAATGCCATAATCAATCTCATGGGTACAGTGGGAGCTGTATATACACTTGCCATGATATCACTTCTGCTTAAAGATGCTGATGATCAGTCAAGGACTAACTATACACCCCTTGCACTTGCAATAAGCATAGCCATGGTAGTGTGCGTTGTTATACTATTTATAACAATCCGTGAAAATAGTATACGAGATAAGATTACAAAAGAAGTTGAAGCAGCAGGTCTTTCCATGGATGATGCTGATGATGAAGCTTCCAAAAAGGCTGCAGATGCCGGTAAAGAGCCTGCGGGCGGTGCTGCAATGCCTGCAGCAGTAAAAAGAAGTCTTATATTCCTTCTTATATCTGTTTTATTGTGGTTTACTGCTTATAATGCTGTTACGACAGCTTTTTCCAGATATGTTGAAGAGGTATGGGGGCTCAAGAACGGGGCATATGCCAACTGCCTTATGATAGCGACAATAGCAGCAGTTATATCATATCTTCCTATAGGATGGATATCATCCAAAATAGGCCGTAAGAAGACCATCCTTATGGGCGTTGCGCTTATGAGTATATGTTATCTTGCAGGAGCTTTTGCTGCAGGGTATTCAAATGCTATAGTCTTTATGTTCGTAGTTATAGGCTTTGGATGGGCTTCTATAAACGTCAATTCATATCCTATGGTAGTTCAGATGTCCAGTGCATCTGACATTGGCAAGTATACAGGATATTACTATACTTTTAGTATGGCAGCGCAGGTGTTTACTCCTATTGCATCCGGAATCCTTCTGGAACAGGTATCTTACAGAACACTTTTTCCATATGCCTTCGTTTTTTCGACACTTGCTTTTGTGACGATGCTTATGGTAAGACATGGCGATTCTGAAAGACAGGCCTAAGTTATCAAGGCATTATAAGTTATGATCATGAAGGCTTATCTGGCGATGCCTGTATGATAGAAATAGACAAGAAATAGACAAGAAATAGGGCGTTTTTGATCTAAAGGTTTGGGTTTGGACAAGACTTTTTTCAAACCCAAACCTTTTTATGATGAAAATTCACAAAAACTTAGCAAAAATTGAGTATTGTTTTTGAAACAAACTCTTGCTATAAAAACAGCTATGTATTAAAATATCATGGTGGTGTTTGTGAGTTTTTTCACAAATTCTGAAGAGGTTGGTAAATTGTAATATGGGTTCTAAGAAAATACTGCTGACATTAGCATCTATACCGGCTGCCTTGGGGGGACTTTATCTGGCTGCTGTTATGCCGAGAATAATCAAAAAACCTTCAAAAAAGCCTTTCGTTGGTAAGTTATATGCTCATCGAGGACTTCATGATAACAATTCCAATGCACCGGAGAACTCAATGGCCGCTTTTAAAAAGGCTGTAGAAGCCGGATATGGCATTGAGTGTGATGTTCAGCTCACAAGAGATGGAATACCGGTGATCTTTCATGATTTTACACTGGCCAGAGTAGCAAGATATGATAAGGGATTTGAATCACATTATCCTGTTCACAATATCGATGGCAGTCTTGGTGTCAGAGGTAAAGTTGGTGATTACTCTTATGAAGAATTGCAGCATTTCCACCTGCTGGATTCTGATGAGAAGATTCCCAGATTTGAGGATTTTCTTAAAATGGTCGATGGTAAGGTTCCGCTTATCATTGAACTCAAGATAGAAGCCTTTGATACAGGCGTATGTCCTGTAGCGGACGGTCTTCTTAGAAGTTATAAGGGAGATTACTGTATAGAATCCTTCAACCCGCTTGGTCTTATCTGGTACAGAAAGCATCATCCGGAGGTTATGAGAGGACAGCTTGCAGAAGAGTTCCTTAAGGATGAGAAGGATGAGTTTCACTCTAAGATATGGAAGGTTCCTTCAAATCTTTTGCTCAACTTCATAACAAGACCTGATTTTGTGGCTTATAATTACAAGCACGAAAGAAACATGTCAAGGCGTATTGTTCATAAACTGTATCGCAACACCGCAGCAGCCTGGACCATTAAGGATCAGGATGCTTTGGACAATGCCAGAGACAAGTTTGAGATATTTATATTTGACAGCTTTATTCCCGATATGAAAGAGAAGGCGGAGAATATGAAAGAAAAAGCTGATCAATTCATTGAAGAAGGCACGCGTGAATACACGCAGCTTTAATTATTCTTGATAATATCTGTATGATTAAGGTTCTGTTCAGGAACTAAATGAGATAAAAGAGAATTTAAGTTCGTATTTTGTTTCGTCCATTCGTTTCTGGACAGGGTCTTAAATTGTACAGATGATTATAAAAAATGTATAGGGAAATTGCAGTTTTACAAAAAGCTGCAAAGAAAGGGAAGAAAATGGCTAATAAGTGGGTTTATACCTTCAAAGAAGGTAACATGTCCATGCGCAATCTCCTTGGTGGAAAGGGCGCTAACCTTGCTGAAATGACTGAGATCGGACTTCCGGTTCCACAGGGTTTCACAATCACAACTGAGGCTTGTACTCAGTACTATGAGGATGGTCGTAAGATCAACGACGAAATCATGGCACAGGCAATGGAAGGTGTTGCTTGGATGGAAAAAGAGAACGGAAAGAAGTTCGGAGACCTTGAGAATCCTCTTCTTGTTTCTGTTCGTTCAGGTGCTCGTGCATCTATGCCTGGTATGATGGATACAATCCTCAACCTTGGTCTTAATGACGAAGTTGTTGCAGCAATGATCAAGGGCAATCCTGATCCTGCATTCGAGCGTTTCGTATATGACTCTTACAGACGTTTCATCCAGATGTTCTCTGACGTAGTTATGGAAGTTGGTAAGAAGTATTTTGAGCAGCTCATCGACAAGATGAAAGAAGAGAGGGGCGTTAAGTATGACGTAGACCTTACAGCTGCTGATCTTAAAGAACTTGCTGAGCAGTTCAAGGCAGAGTACAAGAATCAGCTCGGTAAAGATTTCCCTTCAGATCCTGTTGAGCAGTTAAAGCTTGCTATCGAGGCTGTATTCCGTTCATGGGATAACCCTCGTGCTAACGTATATCGTCGTGACAACGACATCCCTTATTCATGGGGAACAGCTGTTAACGTAATGCCTATGGTATTCGGTAACCTTAACAACCAGTCCGGTACAGGTGTTGCATTCACACGTGATCCTGCTACAGGTGAGAACAAGCTTATGGGTGAGTTCCTCATCAATGCACAGGGTGAAGACGTTGTTGCAGGTGTTCGTACTCCTATGCCAATCGCACAGATGGAGAAAGAGTTCCCTGAAGCATACGCTGACTTCCTTAAGGTTTGTGAGACTCTTGAGAATCACTACCACGACATGCAGGACATGGAGTTCACAGTAGAGAACAAGAAGCTCTACATGCTTCAGTGCCGTAATGGTAAGAGAACAGCTCAGGCTGCTCTTAAGATCGCTTGTGACCTCGTTGATGAGGGACATAAGACAGAGGCAGAGGCTGTTGCTATGATCGATCCTCGTAACCTTGATACACTTCTTCACCCTCAGTTTGATGCTGCTGCTCTTAAGGCTGCAACACCACTTGGAAAGGGTCTTGGCGCTTCACCTGGAGCTGCTGCTGGTAAGGTTGTATTCACAGCTGACGATGCAGAAGCTTGGGCTGCAAGAGGCGAGAAGGTAGTTCTTGTACGTCTTGAGACATCTCCTGAAGATATCACAGGTATGAAGGCTGCTCAGGGTATCCTCACAGTTCGTGGTGGTATGACATCTCACGCAGCAGTTGTTGCTCGTGGTATGGGTGAGTGCTGCGTATCCGGTTGCGGCGACATCAACATGGACGAAGAGAACAAGAAGTTCACACTTGGTGGCGTAGAGTTCCACGAAGGTGATACAATCTCTATCGATGGTACAACAGGTAACATCTACCAGGGTATTATCCCTACAGTTGATGCTACTATCGCTGGTGAGTTCGGCCGTATCATGGCTTGGGCTGACAAGTATAGAAAGCTTAAGGTTAGAACAAACGCTGATACACCTGCTGACGCTAAGAAGGCTAGAGAGCTTGGCGCAGAAGGTATCGGTCTTTGCCGTACAGAGCACATGTTCTTCGAAGCTGACAGAATCGCAGCTTTCCGTGAGATGATCTGCTCAGATACAGTAGAAGAGAGAGAAGCTGCTCTTGAGAAGATCCTTCCTTACCAGCAGAACGACTTCGAAGGACTCTTCGAGGCACTTGAAGGTAACCCGGTTACTATCAGATTCCTTGATCCTCCGCTTCACGAGTTCGTTCCTACAGAAGAAGCTGATATCAAGAAGCTTGCTGAGGCTAAGAACAAGAGCGTAGAAGAGATCAAAGCTATGATCAATTCTCTTCACGAGTTCAACCCTATGATGGGTCACAGAGGATGCCGTCTTGCAGTTACATATCCTGAAATTGCTAAGATGCAGACAAAGGCTGTTATCCGTGCAGCTCTCAACGTACAGAAGAAGCATGCTGACTGGAAAGTTGTTCCTGAAATCATGATTCCTCTTGTATGTGATGTTAAAGAGCTTAAGTTCGTTAAGCAGGTAGTTGTTGAGACAGCTGATGCTGAGATCAAGGCTGCTGGTGCTGACCTTAAGTACGAAGTTGGTACTATGATCGAGATCCCAAGAGCTGCTCTTACAGCTGATGAGATCGCTAAGGAAGCTGACTTCTTCTGCTTCGGTACTAACGATCTTACACAGATGACATATGGTTTCTCTCGTGATGATGCTGGTAAGTTCCTTAACGCTTACTATGATACTAAGATCTTCGAGAACGATCCATTTGCTAAGCTTGACCAGACAGGTGTAGGTAAGCTCATGGAGACAGCTATCAAGCTTGGTAAGCCTGTTAATCCTAACCTTCACGTTGGTATCTGCGGCGAGCACGGTGGAGATCCTTCATCTGTTGAGTTCTGCCACAAGATCGGTCTTAACTATGTATCTTGCTCACCTTTCCGTGTGCCGATCGCAAGACTTGCAGCAGCACAGGCAGCTATCGCTGAGCAGAACTAATCTAAAAAATTGTTGTTTTATCTGCGCTTATGGTGGAGATAAAACAGTTGGTAGGGAGCCCGAAAGGGCTCCCTATTGTATTGGTTGAGAGAGTTGGTGGTGACTTCTATGTTTTCGCACCAAAAGACAATAAAACAAACAGACGCCCATTGCTACCGAGTAGTGGGATTCACGTCATTCTTTTATCGTTAGGTCTTAGCAGGTAGAGGAATGGCGTATTTTAATATTTGGAGGTTTTTATATGAAGTGGATTTATCTATTAATTGCCGGAGCGTTGGAAATCACATGGGCTGTGGCAATGAAAATGTCTAACGGATTTACGGTACTAGTTCCATCGATTGTTACCGGAGTGGGCTACATAGCCAGTGCAGTGTTTTTAGCAATTGCACTTAGACAATTGCCTTTGGGTACTGCTTATGCTATGTGGACTGGAATGGGAATACTTGGAACGACGCTGCTTGGTGTATTTCTTTTTCATGAAAAGCTGTCGGTTCCGCAGGTCATTTGTGTTATTCTTATTGTAGTTGGAATTGCAGGACTTAAGATTTTAGCAAAAGAATGAGAATAAAAGGGAATAATATGGCAGAAGAGATTTTTGACATCGTAGATGAAAATGGACAGCCTACAGGCGAGACAGTGACCAGGTCACAGGCACACGCTGAAGGCATCAGGCATGCCAGCCACCGAGGGATGAGAAATTCTGCGTTCCTATGGGCGGACTGGAGATAGTTCGTAAATACGTTAAAGCAGATGAAAGAGAAATGCAGACTACAGTTTGAAATGTTGCCACATTTCAGGTGATAGCAACTGGAATGTGGCGCTTTTGGCGTGGTGAGAATAATACTACGAATTGTGAACTATAGTGTTATAATTACAATAGTACTTAATCCTTATAACCCATATTGTATCTGGCTTACCCCATATATATTATTACGATACAAATAATATATATGATTATATACTGATTTATTTGTTATCTATATATTTTCCGGGAAGGATATGAAGTGGATTTATGAACAATCTCTTTCTTACCAATTACACAGATCAGACCTTTTTGGACAGAATCAAAGACAATCTCAGAAGATGCACCAGCTTCATGTTTTCGGTCAGCTTTATCAAGAAAGCTGGCCTTGTTTTGCTTATAAAGGATATAGATGCCGCACTTGCAAGAGGCGCTTCCGGTAAGCTCATAACATCTACATATCAGAACTTTACTGATGTTGAATCACTGAAGTCATTTTACATACTGATGGAGAAATATGACAACTTTGAATGCCATCTTGACTTCAACTCCTTCCATGATGATGGATATATGACAATAGGCTATCATTCCAAAGGCTATTATTTTGAATTCGCTGACAGGGCAGAGCTTATAGTAGGATCTTCCAATATCACAAGATATGCCCTTCTTAAGAACATTGAGTGGGATCTTGTAGTATCTGATGACAAGGATGCAGATATCTTTGGGCAGATGCTAGGAGAGTTCAGGCACAAGTGGGACAATACCTTTACACTTGATAATGATCTAATTACTAAATATGTCAATAAGCTCAATTTTGCTATAGAACGCTGGGATATGGACTATGACAGATCATCAGAGAATGTTAATCCCAACTATATGCAGCGCAAAGCTATGAAGGAGCTCAACAGATACAGGGCTATGGGTATTCATAAAGCTCTCATCATAGCGGCAGCAGGAAGTGGTAAGACATATCTTGCAGCATTTGATGCAAGGAACTTTAATCCTGACAGATTGTTGTATATAGTCCATGAGGGCTCCATACTTCAGAAATCTTTGGAGACCTTTCAGGAAGTGTTTGGAAGTTCCAAAACCTACGGAGTATATAATGCTGAGCATACTGACCTGGAGGCAGATTTTCTATTTGCAGGTAATATTAAGCTCAGTCAGTCGCTGGAGCTCTTTTCCCAGGATGAATTCGATTACATAATCCTTGATGAGTGTCACCATGCAACAAGGGATACCTACAGGAAGATTATTGATTATTTCAAGCCTGAGTTTCTGATAGGGCTTACAGCTACCCCGGAACGAATGGACAACGAAGATGTCTTTGAGCTTTTTGAAAAAAATGTTCCCTTTGAACTACGACTAAGAGATGCCATTATCAACGATCTCGTCGTGCCCTTCCACTATTATGGAATAAGGGATAGCCTTGTCAACTATGGATTGTCTGCCAAAGAAGAAAGAAAGATGATCGCGCAGCTTGCGTCAGAGGAGCATTGCGAATTTATCAAAGAACAGATCGAGGCTCACAGAGGAAGTGGCAAGCTCAAGGCACTAGTCTTTTGCAAGAATATCACACATGCCAGGATGATGTCAGAAGAACTGGGAGAGTACTATCATACAGCGTATCTTACAGGTAAGAATTCTATAGGCGAGAGAATAAGGGCTTACAATGATCTTCAAAGCGATACTGCGAATCTGGAGATACTCTGCACTGTAGATATCCTCAATGAAGGCGTTGATATACCCGGCTGCAATATGGTTATATTCCTAAGGCCTACGGAAAGCTCAACTGTATTCATACAGCAGCTTGGACGTGGCCTACGTAAGTATGAGGGCAAATCTTATGTAACAGTTCTGGATTTTATCGGCAACAGTTATAAGAGAAGCGTTCAGATAGCTTTTGCCATGGGGAGCCTATCTGAGAATTTCGTATTGGAAAAAAAGCTCATGCAAAGCCTTGTCCGTGACAACTTCTCAGCTCTTGGGCTCGGACAGTATGGTGTTGATATACATTTCGACAAGGAGAGTCAGAAGGAGATTATCGAGTATATCGATAGGGAGAATTTCAACAGTCTGACATACCTCAAGCAGGATTATTATAATTTTAAGAAATACATAGGTGCCGAGTATGCGCCCAGACATATGGACTATCTGAACAATGACTGCGCTCCTGATATTATGAGGTTCCTTCAAGCCAGAATTGGCGGTACTAAGACCGGATGCTATTATGCATTTTTGCAGGGAGTTGATGAAGAGGGGCTTCCAAGCTTTAGTGAAGATCAGATATCTATTATCAAATATTTATCTTCCTTACTGCCGCTGGTAAGACCACACGAGTATATCATCTGTAAACTCCTTTTGGAAAAAGAGACCTCGTCTGATTCTGAGGTCAGAGCCTGTCTGTATGGTGCAGTACCCGGATGCACGGAGGATCAGATAGCTCATACCCTTCGCTTTATGCTCAAAAAGGGAGGTCTTGCATTAAAGGATGACGTATACTCATTGAATGCAAGCATGGATGATCAGCTCCGTGAATATATAAGCGATCTGGTATCCTATGGACTGACGCAATATGAGATCACTTATAAGAATTCGGAGAAGTTCTTGCTATGGCATAGCTATCGTATGGATCAGGTTCAGCTCAAGATGCTCAAGGATCCTGACCACAATCAGAAGGGCACATATTTCTACGGAGATGAGGCTATTGTGTTTGCTTCTCTTAAGAAAGAAGCTTCAATAGAAGAGCGACTTGCATACAAGGATAAGTTCCTGGCACCGGATATGTTTCAATGGGAATGTGAGAACAACATATCTAATAGGGATCTGCAGGCACTTAGGCTATGTAAGTATGTGCACCTGTTTATACGTAAGACCAAGGATGAGCATGGGATTACGCAGCCCTTTATATACGTTGGTGAGGGGCAGTTCTCCAATGAGAGGAAGCAGGAGAAGCTTGACTCTAAGACCGGGAAAAATAATGTGACGTATCTGTATGATATACCGATGAAGACTGAGCTGCCGGATTATTTGAGGTATGATTTTGGGATCGCGCAGTAGTCTAACAGGAGCTATTGGAACCTCACAAAACAGCATTGTATGAATTGAATTGTCGCTTGCTTGAAGCATGTTAAATCGAGGAATTGGAGGGGAAACCATGTTAGAAATATTAAAAGCGAGGTTTCAGGATAATAAGAATCTTCATATGGAACTGAGTTGGCTTGACGTGGAGAAACGTTTGCTTGAGCATCCGGGCTCCATGGACGTTTTGAGAAGGATGGAGGAGAGCGGCGGAGAACCGGATACCATCGGCTATGACGAAAAGACGGGAAAGCTAATTTTCTGCGACTGCGCAAAAGAGTCCCCTTCTGGGCGCAGAAGCCTGTGCTATGACGAAAAGGCATTACAGGGGCGTGCTAAAAACCCGCCGTCAGGCAGCGCCGAATGGAAAGCAAAAGAAATCGGCGTTTTGATCATGACGGAGGAACTCTATCGCCGACTGCAAAGTCTCGGGGAATTTGATTTGAAAACGTCAAGTTGGATCACTACGCCGGATGATATTCGCGACAAGGGCGGTGCATTGTTCTGCGAACGACGTTACGGAAGGGTTTTCACATTCCATAACGGGGCGGATTCGTACTATTCCGTGCGCGGGTTCAGAGGTTATACGCTTATATAATTAGACATAGGCCAGTACACTGGGGGCACCTAGATTGTAATGGTCTATTTTTAAATATAATAGTTGACAATAGCAACAATTGAAATTATCATTTATATTCATAAGGAGGTTAGTCCATGGATAAAGTAAAAGTGTTTCGAGAATATACCAGAGAACTGGAGCGTAATCTTGATAATATGAATACTACGGATTGTTGTAAGTGCCTTGTTACCACTTCTCAGTGCTTTCTTGTAGTTGAGATTGGACGTAGTCCCGGCATCTGTGTAAAAGAATTGGCAAAAGTACTAAAACTTGATAAAAGTGCAGTAAGTAGAGCTGTAGAAGAACTTGTGCAAAAAGGTTTTGTCATTAGAGAACCTTCTAAAACAGATCGTAGATGTGTTGTTCTTACTCTGACCAAAGAGGGAGAAGCTCGTTTCAATAAGATTGAGAATGATATGTATGATAAGTTCAAAGAAGTGTTCTCAAGAATTCCAAAAGATAAGCAAGACCAGGTTCTTGAAGCATTAAGAATATATAACGAAGCATGCGATAAAGTGGAGGACAAATGTTGTGATTAGACCAATGATTGATAATGACTGGGAAAGAGTATCAGAGATTTACAAGCAGGGGATGGAAGGCGGTACAGCAACTTTTAATACAGAGTGTCCTAGTTTCGAGGAATGGGATAAGGGACATATTAAGGATTGCAGATTTGTATATGAAGAAGATGGTAAGGTGATCGGCTGGGTTGCAATCAGTCCCACATCAAGCAGATGCGTTTATAAGGGCTGCGTTGAAATGAGCATCTACGTTGATCAAGAATACCGAGGACATGGCGTTGGAACTGCACTTGTAAATGAGTTAATTAAAAAGTCAGAAAAGGCAGGATTTTGGAGTATATATTCAGCAATAATCTCTATTAACAAGGCAAGTATCGCATTACATAAGAAGTGTGGTTTTAGAGAAATCGGATATAGAGAAAGAATTGCGAAGGACAGATTTGGAGAATGGCAGAATACAACCTTGATGGAGTATAGAGCTTCATAAGGTGAAGAAAGTGGTAGGTGTTGAAAGTGATAGGCGATTTTTTTATGAAACAGATACTTGGAATGAAGTGGCTAAATGAACTGATAGGTGATTTCCTTTCGTTAATAGGAGCTGATTTAGAATCAAGACTGGGAGGCGGAATACAGTTCTTTTTATATGATGTAATAAAGATAACAATTCTCTTGTGTGTTCTTATCTACTTGATTTCTTATATTCAAAGCTATTTCCCACCGGAAAGAAGTAAGAAGATTCTAGGACATTTTCATGGTATTGGGGCGAACTGTATTGCAGCACTTTTGGGAACCGTGACACCTTTTTGTTCTTGCTCCTCAATTCCGCTGTTCATTGGATTTACCAGTGCTGGACTCCCTCTTGGTGTGACTTTTTCGTTTCTGATATCTTCGCCTATGGTAGATGTTGGAAGTCTGATTCTTCTTATGAGCATCTTTGGTACAAAGGTGGCGATTATCTATGTTATGCTGGGACTTGTGGTCGCAGTAATTGGAGGGACTTTAATAGAGAAGCTTCACATGGAAGATCAGGTAGAAGAGTTTATTCGAAAGGCATCTGCTGTAGACATTGATTCACCATCCCTTACACAGAAGGAACGCCTTATCTATGCAAAGGATCAGGTGCTTGAGACTTTAAGAAAAGTTTTTCCATATATTGTCATAGGTGTAGGAATTGGAGCTGTAATACATAACTGGATACCACAAAGCTTTGTCGAAGGAATACTTGGTAGAAAGAATTCATTTGGTGTGATGCTGGCTACCATAGTTGGTATTCCGCTGTATGCTGATACTTTCGGAACTATATCTATTGCTGAGGCATTACTATATAAGGGGGCTCAGCTTGGAACTGTGCTTGCATTTATGTTAGGTGTGACTACGCTTTCTCTTCCGTCACTAATCATGCTAAAGAAAGCGATCAAAACAAAGCTTCTGGTTGTTTTCATTACCATATGTGTAGTGGGAATTGTAATAGTAGGATATCTGTTTAATCTAATGCAAGGAATGATTTTGTAGGAGGAAAAGAAAATGGCTTTATTTAGTTTTGGTAAGAAAAAAGAAGAGGAGAAAAAGACTTCATGTTGCTGCGCATGCAATTGTACTACGGAAAACATGCAGGCTGCGGAAGAAGAAAAAAGTCTAAAAGGAGTAAAGATCCTTGGCGGAGGCTGTGCAAAGTGTAATGAGCTAGAAGCAGCAGTTATTGAGGCACTAACGGAACTTGGTATGGATACGATCATCGAACATGTAAAAGAGTATGAAAAAATAGCCGTCTATGGAGTTATGACAACACCTGCATTGGTTGTAGATGGTAAGGTTGTATCTTATGGTAAAGTACTTAAGAAACACGAAGTCGTAAAGATTTTGAAAGACGTTAGAGGATTGTGGAGAGTTTGAAATTTTTTCTGTAAATATGGGTATTCTATGATAATTTAGATTTATGAGGGAGCAATCAGACTGGTTGCTTCCTTTTTCTGACTATACATTTATTAAAGATATAAATCAATATCAGTTTGTGATTGTACCAAGGATTGTAGTATGATTATTTGCATATGTAATCGATGAATCGGAGTTTGAAGTTTTAATGAAAGATAAGAAGTCAAATAAATGGATTCTACATAAGGGGAAGAAAGTTACAGATATTTTTGAAGTGCTCAGAAAAATGCCTGAAGTAAAGATTAAATATGCACTTTGTTCACCTGTAGTATTTGTATGTGGTTTAGTTCCAATGTTTATGGGTAATCAAAATAACACCCTTTATTGGAAGTTTTTGTTAGGGGCTTTTGCAATAGTTTCTATAATGAGTCTGATTTTTATGTTTATTGCTTCTCTAGAGAATGATGCTGAATATCGACACATTAAAATGTTATTTGTTTTTAAGGAAGAAACGTTATTTTCTTTTGTCATTCCTACGGTTATAAGCGCATATTATGTACTTAATAGTGTTGCTGTTTGTGTAACTATTTTAGTGACATGCATTATTCTAAGAGGAATTAAAATTTGGTCTCTTGAAAGAAAAATTAAAAATGGCACGTATGGATATTATATGGATGCTATAGTGAATACGACACTTATAGGAATTGCTTCAATGGCTGGAGTTTTTGGATTTAGGATATTTGTTAACTTAGAAACATTTGGAGCATTCAGTATAGCTTTTAATCTTATTATTATTTGGCTTGTATTTATTGTTTTATTGATAGTATTTATGATTGAACCTATAGTTGCAATTAGAAGGTTTCATAGAGACAAGTGCAAGATAAAAAAATAAATCATATTTATCGAATTGTTTAGTTCAATATTATTATGAGGTTCTAAACTACGAGGAGACCAGCTATGAAAACGGTTGTTCAAAAAAAGTATATATGGTTCGGTCCTCTTATTGCGACTGTAATAACAGGCTGTTTTTTGGCGGCCGAAATGCCATTCAGTAATTGGGATTATCCATATCAGACATATGCAGATGGATGTTTGCGGTTGGTAATAGGATTTCTGGCGTTAGTGGTTTTACGCTTCATATACAAAGACGAATTTAAGCGTTTATTTTGCAATAGAATACCTTCAAAAACATGGATTTATCTCATCCCATTCTGGGCATCATTAGTAATTTATATAGTTATGTTTATTTGTGCTGAAGAGGTATCTTTTGCTCTTTTGCCAAATTTCTTTGTAAACTGGATTATTCAGATTACGACGGGTTTTTGGGAGGAAGCTGTTTGCCGAGGCATATTTATGGTCGGGATGCTTTGCTTTTGGAAAACTTCAGTCAGAGGACGCCTGTTTACGATAGGAACAGCGGGACTGTTTTTCGGATTGATTCATTTTTCTTCTTTCTTTTTTGGGGCTTCTATTGATAATGCTTTGTATTCGATGCTGTTTTCAGGGCTATGGGGGGCGTTTATTGCTGCAATTTATATGCAGTCTGAGAATTTGTTATTGGTGATGTTATTACATGTAATTTGGGACATTATAGTACGCATTCCAGAGTTTTTTGTTACAGTATATCCAGAGGATAGTATTATCTACTATCTTGATGAAATCTTAAGATTAGTTGTTTTGCCTTTTGTTGCAATAGGCGTAGCCTTATTTGCGTTCGAAAAAAAGAAAGGTCAGAATACCATATAAATGCAATATTTTACAGAGGAAATGCAACGGCTTCGTTGTAAAGCTTCTGCAATACATTAATAAAAGCATTAAGGCTCTCACGTCCATCTGCTTTATGTGTACACAAGACACAAGAGAAGGTATCGTTGCAGTCATAAGGAATCCAGGCAAACTGTCCGCTGTGGTCGTTAAGAAAACCAGGAGCCAGGCAGATTCCTTTACCGGAAGCAATGTTAGTAAGTGTGGTGTCATGATCTGGGCTATTAAAATATTCAATCTTACCTGATGAAATAAGCTTTTGCTGAACTGAGCGGAGAAGTGCCGGTGAGCCACCACCTACCATAAGAGTGCGTCCATAAATGTCTTCATCAGTTATGAGATTTTTTTCTGCAAGAGGATCATTCTTATCACAAATTAAATAAATATGACTTTGAAACAGCTTGTGGACAGTGGTGCCTGCAAGCTGTTTTGTCTGTTCTTCTAAGGCAAATACAACATCTGATTCATTTTTGAGAAAGCTATCCATACTGCCAGCGTATTGGAAACGAGGTGTAATCTGAGTGCCTGGCGCTTCCTTTTCAAATTCCCTGATTGCCTCTGGCAGGAAGTAAAGAGCCTGTCGCACTGACATACCTATAGTGATGTTTTCTTTGTATTTGGCGCTGAAATTCTGACCCTGCTCAATGGCTCTTTTCAGTCCCTCACGCATATTGGTTAGGTAGCTTACAAACTGCTGGCCGGCCGGAGTAAGAGTCGCACCTTTCCCATTTCTTACAAAAATCTCAAAACCCACTTCCTCTTCAAGTAGTTTTATCTGATATGAAAATGTAGGCTGGCTTACAAACATATTCTCAGCGCCCCTGGAAAAGCTCTCGGTGTGGGCCAGTTCTATACAATAATCTATCTGCTTTGTTGTCATAGCATACCTCAGATATTTAAAAATTAAATCAACTATCTAATGTTTCTATTGGATATTATAAAGCTGGCGTGAGATAATGTAAACAACAAAGGACAAAACCAATTGGTATAAGCAGTTATCTATAGAAAAATTAGATGGAGGAAATTCAAATGGCAAAAACATTAATAGCATTCTTTTCAAGAGCAGATGAAAATTATTTTGGCGGAGCGATGAGATATGTGAAAGTCGGAAACACAGAAATCGTTGTTAACCAGATGAAAGAACTGATAGATGCAGATACATTCAAGATTGAGATGTTAAATCCTTATTCTCCGGTGTACATGACCTGCATCGATGAAGCCAAAAAAGATTTAAGAGAAAATGCTCGTCCAGAGCTTACAAAGTATTTAGATAGTATTGATGAGTATGACACCATCGTGCTTGCTTATCCAAATTACTGGGGAACATTCCCAATGGCAGTAGCAACCTTCCTTGAAAGATACGATTTCACAGGAAAGAAAATTCTTCCTCTTTGCACAAATGAGGGAAGTGGCATGGGTTCTAGCGAGCGTGATGTTAAAAAATATGCTAAAGGCGCAGATGTGAAAAATGGACTTGCAATCACCGGCAGCCAGGCTGCAAATGCGAAAACAACTGTAGAGAAGTGGTTTTCCGCTAACGGGTTGATGTAAAGGAATTGGAATTTGAGGATGGTGTAATGGCTGGATCCAGCAGAGCAGAAGGAATAAGGATATGGATGAAGAAGCAAAAATATCAGAACTATATAAATACTACTGGGACTATATGATAGAGAAAAATATAGAAGGTCTCAGAAGTCTTATGTCTTCAGACTATTGCCTTTACCATATGACGGGTGTGAAGCAGTCTGCTGATGAGTTTTTGAATGGGCTTAAAAATGGTACCTTCAATTACTATTCGGCTGATCATGATGATATTGTAGTAAGTGTTCAAGGTGATGAGGCAACCATGATTGGTAAAAGCAGAGTAGTTGCTGCTGTCTACGGTGGAGGAAAAAGAAGCTGGAGATTGCAGGGCGATTTTACACTTAGAAAAGAAAATGAAAACTGGAAGTTTACAAGTTCCAGAGCATCAACATATTAAGGAGGATTTACATATGGAAAACATCGTATTAAACAACAAATTAGAATGCCCAGTAGTGGGAATTGGAACATTTATGTTATCACCTGTTGATGCAGAAGTAAGCGTACGAGAAGCACTTAAGATGGGATATAGGCTTGTAGATACAGCGAATGCTTATGTCAATGAGCGTGCTGTAGGGCGCGGTATCAAGGAAAGCGGAGTGGATAGAAAAGATGTATTTTTATCTACAAAGCTTTGGCCTTCAGAATATGAAAATGACAATGCTGTAGATGAGACATTGGAGCGCCTTGGAGTGGATTATGTAGATTTACTTTACATTCATCAGCCTGCTGGAAATTGGCTTGCAGGATACAGACAGCTTGAGAAATCTTATAAAGAAGGCAAGGCTAAAGCCATTGGTATTTCGAATTTTGAAGGGAAGTATATTGAGGAACTACAGACTAAATGGGAAATTGTTCCTCAGTTTATTCAGGTAGAAGCCCATCCATATTTTACACAGACAGAGCTTCGTAAGACTTTGGACAAATATGATATTAAGCTTATGAGCTGGTATCCACTTGGTCATGGCGATAAATCTCTTATCAACGAGCCTGTATTTGCAGAGCTTGGTAAGAAATATGGCAAGTCCTCAGCACAGATTATACTTCGTTGGCATACACAGATGGGATTTGTAGTGATTCCAGGAAGCAAAAATGTGGATCATATCAAGGATAACTTAGATATTCTCGATTTTAAGCTTACAGATGAAGAGATGGCAGAAATCGCCAAGCTTGATAAGAACGAGAGATATTATCATAGAACAGATGAACAGCTTATTCAGTTTGCAGGGTGGAAACCGGATTTTGAAAAATAATATAGTAAAGGCTTTTTAATAAAGGTTTATTTAGTGTAGAGGATCTTAGGATCCTCTGTTTTTTTAGAACAGTTATTTTGAAAGAGATAGCTGTTTTTTTATTACAACTTTTGAAGTAATAACATTAAACATAATGGCAAAGAAAAACACAGGAGTTAATGTTTTAGGGCGCAAGACATCCGGGGGATGTCTGCTTTGCGCCGACCGGAGTGGAACGTAGATGTGAGAGTTTCGTAGAAACGGAACAATCCGTTAGTCATAAGGTGTCAAAAGGAACTTTTGACCCCTACCTCATCTTATAAAAAAGGCGGCACAAACGTTTAAGTAGTAAGATACATAGAATTTAGCATATAATCAAGTACTTTTCAGAAAAATACTGAAAAAATAAAAAATGTAACATAAATAGATATGTTGCATTTACGTCGTGTTATAATACGGAACAAGCAGAGGCGTTAAATAGTCTAAAAAAGAGGAGTCCTGAAGATGCTAAAACCAACCAGATTAACCCCCGGAGACAAGGTCGCGATTGTCAGCTTATCATGGGGCGGCTTAGGCGATGAAAAGCTGATACATAAATATCACATTGCCAAGGAGCGCCTTGAGAAGATCTTTGGCCTGGAAGTAGTTACTATGCCTCATGCCCTCAAAGGCAGTGACTTTGTATATAATAACCCCGAGCTGCGAGCCAAAGATTTAATGGATGCCTTTAGAGATCCAACTATCAAGGGCATTATCACTGCAATTGGCGGCGATGATTCAATACGAATCCTGCCTTATATTGACTATGATGTTATTCATAACAATCCCAAGATTTTCATGGGATATTCAGATACAACAGTTAATCATTTTGTTATGAACAAAGCTGGTGTTGTATCGTATTACGGCCCTTGCATCATGAAAGAGTTCGCAGAATATGGCCAGATGTTTGATTATACCAGAGATGCCGTAGAACGCATTCTTTTTTCTGATACAAAAGGATATGAAGTTCCATCTTGCGATTATTGGTCTGATGATCATATTGAGTGGGATGAAAAAAACATTAATGCTCAGTACAAGACACGGCCGGAAACACATCATTACGAGGTGTTATCAGGATCTGGTAAGATTAAGGGGCAGCTACTTGGTGGATGTCTGGATGTATTTCCAATGATCGTTGGAACTGATATCTGGCCTAAAGTAGGTGACTGGAAGGGAAAGATTCTACTTCTTGAAACCAGCGAGGAAAAACCAAGCCCTGATTATGTGACATATTATCTGCGAAATCTGGGTGCACAGGGAATACTTAATGCGATCAATGGAATCATAGTTGGAAAGCCTCAGGATGAGCAGTTCTATGAGGAATATAAGACGGTCTATCTGTCTGTTTTAAAAGAATTCAATTGTGAGAACCTGCCAATTATATATAACGTAAATATTGGACACGCAATGCCTATTGGGATTCTTCCACTTGGAATAGAATACGAAATAGACCTTGATAAAAAAATAATAAGATTTGCGGAATCTGCAGTACAGTAGTAGGTATAAACAAGACAAAACAAAGCAATCAAAAACAGGACAATTAATACAGGATATGTGGGAGCGGATATATAAAGAATGGCTTCCAGTGTCTGATTATGAGCTGATCCCCGATGTAGATATAGAGAATTATCTTCCCGGAGATCCCTCGTCAAGCGACTATGTGAGCGAAATCTGCATCCCTGTTCGTAAAAAGCAGTAAGCTGGAAAGGATATTTACGCTATGGACAAAGATTGGTCTGAAAAGAATAAAGAAGTACAGAGTCTTTTATCTAAAGAAAAAACTTATACTGAGGCAATAGAGAAGTTGATAGCTTTCAGAGAAGAAATGTTCCAGCAGATCACATGGATCGTTGAGGGATATCCTGAAGAAGCTTTTTATCAGATGCCATTTGCAAATGCAAAAGGATATCACAGTAAGACGCTGGCATATTCCATATGGCACATATTCAGAATTGAGGATATCGTAGCACATGAGATGATTGCTGAAGATGAGCAGATACTATTCAAAGATGGCTATACTAAAAAAATAGGTTCGCCTATCATCACAACCGGTAATGAACTTGCAGGAGAAGAGATTGCTGAGTTTTCAAAGAAACTGAATATACAAGAACTATACCTGTATGCAAAGACTGTAAAGGATACAAGCGATCAGATCCTTAAGAATTTGCAGTTTAAAGATTTAAAGAAAAAATTCACTGACGAAACAAAGGCAAAGCTTATAAAGAGCGGATGCGTCAGCGAAGACGAAAATGCATTCTGGCTGATAGATTACTGGTGTGGTAAGGACATAAAAGGCCTAATCCAGATGCCCTTTTCTCGTCATTGGATCATGCACATAGAGGCTATGAGACGTATAAAAGACAAACTCTGCCTAATAGCCAGAAAAGGTGTTGATCCAACTGCTATCTGTGGACTATCATGTAATCACTGTTTTCTTTCTGAGTGGTGCGGAGGCTGCAGAACCAATTACAACGTATGTTCTTTTGCAACTTGCTCGGAAGGCAGGATTTGCCCGAATGTAAAGTGCTGCAATGAAAAGAATATAGATGGCTGCTATGAATGCAGTGAACTTGAAAACTGCCCAAAAGGCTTTTATGTTCCTACAAACGATGGAGCCAATGCAGCCAAGGCCCAGGCTTTGTACATACGAAAGTATGGCAAGAAGGAATTCCTTAAAGTTCAAGACAGGCTACATGAAAAATTTGAATTTCAAAAGACACAGGAAATTCTTGGACAGGATTATAAAAAAGGATTGAAAATACTGGAAGATACCTGATGTAGGAAATGATTCTGCAAGGAGTAGAATAATAAGATTATGTTTACGGTTACAATACAGAATATCAATGACATCTTACGCGACTATAGAATCACTGGAATATGTATAAAAATAGTAGAGTTACAACGATATTATTACGAAAAGGACAATCTGGAATCTAAAGAGGTACGTCTCATAGTTAAGGCTGTTCTTGATAATGGAAAAGAACTAGTCATTAGATTCAAGAATGAACAAGATGTTACTTTTGATTTGATTGAATCTCAAAGCCATTTTGCAAAACTTTTAATTGAAAACTGCATTAGTACACCTGCTATCTATACGTCAGAAGGACACTTTGCCCGCAAATATGATTTTTCAGGATATGAAGTGATCGTTACAGTTGAGGACTTTGTCAATGGCGAGCTCAAGGAAATTGATACTGGCATTGCCCGAAAGGCTGGTGAACTGCTTGCTAGAATGCATAACATTTCAGAACAGGCAGATTATCATATTAGTAATGAAATTTTATTCGATCCATTAATACAGAACGAATTGTTCAGTTTTGAAACTTTCATAGAAAATGAGTGTTATTTGAGAACAATTGATGAAGATCTTTATGAAAAGATTCTTCGAGAACTTAACAGTTGTCTACAAGCAGTCAAACTCTTTGAAAATGCTCCTCGTTATGCTGTGCAAGGAGATATGAGTGACTGCAACCTATTTAAGACCCAAGACGGATCTATAGGAGTGTTCGATTTTAACAGAAGCGGAGATAATGTTCTTTATTATGACGCTATTATGCAGGCTGTTTTTGTTGCAAGGTTAATGAATTACCCTGAAGAGCTTAAAGGAAAACAGGAACAAGTCATTCTTTCAGCTTTCCTGGATGGGTACAATCGAGAACGCCCGTTTTCAGAAAAGCAAAAAGAGGTGTACCCAAGTTTCTATGCTCTTATAACAGCGTTTGACTCAGGACACATTATTTGGGATGAAAAAAGTCTTTCAAATATGATCAAAGCAAATGATGTGTTGGCAGTACATAAACATATGAAAGATATATATCAAAAGATACATACATTACCTGTATAGATTTCTTTGCGATAAATACTATGCATAGTTGGGTTACGTTGTTGTTGTGCTAAGATAGAGGCATGTGTTTTCTGGGATGGAGAACATATGCTCTTTTTGATTTGATATATTATAGCGAGGAAAAATATGGAAAAGATAATAAACGAATTTGTCAAAAGATCTCAGGAGATTTTACAGGATAATCTGACTGGCATATATTTACATGGTTCAGCTGTTATGGGATGTTATAATCCACAAAAGAGTGATTTAGATATGATTGTCGTAGTGAACGAGCCTATGCAAGATGATGTTAAGCGCAGATTCATGGATATGGTTGTAGAAGTTAATGAGGCTGGACCGGCAAAGGGCATTGAGATGAGCATTGTAACTAAAAAGGTGTGCAAGCCTTTTGTTTATCCTACACCTTTTGAACTTCACTTTTCAGTAGCGCATACAGGATGGTATAAGGATAATCCAGAAGATTATATTGATAAGATGAAGGGAACTGACAAGGATCTGGCAGCTCATTTTACAATTATTGGTAAAAGAGGAAAGTGCCTGTGTGGTCTTCCTATAGAAGAAGTTTTTGCCCCTGTTCCTAAAGCTGATTATAGGGATTCAATATGGGAAGATATTGCTGAAGCCAAGGAAGACATTGTTGATAATACAATGTATATAACTCTGAACCTTGCAAGAGTCCTTGCTTACAAGAAAGAAGAATTAGTCCTCTCTAAAAAAGAAGGCGGTGAATGGGCTTTAAATAATATCTCGGAAGAGTATCATGATTTGATCAAAGAAGCTATGGCTGAATATGCTGATGCCAGGGAAGTTTCTTATGACTATGAAATTGCTAAACAATACGCTGAATATATGTTGCAGGCAATACAGAATTGAAAAATCATATTGAGTAATTATATAAAAATTAAAGGAATAGTAAATGATGAAAAATGTATTCGAACAAGTAGAAGAAAATATAGATAATCTGGTAGTCAATCAGGCAGATTGGACAGCCTGCGCAACTGCTGAAGAACTCGAATCAGCAAGAAATGGCAGACCAATTCTGCGTTTCTATGACAAGGAAGTTCCTGAGAGCTGGTTGAAGGACATAAAAGGTAAAAGTGTTCTTTGTCTTGCCGGTGCAGGCGGCCTGCAAGCACCAATCTTAGCTTGTGCAGGAGCTAAAGTAACTGTTATTGATATCTCTAACAAGATGCTTGATAAAGACAGAGAGATTGCGGATAGAGAAAATCTTGATATCGAAATAGTAAAAGGCAATATGTGTGATCTGTCCATGTTTGCGGACGAATCATTTGACCTTATCATCAATCCTCCGTCACTAATGTATATACCAGATCTGTCATTGGTATACAAAGAGTGCTACAGAGTTCTTAAGAATGGCGGACAGTTCATTATTATGGCACCCAGCCCAGTTAACTATCTTTGCGACTTCGTTGAAGATGAAAATGGCGGTTACTATAAGGCTGTTCATAAGATGCCTTGGTGTTCAAAAGACTATGATGATTCAGAATGGATCGAATACGGTCACTCAATGGAAGAATATCTCGGGGGTCTGATACAATGCGGATTTGTGCTTGATGGATATATGGAATGCCAGAGAGAAGATATCACTGAACTTATGTTTATGGTGAGAGCTATAAAAATTTGATTCTTGCAATTCTGAATATATAATTCAAAAAATCTAGTAAGAAGAAGTTAATAAAAAATCAAAGCCATTTGAATATGTATTCCGTGATGGAGGCGGATTCGATATAATGATAGGCAGTGACATAAATTCGCAGTTTGTAAGGGAGAAGCCAAGATGGGTGACATAATTATTAAAGAAGCACAGCCAGGAGATGCGGAAAAGATTTTGAATTATATGAAAAGAATTGGTGGGGAGACTGATAATTTGACATATGGCGCTGAAGGAGTAAGTATTCCGATTGAGAAAGAGGCTGAATTTCTTGGGATAGTAGCAAATGATCCACACAGTGTTTTTTACTGTGCATGGAAAGATACTGAGTTAGTTGGAACTGCTAATTTAAGTGGGCTGCCCAGAAGAATGTCACATAGAGCAGAGATGGGAATTTCTGTTCTTAAGGATGAATGGAATAATGGAGTAGGCGCAATGTTAATGAGCCACCTTGTTGAATATGCGAATGATAATGGAATAGAGATTATCAATTTGGAAGTTCGTAGTGATAATGCAGCTGCTATTCATTTATATGAGAAATATGGATTCAATAAGACTGGTACGATACCAGCGTTCTTTAAAATTGATAGCGAGTATGTCGATTTTGATGTTATGAGTTTGGATTTGAGATAAACAACTTCAAGTTTATAGAATAGTGAACAGGAGAGAATATGAAGATAGAGCATATTGCAATGTATGTAAAAGATATAGAGGCTGCCAGAGAGTTCTTTGTAAAATATCTTGGCGGTACGTCTAATGATGGATATCATAATAATACTACTGATTTTCAATCGTATTTTATAAGCTTTGATGACGGAGCAAGACTTGAACTTATGACCAGACCGGAATTGGCGGACTTGGAGAAACCGCTAAATCGTACGGGTTATAACCATATAGCTTTTTCTGTTGGAAGTAAAGAGGCTGTTGATACTCTTACTGATAGATTAAAAGAGGACGGCTTTGAAGTGGTAAGTGGCCCAAGGACAACAGGTGATGGCTATTATGAAAGCTGCATTGCCATAATCGAAGGCAATCAGATTGAGATTACTGAATAATTCAACCTTCCCACTTGGACGGCTGAATAAACGAAAAAGGACAATATAATAATGAACTATGATAATAAAAAAATATATACAGCATTCCTGATACCGTCACTTGTACAGGCTCTGATAGTTGCGATCATTGCTGTAATTCTTAATGCTGTAAATGACGTTTTGATCGGCTATACATCTCCAATAGGACTACTTCTCATAGCAGTAGGAGGCCTTTCAACAGCCTTTTTTGGCGCCCGATTCCAATACAAATACAATAATAAAACTATTAAAGATATAGTAACGGATTTTTTTAAAATCAAACAGCCGGTAAAGTTTTATATACTTATAGTAATATTTCTTATAATTGATTTTGCCGCAGTGATAACAGGAGAGGGCTTTGTGATCGAAAGTCCTGCCATGCCTTTACTTATATTCCTTAAGGCAATACTTTTTGGCGGGATAGAAGAAATCGGATGGAGATATACTTTCCAGCCTGAGATGGAAAAAAGGTTTCCATATGCAGCTTCTACCATCATAACCTTTATTGCCTGGAGCCTATGGCATATCTTATATTTTTGCATTGATGGAAGCATATATTTTTATTCTGCTTCAGATATAGTATTTTTCCTGATAGGGCTTCTTACTAATTGTTTTATATTATCAGTTATATATAAAAAGTCCGGCAGCCTGTGGCTATGCGTGATGACTCATGCTCTTATAAATACAGGAGCACAGATGTCGCATTATGTTCTGCCTATCTGTAGTATTCTAAGCAGCATGTATTGTATCATTCTTGCCTGTGTGATCATTATAGAATCTGATTTTAAGGTTGATACCAAGAAATTGAATGCAAATGAAACAGCGGACTTTTTTATAAAATATTGGAACAGGTTAAAGATAAAGTATTTTCTTACATTAGCTTTTGCTATAATTGAATTTATGGTGCTGATACTACTTAGCTTTGTAGGATTATTTCTTTATATTCCGGAAATCATACTACTTGGAAATGATCAGAATTCTCACTTTATGCTTATATGCGTTTATTATATTATTTTTCAAGCTGTGGTTTTATATATCTACAGGGCAATAAAGTTCTTTCTGAATATATCAAGGGTTCTCTCAGAAGATTGTGATCCTTACAGATATTGCGAAATGTATGAACAGCTGGAAGATAATCGAAGATTCCTTCGAGGAAAGACCGGAAAGCATTTCTTTCTGTCAAATTATTATGTAGCTTCCTGCATATATATTACAGAGTATAGCAAAGCACTTGATAAGCTTGAAGTATTGCGAGATAAGAATAAGAGAAAAAAAATCAGGTTAGCAGCATTTGAGTATTATGAAGGCGCGATAGCAATTGGCGAAAATGATATAGACAAGGCAAAGAAGTGTCTTGAGAAGATAAATGATCTGGTTAAAGATATAAATAAGGGCAAAGGAAATAAGAATTCACGTGATATAGTTATAGGGCTTACCGGTCTTATTGCATTAAAAGAAGAAGATTATGAAAAGGCCGAAGCACTTTTTAGTCAAAGGCTTATAGGTCGCAAAGACAGAATCTCTAAGATGAGCCTATGCTATGATCTGGGCTTGGCCAAAAAAGGCCTTGGTAAAGAAGACGAGGCAAGAAAGTGTTTTAAAGAAGCTGCAATGTATGCAGGTGATGCCAGGTTCGAACTGGCTGATAAGGTACGAGAAGCGTACAAGGCATATGATCATTTAGAATAAATTGCAGTGTTTTGTTATACCATCCGAGACAGATCCTTGAATTCATTATATAGCTCAAGTCCCATTCTGGATAAAGCTTTATCTTTCAAACTCACAAGATAGACCGTCCTTTTGGGAATAGGCTTTGTATTTACGATTCTAATAGTTCCTTTTTTGATATCATCTTTGGCATAGGCGTAAGGCAAAACACCTATGCCAAATTTTCTTTTGGTGAAATTAAGAACCTGAGTCATATTTTCAAGGATATAAGTTGGCTGAAACAGTAGCCCGTTCTCTTGGAAAAAAGTATCAATGTTTTCCCTGAAATTACTGATCTGTGATACAGATATTGTCGGGTAGCTTAGCAGATCTTTGAGGTCATATTCTCTATCAAAATCAATATCCATCTTACTGGAAGCTATAAATATATCCTGTATCCGGAAGCATCTTCGCATCTTGAGATCCTGAAATCTAGCTGCCAGAGAATCAGAGATTATCATAAGTGCAAAGTCGATTTTGCCATCTCTTAAAAATGAGACCATTTCAGGAGTTGTGTTACCTGATATGGACAGATGTACGTCAGGATGGCGGTTCTTGAACTTCTCAAGGCAGTCAAAAAAGCCGTAGCGAAGGCTTGTCTCTGTAATGCCTACGGAGATATTATTTTGCGCTATAGATTCAAAGTTTTGGATCTCAATCTCGGCTTTTTGAAATTCGTTAAAAGCAGTCTTAACCCTGGCAAAAAGAAGCTCGCCTGATGGAGTCAGAACGATCCGCTGGCCATTCCTTACAAATAGGGTTGTGCTTAACTCCTCCTCCAACTTCCTTATAGTCTGGCTCACTGCAGATTGTGATATATACAAAGCCCTAGCCGCATCAGAAAAAGACGAATAAGTCGCAACATAAAAAAACGCCTTATAATAATCCAAATTCGAAATCATATGCACTCCTTGAAGGTGTAGTATGGGAAGTCTGAGTTATTGTGTTGTTGACATTAATAATATTAGTATAACTTATACAATTATAATTATAAGTAATTTCACTAATATAGCAACGGTATGTAAAATAGAATATATGCAGACGGTTTGTATGCGCTTTGAAGCAGAGCTGAATGCTAGAATACATATCATATATAAACTTTCCACTTTTCTATATCTTTCACTCAGCCGGATTTGATGGCACTGGCAGTTTATAAGTGTTATTAGCAGCTTTGAGAGTTTTAGTTAATTCAAGAGCTTGATAGATGAATCTTTATATTCCGCATAGGGTCCACCTGTTTGAGCGAAGCGAGTTTGGACCCTGGAATATAAAGATTCAGATATCATGCCTTGAATTACTAAAACTATCAAGATGCGAATAACACTTATAAACTGCCAGTGCCATCAAATCCGGCTGGGCGTCAGCTTAACAAGTGGAAAGTTTGGAAAACCGGGAGGGTGTACAATGAAAGCAGAAGAAGTTATAAGTGATTTTTTTCAAAATGAGAAGAGGAATAAGGTTGTTAGGTATCGGCATCTTAACAGGTTGGTTAAGAAGGGGCAGATCCTGTTTACAGGTTCATCTCTTATGGAGCAGTTTCCTATAAATGAGATCCTGCAAAATCATGGCATGAACACAGTTATCTATAACCGCGGAATAGGTGGATATACAATTCCTGAGATGCTAGAATCTATGGAAGAGCAGATATTTGAATTAGAACCATCCAAGATTTTCATCAACATAGGAACCAATGATATCAGTAGGCCTGAAGAGACTACAGAACAGCTTATATCAGATTATCGCAAGGTGCTGACTCAGATAAAAGACAGACTGCCCCAAGCTAAGGTCTATATGATGGCCTACTATCCTGTAAATGTACAGGTTGCTGCAAGGCAGCCCTGGCCCGATGCTGACAAGGCTGCAAAGCTGCGGCTTGAAAGGCTTGATGAGAGTAACAAAGCAGTAAGTGAGCTTGCACAGGAATTTGGGTATAGCTTTATAGATGTTAATAAGGGTCTTACAGATGATAATGGACAGACCAAAGAAGAATATTCTATAGACGGAATCCATATGTGGTCAGATGCATATGAAGTAGTATTTGAGAATATGAAAGAGTACATTACTGAATAACATACTCAAACTTCGCACTTGCCAAACACGCGCTTCGGCAGAGCTGATACGAAAATGTATTATAAACGGGTCGTATCGGCTCTGCCCCAGAGGGCAGCGTATGTTTGGCAAGTGCGAAGTTTGAAAAAAATCTTTAACAGGAAGTAGTTATGAAACAGATTGATTTTGAAAAAGGAAGAACTTTAAATAACATACTTGCGACAGCGCTGCCTATGCTGGTTGCGCAGATCTTGAACCTTCTTTACAACATAGTAGACAGGATATATATTGCAAGAATACCGATTATAGGAACGAAAGCTCTTGGAGCAGTAGGACTTTGTTTTCCTATAGTCATCCTGATCACCGGTTTTACCAACATGTATGGAAGCGGCGGCGCACCACTTTTTTCTATAGCAAGGGGCAAAAAAGATGATAAGGAAGCAGCTGCTCTTCAGAATACGTCATTCTTTCTTTTGGTTGTGACAGGAGCTGTGCTTATCGCAGTCGGAGAGCTGTTTGGACGGCCGATATTAAGCGTCTTCGGAACGTCAGAGTCGAACATGGTATATGCACTTCCATACCTTCGTATATATCTTCTTGGAACCATCTTCTCAATGGTGGCAACAGGGATGAACCCCTTCATCACAGCCCAGGGCTTCTCTGTGATAGGCATGACGACAGTCGTTGTCGGAGCTGTTACCAATATCATCCTTGATCCGGTGTTCATATTCCTTTTGGGCATGGGAATAAGAGGCGCTGCGCTTGCGACTATCATCTCACAGGCATTGTCCGCCGCTTATGTTATGAAGTTCCTGTTAAGAAAAGACAGTAAGTACAGACTTCACTTTCTGACCATAGATGAGATCAAAAAGTGCGGCAAAAGAGCCAGAAACATCATAGGACTTGGTACAGCAGCTTTTATAATGCAGTTTACCAACGCTGTAGTTCAGATATCCTGTAACAATGTGCTGTCAGCTGTAGGCGGAGACATCTACGTATCTATTATGACAATAGTCAATAGTGCAAGGCAGATGATGGAGACACCTATCCTTGCTATTACAGAAGGTGCATCACCTATCATAAGCTATAACTACGGTGCCAAAAGGCCAGGCAGGATAAAGCATGCGATCGTGATAATGTTTATCCTTGATATGATCTATTCTGTATCCATATGGTTGATCATCAGATTCTTCCCGGCCTATATAATCGGTATATTCAGTGATGATAAGACTATCCTTGCTGATGCTATCCCTGCATTTAACCTGTACTTCTCGACATTTATTTTTATGACATTCCAGCATACAGGTCAGGTAACCTTTAAGTCACTGGGACTTAAAGGCAAGGCTATATTCTTCTCACTTTTTAGAAAAGTTGTCATAGTAGTGCCACTTACCTACATGCTTCCTTATTTGCTTAAAATGGGAACAAACGGAGTTTTTGCAGCAGAGCCTATCAGCAATGTGGTGGGAGGACTTGCTTGCTTTATCACCATGTGCTTCACAGTAAGAGCTATGTTCAGAGAGACTTGAGTAAGCCTTTATATAGTTAATTAACTGACTTCGCGCTTGGACGGTGCAGTATCATCAAGGGATTTGCAGTGACGGGGCACATCTTAAAATATGTCGTATTATGCCATAAATAAAGTCGCATACAGGTACGTGATTATTTTGCCTATACGTGGTATATTGGCAACATGAGCATTTTAGACAAGGTCATAATAATATAACCTATAAGAGTAAAAAATCTTTAATATGCAGCCAGACTTGTAATCGCGTTGGATAATTATGCTGGATAAACACGCTGGATAATTATGCTGGATGATTACGATTATAAGTCGGGTGCAAAACATAAAGTATTGCGAGGACATACATATGAAGATTACAAGAACTAAACTAAATGGAATAGTTAATCCCATCGGCTATGAATTTAATAAGCTTATTGCATCCTGGAACGTAGAAGATACGGATAGTAAGATCCTTAAAGCCGGCAAGCTTGAAGTTGCAAAAGATAAGGCATTTACCGATATCATATTTAATAAAGAATCAGAATACCTGGATCAGACAGGAGAGAAGATTGATATAACCCTAAGCCCAAGGACCCGTTATTACTGGAGAGTTACTGTGACTGGTGATAAGGGCGACAGCGCTGTATCAGATATTCAGTATTTTGAAACAGGTAAGATGGACGAAGACTGGAGTGGTAAGTGGATTGCGGCTGACGGCGACTATCATCCTATTTTTTCTAAAAAGATAGATCTTGAAAAGAAGGTTACAGCTGCAAGACTGTATGTCAGCTGCCTTGGCGTATTTGAAGCCTATATTGATGATAAGAAGATAGGAAATGAGATCCTGACTCCATACATCAATGATTATGAGACAGGCATGCAGATCATCACCTTTGATGTGACAGATGATCTAAGGAGCGGCTGCACACTTAGCATACAGGTTGCCAAGGGCTGGTATATGTCAAACTTCGGTCTTGATAATGGAGTCAACTTTGGCGACAGGATGGAAGCTATAGCAGAGCTTCATGTGACATATGAAGATGGAACGAGCGAAGTTATCGGCACAGATTCAAGCTGGGACGTTGCAGAGTCTGATGTCAAAGAGTCAGGAATCTACTACGGCGAAGACCTCAACAGATCTGCAGGTATCGTAGAAAAGGGTAAGGCTATAGAAGTTCCTGCAACAAGGAAACTTCTTGACAGGTACAGTATCCCTGTTATCGTCAAGGAAGTTATTCCTGCCAAAGAGATCATTCATACTCCTGCTGGCGAGACTGTTATTGACTTTGGTCAGAACCACGCCGGTGTTATGGAGTTTGACGCAGACTTTCCTAAAGGGACAGTTATCACTATCGACTGCGGCGAAGTCCTTCAGAAGGGCAATTTCTACAGAGATAACTATCGAAGCGCAAGATCAAGATTTGTATACACCTCAGATGGAAGAAAAGAGACTGTTCATCCAAGATTCACTTTCTTTGGATACAGATATATAAGGATCCAGGGATGGCCTGAAGATAATGAACTTACATTAGATAAGGTCCGTTCCAATGTCCTGTACTCAGATATGGAGCGAACAGGCTATATTGAGACCAGCAATCCCAAAATTAACAGACTCTACGAGAACTGCATCTGGGGACAGAAGTCCAATTTCCTTGATATGCCTACTGACTGCCCTCAGCGCAATGAGCGTCTTGGCTGGACAGGCGATGCACAGGTATTCTCTCAGACAGCAAGCTACAACATGGATACAAGAGCTTTCTATAATAAATACCTGAAGGACCTGTATTATGATGCGAAGCGTCACGACGGAGCTGTAGCGAGCTTCCTTCCCTCTAATGCAGGTCTTAATCAGGCGGCAACAGCCAGCATATGGGGCGATGTAGGAACATTTGTACCAAACGTTCTCTACAATACATTTGGAAGCCTTGATGACGTGAGAGAGCATTATAGCCTTATGAAGGGCTGGGTTGATTACATGCACCGCTATGATAAGGAGCATGGCGATAAGGGTCTTTTCATACTTCCATTCCAGTTTGGAGACTGGCTTGGACTTGATGGTATTACAGAGCAGAGCGTCAAGGGCGGAACTGATGATGGCTATCTTGGATCTGTATATTATTACCGCTCAACAGTGATCACAGCCAGAATGGCAGAGCGCCTTGGCTTTGAAGCTGACAGGAAGGAGTACGATGATCTTGCGGATAAGATCAGGAGAGCTATACTAAAAGAATACTTCTCACAGACAGGAAGACTTGCCTGTGATACTCAGGCAGCATATATAGTTGCTCTTGCCTTCGATATCTATGTAGACAGGGATAAGCTCATAGATCAGTTCATAGCAAGACTTAACAAGGACTGCTATCAGATCAAATGCGGCTTTGTAGGAGCACCTCTTTTGTGTACTACACTTGCTAAGTGCGGACGCATGGACCTGGCATATCACTTTCTTCTTAGCGAGAACTTCCCAAGCTGGCTCTACTGCGTCAACCTTGGCGCTACAACCATCTGGGAGAGATGGAATTCGCTCCTTGAGGACGGCTCTATCTCAGGTACCGGCATGAATTCACTAAACCACTATTCATACGGAACCATCGTACAGTTTATGTATGAATATATAGGTGGCATCACACCACATGAAGCCGGATTCAGGGTAGCTGACATATGCCCTCAGCCATCAATGAGATTCAGGCATTTTAATACATGTATGACCACCGCATCAGGCAGATATGTATCAAACTGGAAGATAGCAGAAGATGGAACACTTACTCTTAACATAGAAGTTCCATTCAATGCCAAAGCCAATGTAACACTTCCAAGATTCTCTAAAGAAAAGCTGTCAGTATCAGAATTTGATGCTTCTATCATAAATGATGATGGAAAGGTAACACTTGATGCAGGCACCTATGAGATTTCATATATGCCTTGTCATGACTATAGATGCATATATTCAGAGAACACCAGACTATCAGAGCTTGCAGGAGATAAGGAAGTACTGGATCTTTTGAAAAAAGACCTTCCGCAGGCATATGGAGCTATTGAAAAGAAAGATAAGGAAATGGGTAACCTTACTCTGGGAACCCTTCCCACACTTTTCTACATGGGATTTAAACCTGAAGTTGTAAATGCAGTTAATGATAAAATCTTTGCATTAAAGCGCTGGTGATCTGATGACCTACATGTAACACAAACGTCCCAAATCCTTGCAGTATCCTTGAGGATTTGGGACGTTTTAGTTACTGAGCTGTTTTCATGCTTCTTTTTTTAGCATACATACGCTCATCGGCAAGGCCTATTGCTTTACTGATTATATCCTTGCCGCCTTCATACTTAACTGTTGATGTACCTATACTTGCAGATACTTTAAAATCAAGCTTATTGCTGAACTCTACGAGTTTTCTTTCTATATCTGATACAATCTTATCCAAATTGTATTCGCCTATGATAATGGCGATCATCTCATCGCCGCCTGCTCTGGTGCATACGGAACCTTCAGGAACAGCTTCCTTAAGCGAAGTTGCAACAGCTTTGATTGCTTTGTCCCCTGCCATATGTCCCAGATTATCATTTATCTTTTTGAGGTCGTTAAGATCCAGCATCAGGACATTGACGGTTTTACCTGCTATATTGACTTCAGTGAAACGTTCGTTTAGCTTTGACAGAAAAGCCAGCCTGTTATAAAGACCCGTCAGAGCATCTTTTTGATACATCTGCCTTAGCTTGTCCCTAAGGTAATTCTGGTGCTTGGTAAGGACATAGCCGCCTATACTCATCTCAAAACAGTTGGTAAGGTTAGGAGTCTGACTATAATCTATCAGCATAGTTCTTGGATAGGAAAAGCATATAAATCCGCAGCATTTATCCATGTATACAAGGCTGTTGAATATAATAGGCTCCCCCGGTTCCATTATCTTATCAAGATGAGGTACTACTTCGCATGGTTCATAAGGATACGGGGCATAATCGTCGTTATAAGGATCGAAGACTACTACCTGAGAACCTTTTGAGACATCGTCATAGAAGAAGTTTTTCTCAAAATCGAAACAGGATTTTTCTATAATAACAATAGCATGCTCAGCATATTTGCCCTTAAGGAATTTAATATTACCAAGTACATCCTTGTCCATCATTATCTGGGAGATAATATTCTGGTAGACATGTATCTCGTCCTCATGATGGTAAAAAAGGTTGTTGAGCTCGCTGACAGTTGTCTTGACATGAAGATCTGTCCGTGGACATCCGCAGGATTCACTTGCTACAAATTCAGGTACAACCAATCTGGTAGAAAGGGGCTTGCCTGAGAGAATATCTACAACAGCGTCATATACACTGTGAGCTAGTTTATTATTATCACATACAGCAGTAGTAATACCCGGAGTAGAAAGAAAGGCTTCATCAATCCCGTCAAATCCGGATACAAGGACATCCTCCGGAACACGTATACCATTTTCATTTAAAACGTCGCATACATTTATAGCCATAATATCATTGGCACAGATTATAGCATCAGGGAGAGTATCTCTTTGCAGCAGCTTATAAGTCTCTTCTCTGCAGGGCATGGCCCAGAATTCACCATAGCTGACCATACTTTCGTCAAAAGAAATTCCATTTTCACTGATCACTTTCTTAAAAACATTAAGCCTGTCTTCTGAGAATGGATTATTGACATGACCGGCCATAAAATGAGGCCTTTTTACTTTGTGATCTTCGATGATGTGCCTTACGACTTTTTCAAAACCATTGACATAATCATAGTTGACCATACTGACATTGTCGTACTGACCGTCAGCTACGATCACAGGCACATTATAGGAAGAAGCTTTGTCGATGATACTTTGGGCTACTTCACGAACTTTGATCTTCTCGTTCATGATTATGACGGCATCAATCTTATCATATGGAATAAGACCAAAGACTTCTGTTTCAGGAGAAGTACGGTTGGTAATACCGATCTCTGAATTCATAGCATAGATGAAAAGCTGACAGTTAGCACTTTTTAGCCTTTTGTTAAGTTCAGAAAGAAAAGCAAATTCCTGAGGCTCGTATATTCTGTATGTACATAAAGCAATGATCTTTTTGCCGTTAATCATCCTGAATCTCCCTCTTGGTGAAATACATCACAATATCTATTTTAGTTCGTTTTTGTGAATAATCCAAGAAGTCAAAAAAGATTAATAGCTACAATCTATTGTAATTTGTTTTGAGCTAAAAATATATAGTGTATGCTCGCCTTTTAGCTTAGAACTCTTACCTGCCCAATCAAGAGGGAGCTTGAGTTAGAATGACATAGAATAGCAGAGTAAGATATATTATAATGGTGACTGTACATATCAATATTAGAAAAGATCGGAGATATAGATTGAAGTGAGGGATGTAAAGATTGTCTTTTCAGATATAGATGGAACTCTTTTAAACAGCAGGCACAGGATGCTTGATAGTACGCATAAGGCTATAATGGATCTGCAAAAATCAGGTATACCTTTTGTAATAGTAACAGCAAGAGGTCCTTCAGGCGTTAGGCCTATCTTCAAAAGATACGGCTTCGTCTGCCCTATGATATGTTATAGTGGTGCGCTTATTATTGATGAGAATGACAGGATTGTGTATTCTGAAGGTTTTGACGCAGAAGATGCAAGGAGTATCATTTCATATATTGAAGAGAGCGGTTTTGACTGTACCTGGAACATCTATTCGGAAGAGCTGTGGATTGTTAACGACAGAAGCGATAAGCGCATCCGCATAGAAGAGGAGATAGTGGAGGTTGATGCACAGGAGGGAAGTATAGATCTACTTCCGGAAGGCGCTATAGTCGGAAAACTCTTATGTATGTGCGAACCTGAAGCTATATGCCATATCGAGGATGAGCTTAAAAAAAGGTTCCCCAAGCTGTCTATAGTTAAGTCTTCGGATATACTTCTCGAAGTTATGGGAAGAGGGATCACTAAGGCAAGCGGTATAGAGCGTGTGTGCACAGATCTTAGTATCCCTCTTGAAAGCGCGGCAGCTTTTGGGGATCATTATAATGATGCGCAGATGCTAAGAGCCGTTGGGATGCCATTTCTAATGGGCAATGCACCTAAAGATATGCAAAAAGAGTTTGAATGCGTGATAGGAAGTAACGACGAACCATCCATATATAAGGCACTAAAAGGACTGGGGATTATCGATTGATATATTTATTATAGAAAAAAGGAGCAGAACGTGAATATACAGATATTTGGAACCAAGAAATGTAATGACACCAAGAAAGCGCAGCGTTTTTTCAAAGAGCGCGGCATTAAGTTTCAGTTTGTAGATATGAATGAGAAGGGTATGAGTAAGGGCGAGTTGTCATCTGTAGCAGCTGTTAACGGAGGCTTATCAGAGATGGTCAATCCAAATGCCAAAGATCAGGACGCCGTTAACCTTTTTAAATATATAGCTGATGAAGACAAGCTTGAGAAGCTTCTTGAAAATCAGCATATAATCAAAACTCCAATCGTTAGAAACGGTAAGCTTTCTACAATAGGCTATCAGCCTGATGTATGGAAGAAGTGGGAGTAATCTGACCAAGCACGTATTTGATGCTGGGTACGGCCAAGTTCCAAGTGAATTCTAGTGATATGAGGTTAAGTTTTAAAATGAAGTTAAAGCAGCTTGATATAGTATTAGTTACAAAAATATATAAAGAGCATATGGTTATAGACTTTCCAAAGGAAGAGTTAAAGCCACTTGATATGATCCTGAAGCTTATTGAAGAAAACAGATACGAGGCAATGGGGCTGTACGATGGTGATCTGTTAACAGGATATGTTTTTATAGTCAGGATAGATAATAGTTATCTACTTGACTATATAGCTATTTTCCCAGAGTATCGTAATGATGGTAAGGGATCGAATCTTTTATCGCTTCTTGCAGAGCACCTTGATGATGCAGATAGTATCATAGTAGAAGTGGAAAATCCTAAGTATACTGATGACGGCGCTTTGGCAGATCTCCAGACAAGGAGGATAGGATTTTATAAAAGGAATGGATGCCGCGACACAGGACTACAAGTTTCCTGCTTCGGAGCCAAGTTCATAATCCTTGAAATGGGCGCAAACACTATAGAAAGCGTAGATAAGACCTGGGAGCTATATGAGGCATTTTATAGGAGTTTTCTTCCTGAAGATAAGTTTATAGGGAACGTTTATAGGATTTTAAAATAAATCAGAAGGGGGGGACCAGATGAGCGTATACGAAATGCTATTAGAAGCAAAAGACGACAAGTACAGAGATTTTCAAGTAAAGCTTGTTCCAAATATATCGCCTGATACCATCATAGGCGTTAGGACTCCTGATATGAGGAAGATTGCCAAGGAAGTTTTTAACAGTCCTGAAAAGGATGAGTTTTTAAAAGAGCTTCCTCATAAGTATTATGAAGAGAATCTCGTACATTTTTTCATAATAGCTATGATCAAGGACTTTGACGAGTGTATTGAAAAGGTTGAGGAGTTCCTTCCGTATGTTGACTGCTGGCCGGTGTCCGATCAGGCAACTCCCAAGTCTTTTAAGAAAAATCATGCAAAGCTTCTTCCATATATAAAGAACTGGATAGCGTCAGACCATGTCTATACTGCGCGTTTTGGAATACGCATGCTCATGAATGAATTCCTTGATGATGATTTTAAGGACGAGTATCTTGAACTTGTTGCATCCAAGGAAGGTGATGACTACTACCTTAAGATGATGGTTGCCTGGTATTTTGCCACAGCTCTTGCCAAAAAATATGATGAGAGCGTTAAATACATTGAAGGCAGGAAGCTAGATGACTGGATTCACAAGAAAGCTATCCAGAAAGCCGTGGAAAGCTTCCGTGTGACAGATGAGCATAAAGAGCATCTAAAAAAATACAGATAAACATATAAAGCCTGGCCAAGTCAAATATTCCAGGTGTTACCAAAAGTGTTTTTTGAATATTAAAAATAGAAACTTCGCATTTGTCAAACATTTACAAGGAGTGATGTATGTTTGGAAAATGCGAAGTTTCATGATGGAAAAAAGAGTAGGAGGCCCATATGATCAAAATCGCAGGCAAGGATACAGAAGTATCAAGAATTTTCTACGGAACAGCCGCTGAACCTTTTCAGTCAGGTGGCGATGGGACAGACCTTATCGAGCAGATGGTGAATATTGGTGTTAATGCTATAGATACAGCCAGAGTATACGGCGGCGCTGAGGAATCTGTAGGCAGATGGATAAGGATTGGTAATAACAGAGAGCGTGTTACTCTTTTGACCAAAGGTGGACATCCTGACATGCTCTGGAGGAGCCGACTTAGGGAGAAGGAGATCAGGAAAGATCTGAAAACATCCCTTGATAAGCTATGTACAGATTATGTCGATATATACTTATTGCATAGAGACGATCCGGAAGTTCCTGTAGGCGAAATCGTTGAACTTCTAAATGATCTTTATAATGAAGGCAAGATAAGGAGTTTTGGCGGATCTAACTGGACGCATGAGAGAATAGAAGAGGCCAACAGGTATGCAAGTGACCACGGCCTTATACCTTTTGCCGTATCAAGCCCATGCTTTAGTATGGCTGTTCCAACAAGGGAGCCTTGGCCGGGGTGCATCACTATTGCAGGTGATGACAATGAAGACGCAAGGAAGTGGTACATAGACAATCAGATGCCGGTCATAGCATATTCTGCCATGGCAGCAGGCTTTTTTAGCGGCAGATTTAAAAGTGAAGATTATAAAGGGGCCAAAAAAGTCATGTCATCTGACAATTACAAGACCTATGTAAGCGAAGAGAACATGGCTTGTCTTAAAGTCTGTGAAGATATTGCAAAAGAAACCGGCTTATCTGTATCACAAGTTGCCTTCTCCTGGATATACGGACAGGATATGAATGTGTATGCTGTTGTCAGCACAAGGAGCGTAGAGCGCATGAAACAAAATGTTGATGCGATGATAAGGGCACTGAAACAAGTCTAAGTTCGAAGTTTAAATTATTAAAACACATAGTAAAAAATCCCGCCTGCAGTACATACAAAAGATGATGCATGTATTGCAGGCGGGATTTTTGCATTAGGTCAATCGCGAGAGAATGACCTCTACTTTTATACAAAGTATAAAACAGATCGGGAATTATATTGCAGTTCTTCCTTCGTTTTTACCTATATTGATATAGTGATAATAGAGCATTTCTGCATTAGGTCCGATAGCTTGTTGAAGATCCGGATATCTGGTGTAATAAATGTATGCATTAAACTCATTGTTATTCAAAGGAGAGGTTAAAAGTGAATTTACATTTGCATTAGAAGAGGCAGAATCTAAGCTTTCAATTGTTGTAGATGGCATGAATGATGCAAATCTTGCAGCTGCTTGAGCAGCAGTGATATGTGTGATAAAACCTGTAGCGTCCACTCTTGACCACAGATCTAATTCACAGGAAGACAGGCATGGCACGTATCTGCCATTCATAGAAGAATATGTAACAGCAAAACGTTGCAATGTGGAAGAGCTACTTCTTCGCTGAATTGTATCCTCTATATTGGGATCAAAAAGATATTCAGTTCCGCTTACTTTAATAATTGCCCATGCGTGATTTGTGAAGTCACCGCTTGTAGTGCGGACATCTCCGTGGACAAAGTATGACGGAAAACCCAATCCTCTGCTAAGGTAAACAAATGCACGTGTATATCCATAGCAATCCATATATCCAAATACATCTGAATAATTTCCATACTCAAAATTTGTAATGATCCAATTGTAGACAGCCAGGAGTTTTTGATAGTTCGTCATATCAGCAGTGACTATACCTGCGAGATATGCTTGCACAGTTGTATTCAAGTCATTCTCAGACATAGTTGTCATCAGGTCACCGCTAAGTATACAACCATCTACTCTGTGTGAACTACCCATCACCTAAAGGTAATGGGCTTCTAAGAGCCTAACGGCTCCATTTAAGAAGTTTGATATTTAAGTTTCCACCTGATATTCAGGCAATCCTTATTCTTACAGGCGTGTCCACATCGCCTCTACCGTATAGGATACTAAGATCCACAACGCTACTTTTACGCATTATATTTAATGCCCCATTAATATCGGCATTTAATTCAATCCCTCTGGCAGTCTTGTACATTCCACGATGTATTCTGTTACCACTGAACTGATATTCCTTTGGATTGTCATCATTGTAAATAGGGATATCATCTTTATCCCAAAATGATGACCTTGATGTATAGCTTTCTTCCTGCTCAACATAAGTAATACCATTAAGCTCGCAGAGGTATGACAGTTTATCCCTCAGTATTCCATAGGGTATGTTGACAAAATTCTGATTGTTCTGTTTGCCTATATGAGAACTCCGTTGAAATGTAACATTATATCCTGCTACAAGGGTTCCGATATCGTTAGAGATACAGTAGTCTATAACCTTACGTGCAGCTTTGCTCATATAGTCATTTACTTTATTGTTACGATCACGAGCAATGGCTTTCTGACGATTTGTAGTCTTTTTGCCAAAATGCTGCTTGTCCTTAATGGACTGCAGGCGGGCATTTTCTTTGTTAAACCACTGGTTAATGGACTTGAGTCTTCTTCCGTCGATTATGAACGATCTGCCATTATTTGATACTGCGGTTACAAGATTGTTTATACCAAGATCGAGCGCCAGTGCATTGTTTTTGTTAAGATTTCTTTGAACACACTCAGCTTCGTAAGTGTACTGAATTTCAAAGAACCTGGCATGAGCTTTTGGTATGATACGTATCTCTTTAACCTTTTTATCAAGCAGGATCGGCGGTATTGTGATTTCAACCGGCTTGTGGGTTTTCTTAAAGCTGTTTGAAAACGGAAGTATCAGCTTATTTCCGTTAAGTCGTACAAAACCTATAACAAGTGTGGTATACCCGTCTTTTGGAAGATAATTTGGCAGTTTGCAATCTTTAAAAGCATATTTACCCTGTTTTGCAAGTTTAAGTAAGCCAAAGAATGACTTGAAACTGCCGTCTACTTCTTTGAGGATCTGCTGTGCCATATTTGAATTTAAGGTCTTGTAATTAAAACTGTTCTTTAACAGAACATAGTTCTTCTCATACTTCAGAAACTTGCCTTCAGTAAAGTAATACTGCCTAACATTATAGATGGCTTCATTTGCAAGATTTTTAGCTGAATGACACAGTTCTCTTATTGAACGGTAATCGTCTTTCGATAGATGTTTTACCTGCTGTTTTACAGTAAGATACATACAGTTTTCTCCTTTCATAAGACTCGGATCACTCCTGTATATATATTATATCATATGTTTTACCCAAAAGAATGTGTTGAAGTAAAATGCACACATCTATTAGTGACGCCATTCATCCCACGACCTAAAGGTCATGGGTTTTCTGGCTGAATTATTATAAAAAGATAGTAAATAATTGTTTTATGAATTCAAGGACATAGAAATACATCCATGTATTTCTATACCTGTCCAGCTACATCCTGTAACAATGCATGATATCTGAAGTCAGTTATTCTCGGAGATAAACTCAAGTTGCTAAGATATGATATATAAAAATATTTAATTAAAAACATTGCATTATATTTTACACAGATTTATAATACCTTCATACGTAGTAATAAATACTACATGAAATAGTTTCGAAATACAATGGAGGTAGGATATGATCAAAGGACTTAAAATTGGAGATAAAAGTAGCAAGTATCCCATCATTCAGGGAGGCATGGGAGTAGGCGTATCCCTTCACAGACTTGCAGGGACAGTTAGTAGAGAAGGCGGAATAGGAGTATTATCAGCAGCTGATATAGGCTACCTTGAGCCTGACTTTGAGACAAATCCCAAAGAGGCTAACATGCGCGCAATTAAGACAGAGATAGAGAAGGCAAGGAAGATCGCAGGACCTGATAAGATAATCGCAGCCAATATCATGGTCGCTATGACAGACTATGCAGGGCTTGTTAAGGAATTTGTAAAGCAGGGCATAGACCTTATCATATCAGGCGCAGGACTCCCCCTTAACCTGCCGGAATTCATAGAAGGCAGTAAGACCAAGATCGCACCCATAGTATCCTCGCTTCGCTGCTGTCAGCTTATAGTCAAGACCTGGCGCAGGAAGTACAACTACGTCCCTGACATGATCGTGATAGAAGGACCCAAGGCAGGCGGCCACCTTGGCTTTAAGAGAGATGAACTTTTTGCCCAGGATGATAAGAAGCCTTTGCTTGAGACTATCACGTCAGAGATAGTATCTTTTGTCAGAGATCTGGAAAAAGAAACCGGCAAAGAAATCCCGGTAATCGCAGCAGGCGGAGTCTTTGACGGAAGAGATATACAAAAGTTCTTATCACTTGGCGCAGACGGAGTTCAGATGGCTACAAGGTTTGTTGCAACTGATGAATGCGATGCATCAGATGCATTTAAGAATGCCTATGTTAATGCATCTGAAGAAGATATACAGATAATAGACAGTCCTGTCGGTATGCCCGGAAGAGCCATCCGCAACGAGTTTATAAAAAGTAAAGAAGACCATAAACTCTCTATAACAAAGTGTTATCAGTGCATTAAGACCTGCAATGTCAAGGATGCGCCTTATTGCATCACCAAGGCACTAATAAATGCTGTCAAAGGGAACCTTGATGAAGGCCTTATCTTCTGCGGAAGTAACGTGGGCAGAGTTAAAGAGATAGTACCTGTGCACGACCTGATACAGGAGCTTATGTCACAGTGTGAGGCTGCATCGGTGCGGACTGCATAATATGACGTAAGGGTCAAAAGTCATTTCGATTCGAGCTTGCTCGAAATCGAATATGAATTTATGACCCGCAAAACATGAGCAAAGTAGCACGTAGTGCGGATTTGCGAATGTTTTAGGATTGTGAGAGTTTCGAAGAAACGGAACAATCCGTTAGTCATAAGGTGTCAAAAGGAACTTTTGACACCTACCTCATAATATCATAATAATTGTTCTTTTTACCGCAACGAATGAGTATTATTTATAAATCCCGGAGTGTAATATCAACTTATAGAATTACTACATTTGTAATAAGCTCAAAGCTTCCAACTTAGACTGTGAAGTTCGAGTAAATGATGAGCAAAACCTATAAGGAGACTACACCAATGCTTTACTGCGAACCATATCCTATATTAAAAATAGCTGATGTAAAAAGAGAAAAAGATTTTCTGACACTTAAGCTTGCGCAGGGTATCCAGCGCATCATCCCAGTCAGTGACAGAAGTATAAGAGTTATATATACCAAAGATGACAGTATTAATGAAGAAAATATCAATAATAAGCCCGGTATCATAGATCTTGAGCCATATTCTGACTGGACCTTTGAAGAAAGTGACAAGGAAGTTGTCATAAAGCTTCCAAAACTTAAGGTAGTCATTAAGAAAAATGGAGCTTCTTATACCTACTATGATGAAGAAGGCAACCTCCTTCTTAAGGAGCGCAGAGCCAGAAGCAAGGAACTTGATACAGTACCTGTATATGCTATAAGTGAAAAAGATATTCAAAAAGAATATATAGATACAGCTGATGGTCGCAAAGAAGTTGTAAGAAAAGCTGATAAGATCAAGATAAGGGATGCGTATAGAACACGTCTTTCTTTTGAATTCGATGATAATGAAGCTATCTACGGCCTTGGTCAGCACGAAGAGGGTTATCACAGTCTTAGAGGAAAGAGAATCTTCTTAAATCAGGGCAACCGTAAGATCGCAATTCCTATGTTCATATCAACCAAGGGCTACGGAATCCTTGTTAATACCTACAGTCCTTCTATCTTCAATGATGCAGAAGACGGAACATATTTTTATACAGAAGCCGACAGTGAGATGGATTTCTTTTTCCTGAATGGATCTGATGAGAAGATGGACGGTGTCATAAGGCAGTACAGGAAGATCACAGGTAAGGCTGTAATGCTTCCCAAATGGGCATATGGCTATATCCAGTCTCAGGAAAGATATGAAACTTCCGATGAGATCCTTAGTATATCAAAAGAATACAGAGACCGTAATATAGGCCTTGACTGCATAGTACTCGATTGGTGCTCCTGGAAGGATGGACAGTGGGGACAGAAGAGCTTCGATCCTGAAAGATTCCCTGATCCGGACGCTATGACCAGTGAACTACATAAAGACAATGTACACTTTATGATATCTATATGGCCTAATGTTAACGAAGGCACAGACAACTATAATGAATTCAAGGAAGCTGGAGAGCTCCTTCCTGGCATCAATATTTATAATGCTCTTAGCAAGAAGGCAAGAGAGATCTATTGGAAGCAGGCTTATGAAGGACTTTTCTCCCATGGTATTGATGCATGGTGGTGTGATAACTCTGAGCCGATAGCTCCTGAGTGGAACTATGCAGTTAAGCCTGAAAGCTCCAAGATATATGATGAATACTGCAATCAGCTTCCTATGCATATCCCTGCAGAGATGACCAATTCCTTCGGACTATATCATGCTATGGGAATCTATGAGGGTCAGCGCGGGCAGTATGCTAAGAAGGATCAGGATATAGAAGAAAAGCGTGTTGTTAATCTTACAAGAAGCGGTTATATCGGGCAGCAGCGCTTTGGTACGATCCTGTGGTCTGGTGATATATCCGCAAGCTGGGATACATTTAAAAGGCAGATAGCAGCAGGACTTCACTTTAGCGTAAGCGGACTTCCATACTGGACTACCGACATTGGAGCCTTTTTTGTCAAGAACGGATTGTCCTGGTTCTGGAACGGAGAGTATGATCTTGGGCCAAAAGACCCTGCTTACTGCGAACTGTTCACTAGATGGTATCAGTGGGGAGCTTTCCTTCCAATATTCAGAGGCCATGGAACAGACTTTAGAAGAGAACTCTGGCAGTTCATACTTGATAAGGATCCGTCACAGGATGCAGACGGACTTAAAGCAACATCCTTCTATGATGCTCTTGTAAGAGCAAATCATATGCGCTATGAACTTATGCCATATATCTACAGCCTTGCAGGTGCTGTATGGCATGACGATGATGTGATCATAAGGCCGCTGTCATTCGAGTTTACTGAAGATAAGAAGACCTGGGATATCATGGATCAGTATATGTTTGGTAAGAACATGATGGTATGCCCCGTTACAAAGCCTATGTACTTTGATCATGATGAGGATGGCAATTGTATCAGTATTAATACAAATGATATAGATGCATCAGAATCCTTTATACGCAAGGTATACCTTCCGGAAGGTTGTAACTGGTATAACTATAATACAGGAGACAAATACGAAGGAGGCCAGTACATTAAGGTAGAAGCTTTACTTGATACAATTCCTGTATTTGTCAAAGAAGGTACTATTATCCCGGTGACAGCTTTTGAAAGATCAACACAGGAGCAGACAGGAGATATAACACTTCATATATTCGGCGGAGCTGATGCCTTCTTTTCTTTGTACGAAGATGAAGGTGATGGCTACGGCTATGAAAAGGGAGACTATACTATTACAAAGATCGAGTACATAGACTCTCAGAATAAAGTGCTGGTTGATGGCGCACTTTCAGGCAGATTTAAGGTTGAGATCATCAAGTAAATAGACCGCAAGGCAGAATAACTCCAACGCAAAATGCTCCCAAGGCCTCTTGGGAGCATTTGCCGTTTTTCTATCTTATGAGGTAGGTGTCAAAAGTTCCTTTTGACACCATATGACTACCGGATTGTTCCGTTTCTTCGAAACTCTCACAATCCTCAAACATTCGCAAATCCGCACTGCGTGCTATTTTGCTCATGTTTGGCGGGTCATAAATTCATATTCGATTTCGAGCAAGCTCGAATCGAAATGACTTTTGACCCTTACGTCATCTTATGAATTATGACTTTTGATCTGGATTGTTCGAATGGAGTTTTTTATCAACAGCGTTGTAGATCATATTTATTACAAAGCACAACATACCGCTTATAAAGAAGCTGATGACTTTACCTACAGTAGAGCTTGCAGATATATCTACAAATATAAGCTTGAAAACGCAGATCATAGCTAGGAGCAGGCCGAAGATTCTAAGACCTTTATAATCATTCATGAAACCTGTCATGATGCATATGATAGCCATGATAAGAAGTATGATGGATACTATAACAGCATCAGCATCGAATGTGTGCAGGCATGCAATAATAAGCAGCAGATATTTAAACCCTATATAGAAATCCCAGCAGATCGTGTGTCTATCCAGAAGCTCTTTGGAATTAATAGTAAAGATAGCTGAGATCAGCACGACATATATTATTTTGAATATAGTCAGCATTACTTCATTTTGACCTATGATAGACAGATCTTCCATCTGACCTGTAGTAAGGTACCAATATGCGTGGAGCATTATCAGTACATTGATGATGTAGGAAGTTATCCGGGCTTCTTTGATATTTCCATGCCTTAGTTTGAATAAATAGTTGACTCCGCCGCATATGAGCATCATCAGAAGATATGCATATCCTTCCAATGCAAGTGCATCATGATATGCTGAATCCGGCGAGATATAGCACATTCTAAACAGGAATGATCCAACCAGATATACAAGTACGACATGGCTTCCAATGACAGCTTTTAGCTTTTTTATATTTAGAACATAGTAACATACATAATATAGGGCAAGAGGAATAGCCATATACAGGTATTCCCATATCATTATGTCTTTCGTGGTAGCAGTAATATACAGATACATCAAATATGAGATGATCTGCGGGATGAACAGATTGATCTTCCTTCTGTCTTCTACGATCAGAGCTGTTATCATGAATGCTCCGATAGCGAAATAGGTTATGATCTGGAATAAGATCCTGACGAATACTTCATCTCCCAGTATTCCGCCCAGATACCAGGAAGATCTGATAATAGATGACACTATATTTATATGAAGCAGATATACATATAGGATGATGGGCAATATGCCTTGAACAGCACCTGCTTGCATATTGCCAAGTGTTCCGCATTGCAGAGTGCAGGATATATGATAGATGCAATATATCGTAATGATGCACATAGCTACCAGAACCAGGACTTCATCTATATGATAAAAAATAGGAATGAATGTCAGTAGACAAGCAATACCGCCTATGAGTTCTGTAACATATATCTTTTTGTAAAAGATCTGTTCATATGCTAAAAGAAGGATCTGTGTAGTAATGATATAGCTGATAATAAGAAATGATAAGGTCTCATTGCTATCAAAAATCGACAATGTAACAGACATGAAGATGCCTATCTGTGCTATAGTCCTAAATATTGTATTATTAACCTTTGAAAGATATATACTGCCTACCCAGATGAATATCAGTGCATACAGTATATAAGGATTTATAAAACCAAAGACTATATAGGTGATAAATAATGAAACGAATATAAGCCCATATCCACACCCGGTCAGTGCTATATAGAACTTGTTTTGAGGAGATTTTTTCATTAATAAAAGTCCCGGTATAAGAAAAGAAAAGCTGGCAATGAACATAAGAATGGTCTTGGCAGTATCATTAAGATTTGGAAGTATAAGAGATGCAAGGAGTATCGCTGCTATGAATATAAGAACACAAGCGAATATACCCATGAGTCTTTTGCCAAGAATATTCTCAAAATCAGTTGTTCTTGTTTTGATTACATGTTGTGGCACTGTTTGTCTATATTCATAAGGTGCATTTGTGGTAGTATTAGGAGAGGTATTGGCATAAGAACTGATAGGAGTCGTGAACATATTGATATTTGCATTATCACTAACTGTTTTGTTATTGGAAATGCTAAGCTTATTCTGGACATATTGCATCTGATCTTTTAGATTATTGACTTCAGATGTAAGATTTCTTACTTGTTCTTCGAGAATAGCGATTCTATTTTCGTTCATAATATACCTCATACTGTGGATGATTTTGAATTAGGGATCATGAATCTGTAACACGATTATCAGATTCAATATATAACATGAGTTGTATATTGTCATTTGTTTTGGATGGAATGACAAAAAAATATGACGAATTACATATGTTTAGACAAGTGCAATTATAGTTAGTTGCCAATATTATTCTGAAGCAGGAATTATACTGTTAATATACAAGTAAAAGGGGACAATATGGTAGTTTCAACACTTTGCTATTTGGAAAAAGACAATAAGTATCTCATGCTCCTTCGTAACAAAAAAGAGAAAGACGTTAATGAAGGTAAATGGATAGGAGTCGGCGGTAAATGTGAAAAGGGCGAAAGCCCTGAAGAGTGCGTGATCCGCGAGACTTTTGAAGAAACAGGAATAAAACTTGAAAGTCTTAAAATGAGAGGCGTTATGACTTTTGCATCTGAAGGCTGGGAAGATGAGTATATATTCGTATATACATCTGATAAATTTTCAGGACATATCACAGAATGCAATGAAGGCGAGCTTGCATGGATAGATAAGGACAAGATCATGGTCTTAAATCTATGGGACGGCGACAGGATCTTTCTGGATATCATGATCAATAGTGATAAGCTCTTTTCAATAAAACTGTCTTATAAAGGCGATGATATTGTAGACAAGCAGCTATATGTATATTAAATAAAATAACATTCCCTGTTACGTCCTGTAACGGTGGAGCTGCATAAATATATTAGCATTTTTTATTAGAAGGGTATTATTATAGTTATCAAAGTGTTAGAATTAGTAGTGTGATAAAGGCTTCCCTAGTTTTGAGAAGCGCTATTTATCTTATTTATCAGATCTTAAAAATTATGGGGTACTGGTGCGTTTTCTTGTTTATGAAAATCTAATATGAATGAGAAAGCCGCTAGTCCTGAACTATTTATGTGAAGGGAGACACTGTTATGTTCAATGCCAAGACCGACAAGAAAACTGCTTTAATTTTTGCTGATGGATGTGAAGAAGTAGAAGCTCTCACAACCTATGATATTCTGTACAGAGCAGGTATTCCCTGCACTAAGGTTTCTATAAATGCTGATGAGTTTGTAAAGTCATCTCATGAAGTTGTTATTAAATGTGATACCACAATTGATAAGGTCAACTTTGAAGAGTATGACATGATAATCCTTCCCGGTGGAATGCCCGGAACACCTAACCTTCGCTCCTGTGATATCCTTTGCAAGGAGATCATCACCTTCGCAGGCTTTGGCAAGGGTATAGCAGCTATATGCGCAGCTCCTTCTGTTCTTGCAGAGCTTGGTATCCTTATAGGTGTTAAGGCTTGTTGCAATCCTTCCAAGGAAGCTGAGATCGAATCAGAAGGCGCTGTTGTATCAAGGGAGCAGGTTGTAGTATCTGGCAATATCATCACAAGCCGTGCTATGGGTACTGCGATTCCGTTTGCTCTTGCGATTGTTAAGTATTATCTTGGCGACGGAGCAGCTTCTTATATCAAGTCCAACATACTGTATTCAGGCTGATACGGATTTTTTGTAAAAAAATATAAGTCTGTCGCGTGTATATGCGGCAGACTTTTTTACTGCAGTAGTGACATAACGCCTTGATTGGTCTGGTTGGCCTGGGCCATCATGGACTGACCTGCCTGCTTTAAGATATTGGTAAGTGAGTACTTTACCATTTCAGAAGCCATGTTAGTGTCTCTTATCTTGGACTCTGCATCTTGTGTATTTATACGAGTATTATTATCGTTTAAGTATGCATGTGCCAATTTGTTCTGCTGGGCACCAAAGTTTGAACGCTGCTCGGATATGATATTAAGCGCATTCTTGATAGTATCAATTCCTAAACGTGCAGAAGCTGATGTAGTAATTTCCAGATCTCTTATTCCAATTACGCCGTTATTGAGCTTTTCATAACTGATCGGTATATTGTCGTCTGGGTCAGCACCGCTTTGAATGATCATGCTGATCTGTCCGCCATATATAGGTACATCAACTGTACTGGTTTTTTCTGAAGGAGAATACCAGTACATATAGTCTGAACTATTTTGGCTTAAGTCAAGGACAGTATCTGATTTAAGCACGGAATTGACCTTTGCCAGAATGGTAGATTCTGTATCCGTGGTGCTTACAGGAATATTAATATACATATTTCCGATATTGGATCTATCTACACCGTTATAGCTAAAAGATGTATCACTAACCAGATCAAAGTTAATAGTAATGTTTCCGCTTGCATTTGTGTCTCCTTGATTTTCCTCGGTTAATACACCAAGAGAACCCGTTAGTGATTTCATTACTCCGGCAAGATTTCCTGATTGTGAATGAGAAAAGGGAACTTTTTGATGCTGATAGTTATAACTCCACCAGATATTTTCTTTTTCAGGACGCTCATCATATGAATAAAAAGAAACACTGGCTGAAGTTGCGGTAACACCGCCAACACCGGACATGTTAAATTTAAATATCCAAGGGGTAGTGCTTGTTTTAGCTACATTTATATCAGAAGTATTGTTTCCTGATATTTGTGTCAGGTTTGAACTGCTTGTCAGCGTAGGTTCTATGAAATCATCATTTGTGCTTGAGGCAAAATCATATGCGTCATCAGTTCCGGCAGTTGATGATTTTTCTTTTGCATATATATTAATATTGGCACTAACAGTAATTCCGTTTGCATTTGCAGGAACGTCAAAATTACCAGAAGCTTTATCTGAATAATAAATGCTTATGCCCGCATTATTAAGCGCAGTTACATAATCTGCAATTGTTGCAGGATCTGATATAACGTTCATATTAATAGTTCCACTAAAAAAGCTTTGTATTCCTGATCTGACAGCATCGCTATAACTTGCTGGCAGATGATCAGCTATACTAAAGTCATAGTTTGAAGCTTCAAGATCATCCCAGCTTATATAGTCAGTCGTATAAGTGTTTCCGTCAAAACCTGTCCAGCTAACTTTTATTCCGTTAGTATCATCTGCTGAAACCTTGCAGGTACTTGGAATTGGCATATAATCCTTGTTGGAACCGGTGATTGGATAGTTTCCATAGCTCTGATTACTTACATTAAGTGCTTGCGTAGGTGCATATCCTATAAGTACGGGATTAGGGATATCTACATTCCATATATATCTATCGTTAAATGATGTTGTAGCAAAGATTCTGTCAGACTCCTCTTTGATTGCCTGGACTTCCATGTTGATATAAGAACGGTCTGAATCAGTAAGAGTGTCATTTGCACCCTTTACGCACAGTTCGTTCATTCTTTGAAGAAGATCATGGGTTTCATTAAGAGCGCCGTCTGCTACCTGAACGAAACTGATTCCGTCCTGGATGTTATCCTCGGCCTGACGAAGGCCCCTTATCTGACGACGCATTTTCTCAGAAATTGCAAGACCTGCAGCATCATCTGCTGCCCGGTTTACTTTATATCCTGATGCGAGCTTTTCAGCTGATTTGGAATTGCGCTCTGCAACCAGACTGTACTGCCTTTGTGCATTCATTGCAGAGAGATTATGTTGTATGACAAAGCCGCCCATAGTGTATTCCTTGTAAAATAAAAAATAAAACGTCCTTGTCACCTTCAGAAATACATCCCTGTATTCCTGGATATGTAGCATTTACATCTTGTAACAACGAATGTAGAAACTCATTCATGCGTTTTTGCATCTTACTGTTACAACCTGTAACGTACTACATAGAAAGTATCCTCACTTTCATTCTATATATCGGTACAGATGCAGTATTTACTTATGTTTTTGGCATTATCTTTTTTGGCATATAACAATAATAGTTGGAAGCTAATTTTGGTTAATATATTGCTTATGATTTGGCCAAAATGACCGATATATAATTGCGGAGAAGATTTCTTTTTTATTTTCTTTTACAATATTTATATCTAGAATGTTTAGAAGCGCAGCAGGAAGAGATTTGTAAGCTTTGATACTAATCTAAAGCCCTTAAAAGGAGGCTCTTATATGCTAGCTACTTTGATGCCACTATTTGGCGACAATATGGAAGTTCGTGCCTACTCTATTTTTGCCCAGAAAGCAGATTCATATATGAATCCGCTGGCCTTATCAACCAGCGTCTTCGATGGTGCCGGCAATATTGCAGGATTTGAGATAGTAGACAAAATAGGTCTTGATACGATAGCAGATGATCATGTTGTATTTATAGAGATAAACAATATTGCTATTTTTTCAGATATAGCAGGGCAGTGCTTTGCTCCTCATGATAAGGTCGTGCTTCTTATAGATTCTTCTATTAAACCGGAAGAAAACTATATTAACAGAATGGACGAGATCATGAAGGAAGGCTTTAAGTTTGCAATGAAGAAGCTTAAACCAATAGACTTTGAGAATTATCGCCCTGTCTTGGAGAAGTGCAGCTATATCTTTTTAGATCATAAAAACATTGATATAGACAAGGCTCATACCTATTTCTCGCATATGTACAAGGATATGAAGCTGTGCGCAGTCAATGTTAATACAAGAGAAGAGTACGATGAGCTCTCTGGCAAGGCAAGCTATGACCTTTATGAAGGTGAGTTTTTCAGAACACCTATCACCAAGCAGCAAAAAGAGCTTGCGCCTTTTAAGGTTACCTATCTTCAGCTCCTAAATGTAGTAAACGAATCAGACTTTGAACTTACAGATGCAGCCAATGTTATAGGGCAGGATGCCGCTCTTGTCGTAAGGCTTCTTGAGATGGTCAATCATATGACCTCCAATAGAGGTGTATCCTCTGTAAGACATGCAGCAGCTCTTCTTGGGCAAAAAGAGCTTAAGAAATGGATCACAACTGCTGTTACCAAGGAACTGTGTTCGGATAGACCCAGTGAGATCACCAGAATGTCCATGATAAGGGCAAGATTTGCAGAGAATCTGTCCAAGTATTTTGAACTGGAGCCTTTTAGCTCAGAGATTTTTCTTATGGGCCTTTTCTCAGTACTTGATCAGATCCTTGAAAAGCCTATGAAAGAGTGTCTTGAGATGGTCAAGATCTCAACTGATATAAGACAGGCACTGCTGGATCATAAGGGACGTATATACCCTGTACTGGAATTTATACTTGCCTATGAGGATGCAGATTGGAACGAGACGCTGAGACTTATGCTTCTTAACAAGATTGGTAGGAATGTAGTCTATGATGCATATCTCGAAGCCCTCGACTGGTACAAGAAGATAGTTAACATTAAATAACTCACTTGGACGGCATTATATATCTGCAAAGGTTTTGCGAACGAAGTACCTTTATAGTGGACGCCTGCACATAAAAAGGTTAAGGAGAAGCTATGGGAGATAGTAAAGCTTTAAGTGGTAGGAAGTATTCGGGAATCGTGATATGCATTGCATTTGCCATCATGTTCATACTTGCAGATTCTATCATGGGCATTTATTTTGGCGGAGTTATCTACCATGTCATAAAAAGCGCCCTGATGATCCTTTTCTTCGTGGTAGAACTATTTGTATATCTAAGATTCTACGGCAAGGAATCCGCCGGCGAGATTATCTATACCAAAGACTTTCTTAAGGGCATAAAAGCAGGATTTGCCATATTTTTGTATATCCCTTTTGTGATAGTCACTTATTTTGTGGTTGGTAAGCCGGCCTTTGTAAATACGACTATACCAATTGTACTGTCGTATCTTGTCCTTGAGCAGTTAGCAGCTTCTATATTTGAAGAGTTCTCCTTTAGAGTTTTTGTATGCGAAGGATATTTTCTTGAAGATGATAAAACAAGTGTTAAGCGCATTGAGTATGCATTAGTGTCAGCTGTTACCTTTGGCCTTGCACATGCAGCTACAGCTACGACGCTTAATAGCGCAGCTATAAGATTTTGTATGGAGACGGTATGGGGATTTGCATTCGCTGCTGTCTACCTGTACTCTCATAACATTCTTGCAGCAATGCTCCTTCATTTCCTTACAGATGTAGTCATAAATTCTACCAATCTTATTAAAGAGTGGACGCCGAGTGATCTCATGACAATACTGGACAATTACGGATACTTTGTAGTCATGGGCATAATACTTGCAATGTCTGTTATTGTAATATTAAGACAGCCGGAGCGCCTTACTCAGTAGCCCGTTTATTTCTAAATTGTTTATAAACTTCCATTAATTCCAAACTCTTTTAACTTAAATTTAGTTTTGTGTCTCATACTCCATATTAATAACAAACAAATAATTCCGAGAAGAACAAATGAAACACACTCGGAATCAGAAAAAGGAGCTAATCATGAAACTAAAAGAGTTAAAAAGAATATTATCAATAGCAATGATAACTATCATGTGTACAGCTGTTACTGCATGTAGCAGTCAGACAAGCTCGGCTTCAAGTTCAGAAGAAACATCAATCACACAGGAAGTAGAGGCACAGGAGAATGAAGCATCAGGTCAGGATCAGGAGGTTGAAGCCAAGGACGTAGCTGATGGCGAGATGCCTGAAGGAGAAGCACCTGATGGACAACCTGGAGAAATGCCTGATGGAGAAGCTCCCGGAAACCCTCCCGATGGTGAAGGCGGAGGTTTTGGAGGCGGCGGAAACAGTAGCGCCGACATAGACTACACAGGAGCTACAACTATAACAAGCGCTGATTCTCAGGATGGAGAGACATATGAAAGTGATACTGCTGATGAAAGCGCACTTCTTATCACAACAAGTGATGACGTGACGATCTCTAATGGCACAGTAACCAAGACAGGTGATTCAGATGGCGGAGACAACTGCAATTTCTACGGCCTTAATGCAGCAGTTCTGGTCAAAGACGGATCAACAACCACTATTACAGGGATGACCATCACATCTGATGCAGACGGAGCTAACGGCGTATTCTCATATGGCGGCAATGGCGGTCAGAACGGAGCAGAAGGTGATGGAACAACAGTTATTATTTCAGACAGTACTATCACAACTACAGGTGACGGATCTGGCGGTATCATGACAACAGGCGGTGGTATTACCAAAGCCTCTAACCTTACTGTAGAAACAAGCGGAAGATCATCAGCTGCCATCAGAACAGACAGAGGTGGCGGAACAGTTACAGTAGATGGAGGAACATATACTACTAATGGACTTGGGTCACCTGCTATATATTCGACAGCTGATATCACTGTTTCAGATGCGACTCTCGTATCCAATCTCTCTGAAGGAGTCTGCATCGAAGGTATCAATTCGATCACATTAAATGACTGTGATCTCACAGCCAATAACACAGATACTAACGGCAATGCTACATTCTATGACTCTATAATGATCTACCAGTCAATGTCAGGAGACGCTGACAGCGGTACATCAACATTCACTATGAACGGCGGATCACTTACAAGTAAGAATGGTCATGTATTCCATGTGACTAACACAACAGCTGTGATCAACCTTGAAGATGTAGAGATAGTTAACGAAGATTCAGACAATATCCTTCTTTCTGTATGCGCAGATGGTTGGACTGGTGATAACAACACAGCTACAGTTAATGCAAGTAGCCAGACCTTAGAAGGAACAATCCTTGTCGGAGATGATTCTGAGCTGACACTTAATCTTACCAATGGATCAAGCTTCACAGGTACTATCAGCGGTGAGATAACCAATGCAAGCGGCGAGACGGTTTCTACAGAAGTCGGAACAGTATCTGTATCTATAGACACAGACAGCACCTGGACACTTACAGCTGACACCTACATCAGCTCTTTTGACGGAGATATTTCAAGTGTAAATACTAATGGATACACTCTTTATGTAGATGGTGTAGCTATGAATTAAGAATAATTGTAATAAAAAAGACTGATGCGTAAGCTATACTTTATGCATCAGTCTTTTTTTATCTTGCATCACAAATGCAGATATGCTACTATCGTTTTGAGTTTGAAAAAAGAGGTAAATGAATTTTATGAGTATAAAGGTTTTCTAATCTAAGCAAACAAATATAAGAATCGCCTGATACCCAGGCTTTATTTTTGTACGCTTAAGATAGATAACCATATGCTTATAACCTTCATTCTAAGACAGGTTTATTAATCATGGTTTATTCTGCCTTGCGTACAAATTGTGCGCAGGGCATTTTTATTGCCCTGACTTAAATATTTGCAAGATTGGAGAGAATACCTTGATTAAATACTTTTTACAAAACAAGAAAAAACTCATTACATACCTTTTATTATCCCCGACAATGTCAATCACATCCGTGCTGTTTGCAAGCGCCCTTGAGCCCCTTGTGAATTCGGCGACTCAGAAGGACGTGGCAGTAATGCTGCGTGCAATTATGGCCTTTGGACTGATCGTAGTCGCAGACCTGACAGCATCCTTTTTTCACAAGATATCAAGAGAGAATCTGAGAAAAGAATTTCTTGTAGGCTTTAAGAATGACCTTTTTGCCGGTATCATGAGCAAAAGTTTTCAGGAATACAGAAAAGAGCCGCCATCATACTATGTATCAATGATGCAGAGGGATGTGAAAAAAGTCAGTACAGACTATTTTGACAGTGTCTGTGGCATATACAGAGTTTCCATTAGCTTTATGGTAACAGTGCTGGCTCTTATAAGAGTTAATCCTTTGATCTGTCTTATCAACGTAGTGATCGCACTTCTTTCAGTTCTGATTCCAAAGATATTTGAAAGAAAGTTAAGAAGTAATTCGCAGGATGCGTCAAAGTCAGCATCGGAGTACCAGAGCGTTATCTCAGATGCATTTATAGGCTTTAATACGATCAAGCTTTATTCTGTAATTTCAAAAATCAAAAGACAAGTGCAGGACAGAAATGAAAAAAGTGAAGATGCTGAGTGCAATCTATTAAAGACTAACTATAAGGTTTCATATATGTCAGTGATATGCACATCAGCAGGATTTGCTCTTACGATAATTGCAAGTGTAGTATTTGTTTTTCTTGGGAAGATCAGTATTGGCGGTGTGCTTGCCTTATCGCAGCTCATTGGTGGAATACTTGCTCCTTTTCAGGATGTGCCTATTTTCATTACTAATCTTAAATCTATAGCAGTTGTAATAGATAAATTGAAAAAGTATATTGAAATAGATGAGCAGGATCCGGAAGAATCAGCGCATAGCATTACGGATTATTCGTTAAGCATAGAGAACGCAATGGTTTCTTTTGATGATAAGAAGGTTCTTGATGGCGTGAATATCACCTTTGATCAGGGCAAAAAATATGTGATCATGGGTGAAAGCGGCTGCGGAAAATCCACATTGGTCAAGCTTTTTATAAAAATGTCTGAATGCGCCGGTGGAAGAGTTCTGCTTGGGAAAAGGGATATCAAGAATATTCCGGACAAAGACCTCTATAACGTTGTCAATTATATGCAGCAAGAAGTCTTTTTATTTGATGATAGTATTAGAAATAATATCACGTTATACAAAGATTATTCACCTGAAAAGATTCGGTATGCGATTGAGTGTGCAGGCCTTAAGGACTATGTTGAAAGCCTTGAGTACGGCCTTGAAACTAAGATTAACGGTAACGGATATAATCTTTCCGGCGGTGAGAAACAGAGAATCGGCATTGCCAGAACTCTTTTGGCAGGAGCGAAGGTATTTATATTTGATGAGATCACTTCAAATCTTGATGTTGCTACTGAGCATTTTGTTGAGAATCTTATCATGAACCTTAAAGATGTGACTGTTATCATGATCACGCATAGGATCAATGACGCGACATTAAGTAAGGCTGACGAGATTCTGGTCATGAAAGATGGCAATATCAAAGAGAAGGGAAACTTTAGAGAGCTTCTTGATGCCAGGGGCATGCTATATGGATATAAGATGATCGCAAGTACAGTTTAAAAACAAAAAAAGTTTGAACAGGAGAAAGATATGGATACATTATTTTTGATACTATGTGGAAGCGTTGAAGAAAGCACTTCTGAGCCTCACGACAAAGTAGGCGTGGTCTCGGTTGTCTACGTCTCTAATGATAAAGAAAAGATTGACAGTAAGCTGGGAGATCTTCAGAAAACACATCCTGATAATTTCTATATGGCTTACGAAGTGCCAATGGATACTGATCTGACAACACTTGAACATTATCCTGGGATTGAGATTTCCAAAGAAGACTTAAATTAAAAAGACTTAAAATAAAATCAGAATTAAAGGAATATTGACATGAAGTTTTTAAATCAATACAAAAATCTAAGTAAAGAAATATATGTCCTGTTCTTTGGGCGAATAGTCACAAGTATGGGTTCTCTTATCTGGCCTATCATGACATTGATACTGAAAAACAAGCTCGGATACAGCGCAACGACTATCGCTACGATTGATATGGTCCTTGCGATAATCCAGCTTCCACTCGTCATGGTTGGAGGTAAGCTTGCTGACAGCGTCAACAGGAAGAAGATAATTGTCTGCTGCGATATGGTTACAGTTATCTGTTATTTTATCAGCGGACTTATTCCTCTGTCTTTTATCAGCGTTGCGCTATTCTATATCGCAGGCCTCTTTGCGACAATTGAAGGGCCGTCCTACGATGCACTTGTAGCAGATCTTAGCGATTCAGATAACAGAGAGCAAGCGTATAGCCTTCAGTATCTTGGCATGAACCTTGGACTTGTACTTGCACCAACACTTGGCGGATTATTATTTGAAAACTATCTGTGGCTGGCGTTTATAGTAACATCAGTTGCAACATTCTCTTCAACCCTTCTGATCCTTATTTTCATAAAAAAGCTCAGTGTTGAAAAAAAGCATGTCAGCGAATATGAGGAAAAGAAAGAAGGTGTGGGAATATTTGAGATCCTTCGTGAGAGAAAGATACTGATCCTGTACTTGGCAGTATCCGGCTTTTGTGCTCTGGTATATTCAGAGTTCAATTATCTTCTGCCGCTTCATATAGAGAATCTGTATGCGGCCAAGGGGGCAACGATATTTGGACTTCTGACAAGTACCAATGCCATAGTTGTCGTAGTTGGAACTCCACTTATTACTACATTCCTTAGTAAGATCATAGATGTCAGAAAGTTTCTTATAGGAGAAGTGCTGATAGTAACAGGGCTTGTGAGCTATACCTTTTCGGGCAGGATAATTTCTCTTTACTTTGTGCTGATGATTGTTTTTACATTAGGTGAAATATTTTGCACCATAGCCAGCGCACCATACATGACAAGGCGTGTTCCGTCAACTCATTGGGGCAGAGTTAACTCTGTGATCAACATCGTCTGCAGCGCAGTTACATCTATTGGCAATATCTATATCGGTAAAATGGTAGATGTATACGGCTACAAGCATGCATGGATCTTGGTGGCGGCTGTTGGATTTGTTGCCATAACATTACTTGTTGTATTAAATGTATTGGATAAGAAAAGCTTCCCGCTTCTCTATAAAAGTGACGAAGAATCGGAATCAGCTGTGTCTTGAGCGGAGCAGAAGATCAATGACCTCCATATCGAAGGTATGCCGAGAGTTGATAAGCTGAAGGCGCTAATCCGGGTGTGGAGCAGTATTGACGCCGCTTTATCAATGTGATAGTGTAATAAATAGCTTAAATATGCGAGGTTGAGAACGTGAGACGTTAATTATTTGACTAAAAGTGTATAGGAGACAATGAGATAACCTGTTTTACGGGTTTGTTTGTGTACGCTTCAAGTCAGATGATTACATTTTACAGGTGCCTTATCTAAATAGGGGTTATTTGTGATGAATCAAGACTGTAATGCGTACCATTTTAGATGTGCGTACTACAGTCTTTTTGCGTACAAAACTTTTAGAAAAAATAATTAACGGAGAATAAAATCATGAAAAACAAATTACATATAGACAACCTCGAAATTATGGCCTTTATGGATGGCCTGGTTTTCTTTTCGCCGGTATCATTGCTTATAAGGACAAAGGCAGGACTATCGCTGGAACAGTTCTTTGTCCTGCAGGCTTTTTTATCAATAATGATATTCGTATTTGAGATTCCAACCGGTAAGATCACAGACAGAGTAGGATATAAGAAAACGCTGGTTTTGTCACAGGGAATGTGGCTTCTGGCAATGATTCTTTTGATGCTTTCATTTTTCAGTGGAAACTTTGCGGTATTTATGATAGAGGCAGTTGTTGAAGGTATTGCCATCAGTTTTTCTTCAGGAACTTTAAGTGCCTATCTTTATCAGCAATATGAATCAGATGAGTATGTTGTAAAGAATGCCAGGATTGGCAACTGTGGAACGGCAGGATTTATCGTAAGTGCAATAACTTATGCCGGACTCTATCACTTTTTTGGACTGGAAGGTTTGCTTGTGGCAACAGTTATTTCCAGTGCATTGGGACTAGTTGCAAGCTTTGGGATTGAGAAGGAAAAGCATCTTAAGGAAAAAGAAGTTACGGAAAAGAAGGTAAAGAAGCTGGCATTCAACCTGGAGAACACGATGATCGTGGTGATCCTTGCCTGCGTCAGCATTTCTTTTATCCTGATCAATTTCTTTTATGTTGACAAGCTGGAGGCACTCGGAGTATCGGAAGAGTGGATGACTGCTATAATTTTGGGCTATTCACTGGTTCAGATGCTTTCAGAAAAAATTCTTGATTTGATTGATTCAAAGAAATATCTTCTGACCTTTATGTTGGGATTCCTGGCGGTTGGCGCGATGATGATTGGATTTGGACTAGCGGATAATGTGCTTATTATTATTCCGATCATGTTGCTGCTTCCACTATCTGTTACTGTACCGGCTTATATTTTTGATGAAATTGAAAATAAGGTTATCGATGCAAACGGCCTTGAAAACTACAGAGCAGAGGTTTTATCTATTTACAATATGGGCGTCAACTTTGTGGAAATAGTATTTCTTTTTGCTTCAGCTTTCGTATCAAGAGCTGGAATGTCATTAAGTTTCGTCCTCACAGGATGTGTTATGGGTATAATAGGAACCGTAGGGTTCCTGATTTTCGGGAAAAGGATTGTGGAATAAAATATGGATAATCAGATGAGACTGCATAAGATAGCATTAGGGGAAAGAACAGAAGAAACGGTTAGAATCTATTTTGAAAAAGCTAAGCAGCCGGAAATCCGGCTGCTAAGGCTTATTGTATTTAGGGGCAAATTATATGAGAATCGGATTGGTTTATTAGAGGTGCAAGGATAATGATATGATGAAGAACAGATAATAATTGTCCAGATAAATGTACGTTGTGCCAACTTGACGTCAGATACAGACTCAACTAAAGATAGAATCAACTAAAAATATTCTCGATTGATTCGTATACAATCTGTACCTATAATCTGATTATAGAAAAGAGATGGCCATTTCTTTATAGAAAAATTCAACACCAAGTTGAGAAAGGGCTTTATATGATAGGTAAACAGATTAAGTATTTTAGATTACAGAAACAGGCAAAGCAGGAAGAATTGGCTGAGTACCTGGGGGTATCATATCAGGCGGTTTCCAAGTGGGAGACAGGCGCCAGTGACCCGGATATATCACTTCTTCCAAGGATTGCAATATTCTTTGGGGTAAGTATCGATGAGCTTTTTGAGCTTCCCTATGAGGAACATATGCAGCGCATCGAGAACATGATCTTTAACGAGAGAAGAATTCATCCTGATACATTCAGACAGGCAATCAGCTTTTTGGAAGATAGGCTTAAACAGGATCCAAAGGATATACGTGCCCTTGGAAACCTTGCAAGTATATACAACCACAGAGCACATAGTGATCACGAACTGGCTTCAGACTATGCACAGAAAGTATTAGAGATGGATCCGGATGACAAGGGCGGATGGGCTGACTTCCTCGAAGCTAATGGAGGCGTCTGCGGCGATGAGTGGTATGATAACCATTTTCACGTGATTCGTTTCTTTACAGAATTGTTGGATAAATATCCGGGGAATTACCGCTGTCTATATGCTCTTTTGGAAAATATGATTGTAGATGGCAGGTATGATGATGCGATTCCGTATATTGAACAGATGAAGAAAGCCAGAAAAAATCATCAATATCTCTTGTATACAGGTGATGTGGCATTTGGTAAAGGCCGCTTGGAAGAGGCAAAAGAGATCTGGGAAAAAATGATTAAAGAGTTTCCCAATGAGTGGCAGGCATTTTGCGATTTAGGGGATGGATACGCCAAACTCGGAATGTATGATAAGGCCTTGGAAGCTTACGAAAAGTCTTTTGATATGCAGGAAAAGCCCAGAATTGCAGAGGGTCTTTGCTCAATGGCACAGCTACATGAATCACACAAGGAATACGATAAGGCTATCAAGGATTATCAGAGACTGATTGAAAACCTCAAGGAAGATTATGACGTGACCGAAGGTGAGCAGGTTGACAGATATGTCAGAGAAATTGCCAGGTTAAAGGGAATTAAAAAGAATAAATAAATTACGAAAGGGATGTGCACTTGGTATGAGTCACATCCCTTGTATGAGGAAAATATGATAAAAAGTGTTACTAAATTAAATGAATATGATGCCTTTATTAACAGCTTCTTGGAGGATTCAAAATTTTCCGATCCTCATCTGACCCAAAGACTTGAAGCAGGTGAAAAGCCTGAGGATATGCTTACTAAGAAAGACCATCACTGTTTTGTTACTGAGAATAGCGATGGAATCAATGGCTTATTCATTCTTTTGATCATTCCTGAGGAAAAGTATCTTGAGATGCTTATTGGAATTACAAGAGAAGAAAGCGCAGTTGAAGATTTGCTTTCATTTATAGAAAAAAGTTATCCTGGATACGAGGCTGACTTTGTTTTCAACCCGCGTAATCATCTGATCAAGGATGGCTTAATAAAGCGCAGCGCGGATTTTGACAAAGAGCAGCTCAAGATGGTTTATACCCATAAAATGCCTGAGTGCAAGATTCCATGTATAGAGCCTCTTTCTGAAGAATATACAGAGCAGTATCTTAAGATGCACACCAAAGATGTGTATTGGACCGGTGAAAAGGTTATGGAAGCTACTGATCGTTTCAAAACCTTTGTGGCAGTTGAAGATGGCGTTGTGACTGGGTATATTGATGTTACTCATTGTTTTGCTGAGAATGAGCCATTCGACCTACTGGTAAAAGAGGAATATCGCAGAAAAGGCTACGGCAGACAGCTTTTGGCTAAGGCGCTTCTAGAGAATGAGCCTAAAGATATGATGCTTCTTGTGGACTTTGACAATGGGCTAGCGATTAACCTTTATGAATCAATGGGGTTCATAAAGAAGGAAAAAGGGAACCTGCTGACTGCTTATTGGAAAGTACAAGACAGATGACGAATGGTTTGAGTATAGAATTAGTAATAAAAAAGAGTGAGGTATAAGATGAAAATAAAAAGATTAACTGCATCTTTTATAATATCAGCTATGGTCATTGGAACAGTTGGATGCTCAGATCATTAAACAAAAGAAACAGAAGGAGACATAAAAGGTATGGCAATTACTTATTCACAGCAGATCCCGGACTTGCAGACATATTATGATTTAAGGAAGTCAGTAGAGTGGAACAACTTCTGCCCTGAGCAGTCAGAAAAAGCAATCAATAATAGCGTTTACTTTATATTAGCCAAAGATGGCGATCTTCCTGTAGCCATGGGAAGAGTTGTTGGAGACGGAATGTATTTTACCATAGTTGATGTAGTAGTAAGACCTGAGTATCAGGGACAGAAGATCGGATCTACTATCGTGAACAGGCTTGTAGAGATTATACAGGCAGAAGCTCCCAAAGGCGCAAGGCTTAGCATTCAGCTCATAGCTGCGCAAGGCAAAGAGCAGTTTTATGTAAAACAGGGATTCAAGATCCTTCCACACGAGAACTGTGGACCGGCCCTTAGAAAAGTAATATATACGTAATAAATGACAAAACCCGGAATAAGTAACTTATTGGAATCTGAATACTGGATATATGCTGAGTTTCAACTTCAATCAAAAGAAGAAACAAGGCGTTGAAAGAGTTCAGATAGGGGATAAAGTTCTATTTGAAGGAATTGTTTGATTTGATTTTTTACCTTTGCCTTGCGTACAAAGTGTGCGCAGGGCATTTTTGTTGCCCTGCCTATAACTACAAGGTTAGTATTTATACAACTAATATTTAGATGAAAAATCCATACTAATTCTGCATTTCTGATATATTATTACCATGATCTGTGGTAGAATAATGAAACTATGATTTTGATATATATTGCGTATTGTAGCCTATAGTAAACGACTTTAGAAATGCCTTATGCCAGTTATCTAATGCTGGCATATAGGACATTTGATGATTGGCAAAGTGCATTTCCTTAAGCCATTTACTATAATTAAGGAACTATGACAAGACCAAAATCTCAGAACTCATAGAAGAAAAAGACAACAAGTAGGAGCAGTAAATGGTAGATTTAAGTAAATCAATTGAAGAACTGGAAAATGATTACTGGGGCGAGCCTACACATGATACGTACATTATTGTTACTTGTCATGAAGCCAGGCAAAAGCCCATTGAAAGCTTATCGGATGAAGAGATCAGATGTTTGATCGGACAAAAGATCGGACTTAAATACCTTCTTCCAATAGCGATAGAGATGTTAGCGGATGATCCGCTTGTGTGCGTGACACATTTTGAAGGAGACCTTCTTCTGGCGTTACTTAGCCTTAATGACAGGGATTGGACAGATAATCAGGAAGAATTAGATTCCCTTAAGAAGATAGTCGAGGATAATCGTTCCGATATCGAAGCGAATGAAGAAATACCAAGTGAACTATTAGATAGGTTTAAATAAGAGTGCTCTTGATGATTCAAACCGACTTCCAGGAGCATGACTCTTCAGAATGAGCTGATAGAAAAGATTGTATGCAAAAAAATAAAAGTATACAAATAGCATAATAAGTATCTATATGATGTAAGGAAATGATATGGCAATAAGACAAGCAACAATTTCAGATGTATCTCGCATAGCAGAGCTGATAGTTACAAATTATCGTACTAATTTTTATCCAATCTTTAAGTACGATGCATTCTATTTTGGCGAGTTAAATGTTCTTGATACAGCGAAAGAATATTTGGATAATCCGGATATTCTGAATAATACCTATGTTTTTGATGATGGTGTAGTAAAAGGCATGATAAGGCTTGATGACAGGCAGATCGTAAAATTGTTTGTAGAGCCGCAGTTCCAGAGCCAGAAGATTGGTGCAAAGCTCCTTAACTTTGCTACCAAAGAAAAGAAAGCGGACTGGCTTTGGGTTCTTGAGCAAAACGAAAGAGGAATAGCTTTTTATAAACGCAACGGATTTGATTTTACAGGAGAAAAAATGCTGGAAGATGATTATGTTTCTCTCCTGAAAATGAAGCTTCAGAAATAATTATTGAATCAGACTTTTTTGTAGGGTATGAATTTAAGCAAAGCCTTTTGAAAGTTCAGCAGGCTATACTTATATGGATGCGTACTGGTTGATGAAGAAGCTGTAAAAGCTTGCATTGGGATTTGCACAGGAGTAGACGAAAATGGAGTATAAGTTTGCAACAAGGGAAGAATTATCTGTAGAAGAAACAGTGCAGACAGTTATTTCTGAATTAGAAGAGAGCTGGATCTACAAGCTGATAGATCACGAGATAGAGAAGGTATAATAATGTGTGGTGCTAATATTACGGTTTATGGGGAATGAAAATGTGCGGAATATGTGAAAGAATAAAAGAGACAAAAGAAGGAAAAAATCCCTTTCTTGTTAAGGAACTTGAAACGGGATTTGTGGTTATTGGAGATTTTCAACATTTTAAAGGATATACTCTTTTTCTTTATAAGGATCATGTTGTGGAACTGTTTGATCTTGATAAGGAAACAAGAGCTAAGCATTTGCAGGAGATGACTCTTGTTGCAGAAGCTGTCAAAAACGCTTTTGGAGCCGAAAAGATGAATTATGAATGCCTTGGTAACGGCGAAGGTGGTGCACATATACACTGGCATCTTTTCCCAAGAAGAGCTGGAGATATAGAGAACTATGGCAACAACGGCAAGGGACCAGTTTGGTGGTATCCTATGGAAGAAATGTATGCTGATAGTAATAGACCCGGCACCGAAGAACTTGAGGAGATGAAAGCAAAGCTTCTTTGCGAGCTGGATAAACTGCTTAAATAAGCAAAATGAGTGGATTATTATGAATACTATTCTGATTGGTACATTTTCTATCACAGCATTGGTATTCGTGTAAGAAATAGAAAGTTTGGAGAATAGAGAGGGGAGAGTTGTAAAATAACAACTAAAGATATTCATCTAGGCAAGGGAGTATGAAATACAGTGAATAAATATATTAGAACCATAGAAATAATCATGGTATCCATAATAACAGATTTAATTTTCCTTATATCAATTTTATCGGCCGAATTCGGATTTATGTCTATTTTCCATATACTTCTTATCCTGCTTCCGTTTTTGTGCAGTATTTTGTTTTATATGATCATTCAGTCTCCATCGCGAAAAGAGAAAGTGGCTTTCAATTTATTCAGGATATTATTATTGCTTGCTTGGGTGAAATTTTTGGATTTTAGATTTCTTGGAGGCGACTCACAAGAAATGTTCTTAAGTTATGTTTTGTTAGTTATTTTCCTGGATGCAGTTTTATCTGTACCTGTTTTTTATCTAATAGGATGGTGTTTAAAAAGGAAACAATTAAGTGTTACCTTGGGCATTCGTTGCAAAAGTATTGTAATGGTATTGCTGACCTGTTTTATGATCATTACAATTTCCATTTTGCTAAAAAACTACTGGCATTATTTTGATGGTTCGTGGTCGGCAACTTATGTTGGTATATATAGTAATGATAAGGTTGTCCTTGATCAGCATTATTTTTGTTACAACGACGTAGTTGAAGCAGATTTTAAGGTTAGAGGCAGTACTATAATATTGGATATGGATTCTATACGAATAAAAGAGAATTCATCAGATCTTTATTCAGATTCTCAAAAGCAATATATGTTAGACGAAATCATGACCTTAGCTGAAAAAAATGGCATTAACCTGTCAGGTTCGAATTCCCAAATGTGGTTCGCCTATGACTGGGACCATTTTGAGGCAACCTCTTTAGGACGAGTATATGACACGGTTCCACCCTATAGATATAATGATGTTCCGTGGTGGGGGTCTTATGTTGATAATGATACTAATGATAAGGTTGTTCTTGATCAGTATTATTTTTGCTACAACGACGTAGTTGAAGCGGATTTTAAGTATGGAGACGGTGCGATAGTATTGGATATGGATTCTATACGAATAAAAGAAAATTCATCAGATAATTATACAGATTCTGAAAAGCAGCAAATGTTAGACGAAATCATTTCTTTAGCTGAAAGTAATGGCTTTCACCTGGCAACTTCGGATGGGGAAGTGTGCTTATACCTATACCATCATAGCTTTACAAATTTTAACGTTTTCCATCCAGTACTTGAGTGAGACTTGGCATAATTATTACTAATTTGGGCAGGGATGAAAAAATGTTTTTTGATGTTGATGATTTAAAGACAGAAGATTTGGATTAACATGAGCTTTACTTGAGGAGGACTGCTATGAAGATTGAAATGGAACCAATTGGCTATGTTAGAAATGAAGTTAAGGACAGAAAAGATGTTTCCTGGGGTGAGGATACTTCTTCTATAGTTCTGGATTCCCAATACATTTCAGGATTGAAGGGACTCGAAGATTTTTCTCATGTGATCATTCTTTATCATCTTGATAAAGCAAAGTATGAAAAAGATAAACATCTGCAAAGAAGACCGCAGAACAGAGAAGATATGCCACTTGTCGGTATTTTTTCCCAGAGAGGAAAAGATAGACCTAACCGCATCGGAATGACTTCCGTCAAAGTGGTTTCTGTTTCTGAGGATACGCTGGTTGTTAAGGGACTTGATGCCATAGATGGCACTCCTGTTTTGGATATAAAACCGTATTACCCTGTATATGATAAGAAAGATGCGGCTGTCCCTGAATGGGTAGATCGTTTGATGGAACATTATTTCTAAATATACTTTTTGTAGAGGATTATTTTAATGAAAATAGCAATTATTCAGGCAACCTCACAGATTAGTAAAAATAAGTTGCTGTATTCAGCAGTAGAGAAATATGCTTCCGGATCAGAAATATACAATTTTGGCTGCTCGGAAGATGATATTTGTTCATATAGCTATATAGATATATCGCTATTGATAGGATTATTGCTGGCGAGTGAATCAGTTGATTTTGTTGTTACCGGGTGCTCTTCCGGGCAGGGTATGATGCTTGCTTGTAATAATATGCCTGGAGTTTTGTGCGGCTATGTACCAACACCAAAAGATGCATATCTCTTTGCACAGATTAATAACGGCAATGCTATATCACTTCCACTTGGAGAAGAGTATACGTGGAATGGAGCAGATAATCTTGAAAAGACAATCGAGAGTGTTTTTTCCGAGCCATTCGGACAGGGATATCCCAAAAATGAGAGCGAAAGAAAACTCAGAGATACTGCGATATTAAAGAAGATAAAGGCTGATTCACAGATAAGCTTTTTGGAGCTACTTGATAAGCTGGACGAGGAATTACTTAAAAAGATGCTTAGCAAAAAGGATGTCATAATTTTTGTATTAACTAACGGAACGGATCCTGAAATTGCTAAGCGGTTAGGCGAGGAATTAAAAGCATGAATTATACAGATAACAAGGTTAAAGTTACAGTAATAGAAAGTCATTGCCCCAAATATAAGGAAGGCGATGTTATACGTTTTGTAGGAAGTGATCTTGATAAAGAAAATAGTGATAACGTATGCATGGTAGCGATGCAGGCTATTTATCCTTTTATCTATGCATTCAGAAGAGGTGGCAATCTCAAGAATGGACCATATCAGTGCATAGACTGTGGCGAAACTGTAAAATTCAATATCGAGATTGATTCTTAGAGAGGAAAAATATGGAAATAAGAATAGCGACCAATGACGATATTGAATACATGATGAGTAGCAGGCTGGAGATGCTTAAGGAGGTCAACTCCCTTGATCCGGACAACAAGATTACTCATGTATCAGTAATCTTTCGTGGAGAAGTAAATGTTGAGTGACGATGCCCAAAAAAAGATTATTAGCAATGCAATTAAATATATACAGAAAGTATTCGATAATAATTCGGACGGACATGATACAGACCATTCTCTAAGGGTTTATCACAATGCCCTTTCTATTAGTTCTAAGTATCAGGAAGCGGACTTGTTTGTGATCTCTTTGGCAGCTATTCTTCATGATGTCGATGATCACAAACTTTTTAATACCAAGAACAATCAGAATGCGAGAACTTTTTTGGAAGGTCAGGATATTCAGGTTGAAACCATAGAATGGATAGTGGATATTATAAATGGAGTATCCTTTAGTCATAATAAGGACAAGGTGCCTGAGACTCTGGAGGGAAAAATTGTACAGGATGCAGACAGACTTGATGCAATTGGAGCTATAGGAATAGCAAGAACATTTGCGTATGGCGGAAAGCATGACAGGTCTTTGGAAGATTCATTAAAACATTTTGATGATAAGCTTTTACTTCTGAAAGATTTGATGAATACTGAGGCAGCAGCTGATATAGCTAGTGAGCGCCATGCGTTCATGGAAGCATTTCTGAATGAGTATAGAAAAGAGTGTTGAAGAGAGGGGAGTGTTATGGGGAAAATACCATCTGTAGAAGAAATAAAGAATTACTTAGAAGCGGTTGAGAACGCTAGTAGGGAAAATCATGTAATAAGAGGCTCTAGCATTGAAGAAATTGCAATGAAGCGCAAATTAACATTACCGTTGATGTCAGCATGTGAGCAAATTAATGCTGATCCTGAAAAAATATGGAAATTATGTAAGAAATTCGCTCAGTTCTCACATGTCCCGATAAAGCTAAATGAATATGAGCGAATGACTTCATTTGCTCAGGAAGAATGTATTGTAGATACTGTATTAAAAACACTTGAAACATATCATCCTTCTGAACAACATACCAGTGCTGATTTTGAATTTGATATAATAGGCTATTATTACTGTATAGCTCTAATTTCTCAGTCGGATTATAGAATAGAAGACTGTAAAAACAGGATTCATGAAATATGTCGTTTTTATATTCAGAATCCGAGCAATAGTATTGATGTGTTAAAAAGAAATATGTCTGTACTAAAAAACAAGCGTCCATACTTAAGGGAATATGAGGAATACCTTGAATTAGAAAACATTTCAGAAGAAGATCGATCTGTTTATGATTAAATAGAATCTGGTTGTAGTTACTGTATAGGAGAAAAGAAATGAACAATCAAGAAGTTGTAGAATCTAAAAGACTGATAATGAGGCGCCTTATGCCTGAAGATTATAAGGTAATGACTGCCTGGGATATGGATGAGAGAGTCTTCAAGTATTTGCTTGGCTCTGCATGTAAGTCTCCTGAAGAGCCACTTGCATGGCTACCCAAGAAAGATCCCACTTCCAAGATCAATATACTCATGCTGGTGTCTGATAAAGAGGATGGACATGCAGTTGGAATCTACGCTCTTAACCATGATGTGGACAGAGATGTGTGGACTTTATCTTATGTCAACAGATACGATGACTGGGGTAAAGGCTATACCGTAGAAGGAATGAATGCACTAATGATGCATGCAGCAAAGGTCTATGGGGCACGCACATTTGAGGGTGAGTGCGCAAAGGAAAACATAGGAAGCAGAAGAGTCATGGAGAAACTTGGGATGGTGTACGACCACAGTTCGTCATATACAAAAAATGATGGAAGTGCAACTTTCGAATCAGATGTATTCCTGCTAACAATCCAAAAGGAGAAAGGTTAAAATGAAAGTCAGAGAATTATATGATCACATATGTACGTTATCGCAGGACTTGGACATAACAATCATAGATATTAATGTTTGTACCATGATTATAAAAGAAGGCAAATTGTTCCTTGCAACTGGCTATGAGGATACGCCTGAAAATGAGGATCCTGAGCTATGTCCATTAAGAGCTTATTATCTGAAAAAATATCTGGATGAACATAAAGATGTCTTTGACTATGAGGTGTACTGCAGCACTTATCCTTACAGCGATAATACTGCAAAGAAACCGTCTGTAAAGACCAAAGTTACACCTGTAAATCTTGACTTATATACCAAGGATGCCGTTAACCTTCTGGCTCCGGAAGAGCTTGATGAAAATGGTATACCTCTTTGGGTTAAAGCTCAAAAAGAAAGAAAGCCTGGCTTTTTTGAGAGGTTGTTTGGAAAAAAAGAATGAGAAAAAATAAATTGTTTACGATAACTATTGTATGTACTTGATGAACAGATGGATCGGACTGATTGGACTATACTAGACTGAAAATGCGAAAGCTCTAAATAAAACACCCGGAAAAGCTCTGTAATATCTTTTGATAGAGATAACAGAGCTTTACACGCAGTGAAATAAGCCGGATGACAAAAAATCTGTCATCCGGTTCATTTTTTGTTATAGTAGTACATAGTTTAATAATTTGAGATTAAAGATTTTTTGATAAAAGAGGTTTATAACATGGAATACACACACATCGTTCAGTATTACGAAACCGACAGGATGGGAATAACGCATCATTCAAATTATATCAGGTGGATGGAAGAAGCCAGGATAGATTTTCTGTCTCAGATTGGATGGGACTATGCAAAGCTTGAAGAAATGGGGATAATATCACCGGTTTTGAATGTGAACTGCGACTATAAAATCAGTACTACGTTCTCGGACCATGTTCAGATAAGTGTCAAGGTCAAAGAGTTCAAAGGCGTTAAGCTCCATCTTGCATATGAGATGAAGAACAAGGCGGGTAAGACTGTATGTAAAGCTACATCTTCTCATGCATTTTTAGACAGAGAAGGAAGGCCTATACGTATGAAAGACGAGCAGCCTGAGCTTTACAAGGTACTTAGCGATCTGGCTGCGGAGTAAGAGTTTTAGAGGGAGAATAAGTAACATGAGTAACAAAGAAGAGTGGAACAGAATTTTGCAGATAATCGGGGATGATGCATGCGACGAAGATAAGGAATTTAAAGGCAATTGTGTAAGAAAGTTCAATTTCTTAAGAACTATTTTTTATATTGTTGTATTTGGAAGTGCCTTTTATATCTTTCAAGGTGGAAGGCTTATTCCGCATGATAGTACCTGGCTTAGGCTCATTGTAGTAGCTATTTTACTTACAGAAATATTATACCTTAAGCAAAAAAGAGTTCTTCACCGCGAACTTAACAGATATGCCTTCAGAGAATGCCGACCGGATAAAGGCCTTTCAAGGTACCTTTCCTTTGTTCCGACAACCCTGAACAAGCAGATGTTGTGGAGTGTTACTCAGTATAATTTCGGAAGCATTTTGTATAGACTTGGAAAAATAGATAAAGCGTCTAAATGTCTTGGCCTTATGCAGGAAGCATCCGCAACAGCCAACAATATGCTGATAGCTTTGCATTTAAAGCAGCTTATAGCGCTTTACTACAATGACTATGATACAGTTAAATCCTGTGCGGACGAGGGATGCAAGCTTTACCCTAAGGCTAGGCATTCTATATGGAATTTTAAGATATACAAAGACTTGCAGCTGTACAGAGACTATGCTTATTGCTGCATAAATAATGACTATGAAAAGATATATACCGTACTTGGCACTCCTCAGGAAAGACCTTTGGATGAAGTTGCAAGGCAGTACTATCTGTATCTTACAGCCAAAAAGCTTGGTGATATTGAAAATGCTGAGAAATACAAAAAGTATATATCTGAAAATGCCGGAACTACCTGGTATGGCAAAGCTGTTGAAGCTGACTTCATTCCTGAAGAAAAGCCCGATAACTATCCTGGGTATGTTGTAAGTGATGAAAAGCTACATAATCCAAGTAAGGTGGATAGGGAAAGACTAAAATATTTACTTATAGGAGTACTGATCGTTCTTTTGTTTTACTATTTACCAAGACTTTTTTGAGGATTTAGTGTTAGAGGCCAAAATATGATCCTGCTTGTGGTACTGGAGGAATGCTTTCTGTAGCGGAGGAATATCTTCATAGTCTTAATGCGTCTACAGAACTCGTGTCTTTTGGCCGGGAGATTAATGATCAGACTTTTGCTATTTGCAAAACCAATTGAATAGCTATATATCATTGTATATAACTAAAAAGCGAGCATCATCTGGCGTTTTACGATAGATGATGCTCGCTTTTGCGTTATTTATCGCGGAAATTTATTTTCGCTTTTATATCGCAATATATGAGAAGTAATTGTGTATATCTGAATAGAAGACTTTGCAATTAATAAATATAATTCTAAATATCATGTTACAGGTGTAGATGTTGTAACCTGTGCAATAAAAAGCAATTTAAGAATAAAGCTATAACAAACTGAAAATCATACATATAGGGAATGCTAAAACTTTGGGGATTCCCAGGAATCGGCTAAGACTAGGGCAACCCTATATACATGAATTTTCAGAAGCTATTTATAGCTGTTAATAAGATGAGAGGTACTTTAAACCAATGAACAGAGAAGAAGCAAGAAAAAAAGCTGAAGAGCTTGTAAAAAAGATGACCTTTGAAGAAGTGGCATCACAGCTGCGTTACGATTCTCCGGCGATTGAAAGACTCGGAGTTCCGGAATACAACTGGTGGAATGAAGGACTTCACGGACTTGCCCGCAGTGGAACCGCTACTGTATTTCCTCAGTCTATAGGACTTGGAGCAACATTCGATAAAGAGCTCATGGAAGAGATCGGTAACTGCATCGGTATAGAAGCAAGAGCCAGATATAATGAATCTTCCAAGAGAGGCGACAGAGATATCTATAAGGGACTTACAATCTGGTCACCCAATGTCAACCTCTTCAGAGATCCTCGTTGGGGAAGAGGACAGGAGACATACGGCGAAGATCCTGTACACATCTCCAAGATGGCAATTCCTTTTATCAAGGGTATTCAGGGCAAAAAGAAGACTATGCTTGCTGCAGCCTGTGCTAAGCACTTTGCTGTACATTCAGGACCCGAAGCTCTGCGCCATTCATTTGATGCAAGAGTAAGCCTTAAGGAGATGTATGAGACATATCTTCCCGCATTCGAAGCTTGTGTCAAAGAAGGCGAAGTTGAAGCTGTCATGGGCGCTTACAACAGAACTAACGGCGAGCCATGCTGCGGACACAACTATCTTATGAAAGAAGTCCTTCGTGGCAAGTGGGGATTCAAGGGCCACTTCGTATCTGACTGCTGGGCTATCAGAGACTTCCATGAGAATCACAAGGTTACAGCTACTCCTGAAAGAAGTGTCAAGCTTGCTCTTGAAGCAGGATGTGATGTTAACTGCGGCTGCACATATCAGAAGATCCTCTCTGCTAAGAGAAAAGGACTTATTGATGAGAAGACTGTAAGAGAGTCTGCTATCAGACTTTTTACAACACGTTTCATGCTTGGAATGTTTGAAGAAAATGAATGGGATAGCCTTGGATTTAAGGATATCGATACCAAGGAGCACAGACAGCTTGCTGACAAGGCTGCTCTTGAAAGCGTTGTCCTTCTTAAGAATGACGGCATCCTTCCTCTTGATAAAAAGAAGATCGGAAGCATTGCTGTAATAGGACCTAATGCTGATTCCAGAGCTGCTCTTATAGGTAACTATCACGGAACACCCGGAAGACACGTGACTGTACTTGAAGGAATCATGGACGAAGCAGGAGATGACATAAGCGTACATTACGCTAAGGGTGCTCACCTCTTCATGGACAAGGAAGAGAACCTTGCCAAGCCTTTTGACAGAGTTACAGAAGCTGTTATCGCAGCTGAGAATACAGATCTTACAGTTCTGTGCCTTGGACTTGATGAGACACTTGAAGGAGAAGAGGGAGATACAGGTAACTCCTATGCTTCAGGAGACAAGAACACTCTTGAGTTCCCTGAAAGCCAGGAAGTTCTCTTCGATGCACTTGTTAAGACAGGTAAGCCTATCATCCTTCTTGTTATGACAGGAAGTGCTATGGATCTTAGATTTGCCAACGAGCACTGCGCTGCAGTCCTTCAGACATGGTATCCGGGCGGACAGGGCGGTAAGAGCATCGCTGATATCCTCTTTGGTAAGGTATCACCTTCAGGTAAGCTCCCTGTTACCATTTATAACAGCCTTGAGGATCTTCCTGAGTTCACAGATTACAGCATGAAGGGCAGAACCTACAGATTCATCGAAGATGACAACAAGGTTCTCTTCCCATTTGGATATGGTCTTACTTATTCCAAGACTAGCGCTAAAGATCTTAAGGTTGTTAAGGACTTCGCAGATGGAGATGCACAGGTAGAAGTTACTGTATCCAATACAGGAGATGCAGATGTAAGTGATGTACTTCAGCTTTATCTTAAGGTTGCTGACTCAGCACTTGAAGTTCCTAATGCTCACCTTGTAGACTTCGAAAGAGTTGAACTTAAAAAAGGCGAGACCAAGACAGTGACATTCACAGTACCTAAGAAGTCACTTATGGTTGTAAACGAAGAAGGCGAGAGAGTCTTCGAAGGCTCCAAGGCTGATATATATGTAGGATTTGCAGGACCTGATAATAGAAGCGCTGAGCTTACAGGAACATCTGCTGCACATGTCAGCATTGAGTTTTGATCAGATTAACTAAATAATTCGATATAAAAATCGTATATCAGGATTTTGCTAGAATATAGTATTTGAATTATATATATAGAAAAGAATATTTAAAAAGTAAAGTCAAAAGTGGCATATCGTATTCTGCGATATGCCATTTGGAAAAGAGGAATTTAAAATGCGTGGACCGGTTGCTCCAAGAGATCCGGAGAAAAAGAGACAGTTTTACTTTCTGATGAAGGATAAGAATGTATTTGCCTTCCCAACACCTGATGGAAAGGGAATCACTCCCATCTATCTTGATGGCGGAAGACTTATAGAAGCAAGTAAGTTCGTTGGTAATCTTTCTGATGAAAATCTTATAGATATGCTGAAAACAGCGCAGGGCTTTAAGAAGCTCGTTCATAGTATCGGAGTAATAGTTGATGGCTGTGACAAGGATACAGAGTGTAAGTTCGTATTCCAGTTCTATGGCAAGAATGACCTCCTCGGAGGCGGAACACTTCTTGAGATGCCTGTAGCTTGTAACGGAGCTGAGCACCTTCTTGATCTTTCTGCTATCGATCTTACTGATGAAGATAAGGAAGTTGGTCAGTGCCGCTTTGAATATGGCGCTAATGACTTTACTGCCAATGTGACAGTTAAGCTTTATCTTAATGACGGATTTGATGCACCTGTTCAGGAAGAGGATGCACCAGTAGATCTTGAAAGCGCAGAATTTGCAGCACATGTAAGGGACAGCGTCCTTCAGGTTGGTAACTCCTACAGATTCAACAAGGCTGTAGAAAAGGCAAGACGCGGAGAAGATACAACGATCGCATTTATCGGCGGTTCCATAACACAGGGCGCCGGTGCTGTTCCGATCAACACAGAATGTTATGCATATAAGACATACGAAGCTTTCAAAAAGCTCACAGGAATGGATGAAAACATCCATTATGTAAAGGCCGGTGTTGGCGGAACCCCTTCAGAGCTTGGAATGCTTCGCTATGACAGAGATGTAAGAAGAGACGGTGAGGTTGAACCGGATGTTGTTATCGTTGAATTCGCTGTTAATGATGAAGGCGATGAGACCAAGGGTGTCTGCTTTGAAAGTCTTGTCAGAAAGATCTGGAATGGCAAGAGTCAGCCTGCAGTTATAATCCTTTTCTCAGTTTTTGCTAACGATTACAATCTTGAGGATAGACTCAGCCCTGTAGGTAAAGCCTACGATCTTCCGATGGTAAGTCTTAAAGCCTGTGTTACAGACCAGTTCTATAAGACCAAGGATACAGGAAGACTTATTACTAAGGCACAGTATTTCTACGATGTATTCCATCCGACCAACACAGGCCACAGCGTAATGGCTATGTGCCTTGAGCAGGTAATGAAAGACATGCTTGATAATAAGAGCGAAGCAGATACAGATTTTGACAAGGTGGTATCACCTATCGGTACTGACTTTGAAACAGTTGTTCTTTTTGACAAAAAAGATAAGCCTGTAGAAGCTCTTATCGACGAAGGTGATTTTGACAGCACAGATACAGAGCTTCAGGCTGTTGAGATGAACATGGACATTAAGGGTACTAAGCAGTTTCCAAATAACTGGAGATTTGATGCCAAAAAGCACGGTTCATTTTCAAAGCCATTCACAATGGAAGTTGAAGCAAAGCGCCTTGTTATCATAAACAAGGATTCAGGAAGCCCTCTTGAGGGAGTAGCTGATGTATACGTTGATGGGGAATACGTTAGAAGCATCAATCCTTTGGATAACGGCTGGGTACACTGCAATCCTCTGATAATCCTTAATGATACAGAGTGCAAAAAGAGAAGAGTAGAAGTTAAGATGGCTAAGGGAAGCGAAGAAAAGAGCTTTACGATTCTTGGATTTGGAATTGTAAGATAAGTCTTCTGCGATTGGTCTTTTGATTTATTTATAAAAACGGGTATAAAACTATAAAGTATTGACTAGAGGTTATGACAATGAAAAGAAGAATAGTTGGGTTATTACTTGCTTTAAATATGGTATGTTTGGCAGGCTGCACCGCCGCAAACAGTGGTGGTCAAGGATCCTTAGCTCAGGGTGAAAGCACGCAGCAGGCAGCGCTTGAAGCATCAGCGGATTCATCTGCAAACGCATCAGACTCAAGCGCTGCAGCTTCTACACAGTCAGCTGGCAACACTTCAATATATGAAAAGGAGTGGTACAAGGAAGCTATAAAGTCCGGACTTCTCTCAACCGGTACAAACGGAAGATTAGAGAATTTTGTCAATAAGCTTCGAAATGGTGAAAAAGTCACCATCGCTATGATCGGCGGGTCAATTACAGAGGGCGGCGGAGTTAAGGATACTACAAAGTCTTATTGCGATCAGTTCATTACAATGCTAGGGGAGCAGTATCCTGATGCAGAGATTGAATATGTAAACGCCGGTGTTGGCGGTACACCTTCTGCGCTTGGTATCATGCGCTATGACAAAGACGTTACATCGCTTTGCAGCGAAACTCCTGATCTTGTAGTTGTAGAGTTTGCAGTTAACGATTATGAAGAGCCTACCGAAGGAAGAGCCTATGAAAGTCTTGTAAGGCAGATACTGGAAGAAGACGATGAGACAGCAGTAATGCTGATGTTCGCAGTCTTTAAGTCCAAGTGGAACCTTGAAGATCTTTACATTCCTGTAGGTAATCTGTACGGACTTCCAATGGTAAGTGTAAAAGACGGTACAGCTGCAGCATTTGAGTCAGGAGATCTTTCAGACAGCCTTTACTTTAGTGATGAGTATCATCCAACAGCTCTTGGTCACAAGATCATGGCTGATACAATGATGAATCTCATAAATGAGATAGACTCTAAGATCAAGACCAAAACAGCAACTGATAAGATTGCTCCTGTTCCTGAGACTTACTATTATTCACCGGATTTCCTTAACATGAAGCTGGTTACAAGTAAGGACTCAAATGGAGCCAAGGTTAGTACCGGAAGCTTTACTCTTACGGATACTGAGGTTCATCAGAGTGTCAGGAGCGACGAAGTAACATTCCCTGATAACTGGTCACGAGACGTCAGCGGTAACGAGCCTTTTGTTTTGGAAGCCAATTGCAAGAACATCCTTCTTGACTACAAAGCAGCTAATAACTCAGAATATGGAGAAGCAGAAGTATATGTAGATGGCGAGCTAATGCTTACTATCGATGCTAATAGAGCTGATGGCTGGAACAATAACAATGTAGAGATTGCATTTGATGATTCTAAAGTTTCCTCTCACAAGCTTGAGATCAAAATGGCAGAGGGAAGTGAAGACAAGAAGTTCACAATCCTTGCAATAGCTTATTCTGATGAAGAGATGAACCTTACACAGGACAGAAGTGCTAAGGCAGCTGCTTCTGAACTTGCCGGAACCACAATGCTTGATGTGTACAAAGATTCATTTAAGCTAGGCGTTGCTCTTCCTAATAATGTATTTAATAGTATGACTGATTTTGATACTGCAGTTAAGGATAACTTTAACAGTATCACTTGTGAAAATGAGATGAAGCCTGAATCGCTTCTTGACAAAGAAGCATCTGCAAGTGGTCTTCCGGATTCATATTATGAGCCGGCTGTTCATTTTGATAACTGTCAGCCTAGTATCAATTACTGCGAAGAAAACGGCATCCAGATGAGACTTCATACTCTTGTATGGCACAATCAGACTCCAAGATGGTTCTTTACAGAAGATTACACAGATGACGGCGATCTTGTTGACAGAGAGACTATGCTAAGACGAATGGAGAGCTATATAAAGTCAGTCCTTACATATTTTGACAAAGAGCATCCTGGTCTTATCTATGCAGTAGATGTTGTTAACGAAGCCTTTGACGTAGGCGACGGAGATGAGAACGGAATCAGACAGAAAAACAATCTCTGGTATGAGGTTGTGGGTCCTGACTATTACGTAAGAGCATTTGAATATGCAAGTAAATATGCATCTGATGATTATTCTCTTTTCTACAATGACTATTCATGTATGTGGAAAGGTGATCTTATCCTTGAGAACCTCTCTGAAGTCAAAGAAAATGGCTGGATAGACGGAATCGGAATGCAGTCACATCTTTCAACCAGTGATGATATTGATAAGTTCCTTGAAACAGCCAAGTCCTTTCTTGATGCTGGATATGAAGTTCAGGGAACAGAGCTTGATATAGGCGTTAAGTCAAGTACTAATGCTGAATTTCAGAAGCAGGCAGATTTGTATAAGGCATATTTTGAAGGAATGCTTGAACTTAAGAATCAAGGCTATAACGTAACCAGCATCACAGTATGGGGCATCGACGATGCACATACCTGGAGAAGCGGCGAAGATCCGCTCCTTTTTGATAAGGATCTTAAGAAAAAAGATGCTTACTATGCAATAATAGAAGATTACGAATCTTGAGAAAAATATAGAAAATTATTACGAGGAATAGACCGATGCAGAGTTTGAATCCTATTATGAAAACTGATTATCCGGATCCGGATGTTATAAGAGTTGGTAATGCTTATTATATGGTGAGCACAACTATGTATTTTTTCCCTGGATGCGCTATTTTAAGATCTTATGATCTTGTGAACTGGGAGATAGTTAATTATGTTTTTGACAAACTGGAGGATAGCTCTGCTGAGAACCTCGAGAGAGAAGAAAGCATATACGGACATGGAATGTGGGCTCCGACCCTCAGATTCCATAACGGAATATACTATATAGCTTTTTCATCTGTTGATATCAAAAAGACTTACTTTTTTACCACAGATGATATTGAAAAGGGCAAGTGGGAGAAACACTATATGGATGGCTTCTTCCATGACTTATCACTTCTTTTTGACGATGACGGAAGGGTATATGTAACTTATGGCAATGGAGATATCTGGATCACAGAGCTTGAGCCTGACCTTTCTGCTATCAAAGAAGGCGGCCTTTCCAAGATCATAATAAGGGATACAGATGATGTATATCTTAGATATGAAGGCTCTCATATCTACAAGATTGACGGCTATTATTACATCTTCCTTATACATTGGCCCAAGAGCGCCGGAATGAGAACACAGGTCGTATACAGAGCAAGTGATCTAAACGGCGAATTCGAAAGAAAAGACCTTGTGATCGATGATATCGGCAATCCCGGAAGAGGCGTAGCACAGGGCGGAATCGTTGATACTCCTGACGGAAAATGGGTTGCATATCTGTTCCAGGACTGCGGTGCAGTAGGAAGAGTACCGGTAATAATTCCTCTTACTTTCAAGGACGGCTTCCCATATGTAAGTGATGATCTTAAGATTCCTTCTGAAAAAGAGATAAAGAAGTTTCTTGATACTCAAAATTTGGCTAAAGATCATAAATATGATAAACTATACACTTCGGACGATTTTAAATACGATGTGACCAAAACATCTCATCCTGCTCTTAAAAAGCAGTGGCAGTGGAATCACCTTCCCTGTGATTCAGGCTGGAAGATCAAGCATGAAGGCGGTCTTGAGATCAAGAATACCAAGATAGCAACTAACCTTGTTCATGCCAAAAATATGCTCACCCAGCGCATGATGATGCCAAAGTGCTGCGCTCAGGTTACAGTTGATGTAAGCGGTCTTAAAGACGGAGATGTAGCAGGAATCTGCGCTATGCAGGGATGCTATGGCCTTGTGGGTGTCAGAAATCAGTCCTTCCAGAAAGAGCTTGTCGTTATGGTCAGGAAGAAAGAGGAAGTTGACAGATTTGACAAAAGAATAGATTATCTGCCCGGTAATGTCGTATTTTCGCGTATAATAGATACAGACGTCGTTACGCTCAAGATTTGTGCTGACTTTACCGGAGGTAAGGATACTGCATATTTTTATTATGATGCGGGCGACGGAATGATTGATACAGGAATTAATCATAAGCTTCATTTTGGTCTTGATCATTTTACCGGATGCAGATTCGGACTATTTAATTTTGCTACCAAGCAGCCCGGTGGAAAAGCTATTTTCAACGACTTTGAATACGAAGCTTAGGATGATTACTGTCACCCGGGTTTTGTAAATGAAAAATAGCATTAATACAAATAATATTTATAAAAACAGTATTATAAAAAAGCTCTATTCAATGAGCATCACACAAAAAATAATAATATTCTACTTGATATTCGTTATAATACCCTTGTTTGTTGTAGACGGTATTATAGCAGGTATTATTTGGAATGCAGAAAAAACGGAGAGGCAGACCTTAAATAAAGGCGTTGCCTCTTCTATTGAGTTTACTCTTGGTTCTGATTTTGGGATGATCGATGAGATGACTACATCGGTATATCTCAATAGCGGAATATATGATTTTCTAAATACAAAATATGCTTCGGAATATGACTACTACATTGCTTATGGCAATCTGCGCAAGACCTCGACCTTATGGGAGCTTGCAAGCCTTGAGCATTGTAGTTTTAATTTTTATGCGGACAACTCTACACTTGTCGGTGGTGGCGGAATTCAGACTATAGACAGTATCAAGGATACTCTATGGTATAAGGATTTTAAAGCCTGTGGCAGTAACAAGCTCTTATGGTTTGGTTATTACAAGGATGAGACCAGAAATATAGAAAAATCCAAGCATATATATCTGATTCAGGCTTTGGATTATTATCCGAAGCCTTCTAAAGAAAAAATACTCGTATTTGAACTTAGCTACGATTATCTTATTAAGGAACTTACAGAGCTTTCAGGCATTAACGAAGGTGTTTTGTTTGAAGTTACTCAGAAAGACCGTGTAGTTCTTTCTAATGATATCTCAGATACAACTTATGATGATTTCAGGATCAAAGCTGATGAAAAGAGTATTGACTATTCTATAAAAGCTAAGCTCTATGGCTGCGATATCGATATTAATGTATTAAAAAGAGAAAACTATGTTAAAAGGGCAGTAAATAAATATATTACTATTGTCCTTATTCTTGTTGCTATAAGCTTTATCATGCCGCTTTTTGGACTGACTTACTTCAGGGCGCTTTTGCTGAACAGGCTGCTAAGACTAAGTAGTACAGTTAAGAAATATAATGACGAACACTTAGAGCTTGCAACTGATACAGAAGGCGATGATGAGATAGCACTTCTTGCCAGAAACTATAATACTATGGCAGAGCGTATCAATTATCTTATAGATACTGTCTATAAACAAAAACTTAGAGAAAGTAAATCCATCATGGCAAGGCAAAAAGCGGAGCTTTTAGCACTTCAAAGCCAGATCAATCCTCATTTTCTCTTTAATGCTCTTGAGAGTATCAGGATGCACAGTATCATCAAAAAGGAACAGGAAACTGCCAGGATGATAGAGAATCTTGCCATAATCCAAAGACAATATGTCGAATGGGGAAGTGATATGGTCAAGATCAAAGATGAGATGAACTTTGTATCCGCTTATCTTGATCTTCAAAGCTATAGATTTGGCGACAGGCTTTCGTATTCTATTGATATAGACGATGAAGCCCTGGAATACGATATTCCAAAGCTGTCCATGGTAACTTTTGTGGAAAATGCCTGTATTCATGCTATAGAACCTAAAGCCTCAAAGGGTTGGATCTTCGTAAGAGCATATATCAAAGATGATAATATGTATATAGAGATAGAAGATACCGGAATTGGAATGGATGATGAAGATGTCTTGTCTCTTTCAGATAAGATGAATAATGCAAGTATAGATATGCTCAAAACCAGTGGCAGAGTGGGAATTATCAATGCATGCCTGCGACTTAAAATGTATGCGGGCGAGGGGACTTATTTTGACATATCTTCAGAAAAAGGGGTAGGAACTCTTATAACTATTAAGATTCCTGCTGATAAGAATACTAAATTAAGATAAGGATAGTAAAAATGCTCAGGGTATTGTTAGTAGATGATGAACCACATATATTACAGGGACTTAAAGCTCTTATAGACTGGAATAGCGAGGGCTACGAGATCGCTGCGACATTCTCAAACGGTCAGGATGCTCTTGACTATCTTAAGGATAACAGGGTTGATCTTATAATAGCAGATATCAAGATGCCGGTTATGACCGGTCTTGACCTGTTGAAAGAGATACGAAAAAGCGGTGTAAGCGATGCAGATTTTGTTATCAGCAGCGGTTTTGCCGATTTCTCCTATGCCCAGACTGCTATCAAGTATGATTGTAAGAGATATATATTAAAACCTGTTGATAAAGAGGCTTTATTAGAGATCCTTGGTGAAGTTAAGCAAAGAAATCACACTCAGGACAAGGCTCCTATATCCAAGGAGATGGAAGATGCATATTTTGAGCGTGATCTTATAGGTGTTATAAGAGGCAAATTCGATGATGTCATGCTGGGAAGAGTTCTTAATAAGATAAGTGATGATGATATCGTAAGATATATAGAGATACAGGCAGAAGAAGCCTTCCTTCCTGACGAAGACAGGGATGAATCTGACAAGATCGCCATGCAAAGGAAGATATACGAAGCTGCCAAGGCATTTCTTTCGGATAATGAATTTAATGCTGTATTTGATCCATCAGGTCATGATAACATTTATGATGTGGGATTTATATATACAAGATCCCTTTCTGTGAATATGGGATGTAGTGAAGAGGACTATTTTATTAAGCTTCACGATTATATACGCGACTATACCAATTTTGAAATAAATCTTTTTGTTGGTAAAAGCGTCAAGGGGCTCAGGAATACAACAAAGTCCTACGGAACAGCCCTCCGGCTTAGATTCTTAAAAGGCTTTAGAGAAAAGCAGAGCATATACAACTACGATGATAATGATATAAAAAATAGTAATGAAAAAGTACTGATATTAAAAGATTCTATTGACGATTTCGTCCGAGCTGTCGAAGATTATGACAAAGACAGAATATTAGAAACCGTAGAAAAGCTCTACACAGATGTAAGAGAGTCAGGCGCCAGCAGCTTTATTGATATTAATATCAATTATATAGTTTTCCAGCTTATCAATCTTGCAGCCAAGCTTGATGATGATATAAACCAGGAAGAGATACTCAGGATAATTAGTGAGAAGACCTTTGAAAAAGGCGCTTTAAGAGGCAGTAAAGAGCATTTTAAACAGTTTGCTCTGGAATATGCCGATTACCTCTCTCAGCTTCGTAAGAACGTCTCCACAGGCGCTCTTGCCGATATAGAAAGAGAAGTAAGAGATAATTATATGAGCAATCTTACGTTGAAGGGTCTTGGTGACAAATATTATGTTAACAGCGCTTATCTTGGTCAGCTTTTTCATAAAAGATACGGCTGCTCTTTTAGGGATTATCTGCATAATTACAGGATTGAAAAGGCTATATCGCTTCTACTTACAACAGATATGAAGATCTATGAGATAGCTGCTGCAGTTGGTTACAGGGATGTAGACTACTTTGTCAACAAGTTCATCGCAGTAAAGGGATGTACCCCTGCCAAATTCAGAAAACAGGAGAAGAAAGACAATTAAAGTAAAATGTCAGTAAAGACAATTAGAGTAAAATGGCACTTAATGCCATATATACGAGGTTTTATATGAACAGAAAAAAGATAATAGCTGTAATTCTTGTGGCTGTATCAGTTTTTATATTGATCCTGGGTAATAGGCTATTATTTGGGAATAACAAAAAGATCATAGAATTCACAGCCTTTTATGCGGCTCCAGGAATAGAGCTGAATAAGGACAATGAAATAAAAAATATCATAGCAAGTAAGACCGGCGTTATGGTCACAGAAACCTGGCTTCACGGTCAGACCGCCCAGGATGCTGTTGCCATGCTCATAGCATCAGGAGAATATCCTGATTTTATAGATGGCGGAGATGCTTCTAAGCAGCTCTATGAAGCCGGAGCGCTTATAGCCCTTGATGATTATATAGACAAGTATCCCAATATCAAGGCTTACTATTCTGATGAAGAATGGGACAGATTAAGACAATCCGACGGACATATATACTGGATTCCACAGTTTAGTAATTATAAAGGCAAAGATACTTCCTGTACCCATAATGATGAGGCATTCTGGATTCAGACAAGGGTTTTAAAGTGGGCAGGATATCCCGAGGTTAGAACACTGGATCAGTATTTTGATCTGATAGAAGCTTACTATGAAGCCAATCCTACTATGGAAGATGGATCAGAGATCATCCCTTATACTATACTGTGCGAAGACTGGAGATATTTCTGCCTTGAGAATGCACCGCAGTTTTTGGATGGATATCCAAATGACGGATCTGTTATTGTAGATCCTGAGACTTTGAAAGTAATAGATTATAATACTACGCCTACTGCCAAGGCATATTTTATGAAGCTCAATGAGGAGTTTCATAAAGGTATAGTCGATCCTCAGTCATTTACTCAGACATATGAAGAGTATATAGCTAAGTTATCTACAGGAAGAGTTCTGGGAATGGTAGATCAGTGGTGGGACTTTGCAAGCTTTGCTCTTGATTCTATCAAGCAGGCTGGTCTTGATGAGCAAGGCTGTGAATATGTACCTGTGCCGGTTACTATCTCTGAAGACGTACATAATCAGTGGCATAGCTCAGGAGATCAGCTCAATGTATCGGGAGGAATTGCTGTTACAGTTGATTGCAGCGACGTTGATGCTGCTCTTGGATTTATTAATGACCTTCTAAGCGAAGATATACATAACTTAAGGTTCTGGGGACAGGAAGGAGTAGATTATCAGGTTGATGACAATGGAGTATTCTACAGAACCCCAGAACAAAGAGAAAAACTCTTAAATACAAACTATAAGATGTCTCATATGTGCTACTATCCATATTTTCCCCGTTACAGAGGCACAAGCGATGACGGTATCAATTCACTTCTTCCAGAAGACCAGCCGGGAGAATATTATGACGGGCTTAGCGATAGCATCAAAGAGTGCTTCGATGCCTATGGAGTTAAGACCTATGTGGACATGCTTGGAAGTAATGAAGCTCCAGGCCCCTGGTATCCAATGTATTCATACTCCAACAGTATGACCAATGCAACCTCCGGAGGCCTTGCCTGGAACCTGATGGGTCAGGTCAAACACGAATACCTTCCCCAGGTGGTAATGGCAGATGATTTTGAAGCTATGTGGAAGAAATATATGAAAGCATATGAACGCTGCAATCCACAGGATTTTCTGGATGAGATGCAGGCTGAGCTTGATAGAAGAGTTTCATCTAAGTAAGTAACTTGCACCTGTAAAAAGACTCAAAGTGATGTTTTTTACAGGTGGGAAGTCTGTAAATAAGAAGCGCCCCTTCCATTTGGAGTGGGCGCTTTCTTTGTTTGCGCGCCATGGGTGCGCTCTAACGGGTGAAAGTCCCGAACACGCCCAGATAGTGGGAAGTGTATAGCTGAACAGCAAGGGTGTCCATCGTGAGGTGGAATCTGAAGGAAGCTGTGAGCAAATCTCTGGTCCGACGGACAGAAATCACATATAAGGCTAGGCTACGAGAGATAAGTTGGCAAAGAACAACGAGGTCTAATAACTATCACATTTGTAGTAGCAGAGTAAATGTGGCGGATATATGGAGAGAAAGAGCGTGCGCCTTAAGCGTGGAGGTCTCACAGTGGTTTCATTAGCCTAG